>NZ_JASCOR010000285.1 GCF_029959445.1 Stenotrophomonas sp. PS02298 | reverse complement strand
CTATTGGTGCTCACAGTCGTCGGCGGTGCCTCAACCGACGGTAGGTCAGCTTCGCGGCTTACGCCGCTCCCACAAACAAAAAAATCCGATGCCAGGGACTGGCATCGGATTTCGGGTGGCTCAGTTGCTCAGGTTGATGGCGTTGCCGTCAAAAACCGAGAAACGTGCTGCTTAGAACTCTTGCCAATCCGAGTCGGCCAGTTCAGCTACGGCGGTGCGTGCGGCCGCGGCGCGACGACGCGGTGCCGGTGCTGCTGCCTGGACGGCAGGGCGGGGTGCCGGTTCACGCACGTAAGCCGTGGTGTCGGTGACTGCAACGCCTTCTTCCAGCTGGAACACGGACACCACGTTTGCCAGGTGTGCAGCCTGCTCTTCCATCGAACGGGCGGACGCGGTGGCTTCCTCGACCAGCGCAGCGTTCTGCTGGGTGGTTTCGTCCATCTGCACAATGGTCTGGTTGACCTGCTCGATGCCAGCAGACTGCTCCTGCGAGGCAGCGGAGATCTCGGCCATGATGTCGGTCACGCGTTGCACCGAGGCGACGATCTCGCCCATGGTGGTACCGGCCTTGCGTACCAGGGCCGAGCCGTCGGCGACCTTGCCGACCGAGTCGTCGATCAGGCCCTTGATTTCCTTGGCTGCACCCGCCGAACGCTGTGCAAGCGTACGCACTTCCGAGGCGACGACGGCAAAGCCGCGGCCCTGTTCGCCGGCGCGTGCGGCTTCCACCGCTGCATTCAAGGCCAGGATGTTGGTCTGGAAGGCGATGCCGTCGATGACCGAGATGATCTCGGCGATCTTGCGCGAGGACTGCTCGATCTGGGTCATGGTGGTAACCACCTGGCTGACCACTTCGCCGCCCTGCGAGGCTACCGAGGCCGCGCCGATGGCGAGCTGGTTGGCCTGGCGTGCCGACTCGGCGTTCTGGCGCACGGTGGAGGTCAGTTCCTCCATCGACGCAGCCGTTTCTTCGAGGTTGGCGGCCTGCTGCTCGGTACGACGCGACAGATCGTTGTTGCCCGCAGCAATCTCGGTGGCAGCCGAGTTGATCGACACCGAGGACTGCTTGATGCGACCGACGATGCCGGTCAGCTGCTCGGCGGTGGCATTGGCATCGTCACGCATGGTGGCGAATACGCCCTGGTATTCGCCGTGCATGCGCACGGTCAGGTCGCCGCGGGACAGGCCCGACAGCAGTGCGGAAATCTGCTCCAGACTGCTTGCATTGGCGTCGAGCAGGCCGTTGATCTGGCTGGCCAGCTGCAGGAAGAAGCCGTCCTTGTCGGCGGTTTCGATCCGACCGCTGAGGTCGCCGGCGGCGGCAGCCTCGATGATGCGCGCAACTTCCTTCTCGACCTGGGCCTCGGTGCTGCGGTCGCGCCACTCAACGACGTGGCCAACGGCGACATTGTTGTCGTCGCGGATCACCGAGATGGTCTGTGCGAACTCGGCATCCCCGAAGCGCATCTCGCGCTTGAACACGCCGGTCTTGTCGAGTGCTTCCAGTACCTTGCCGTCCACTTCGCCACGATGCTCAAGCACGGTAACCGGCTGGCCGATCAGCGCCTTGCTGGCGTCGAAGTGACTGAGTGCGCCGGTGATCTGCTCGTGGTGTTCATTGAGCTTGTCGAGCAGGGCGCGGTTGGCGTAGACGATCTCCAGATCGCTATTGGTCAGGAACACGCCGGTAGACGAGTAGTCCAGCGCGGTACGGATGCGCAGGTTCTCGTTGGCAACGACCTGGTCACGCTCGATGCGTTCGCGCAGGTCACGCTGCATGCGTTGCATGGCGCGCAGCAGGTCGCCAACTTCGTCGGCGCGCGACACGTCGATGGAGCCGTCCAGTTTGCCGCTTGCCACTTCGGTTGCAACGTCAACGGCACCGCGCATTGCCTTCACCAGCGAGGCAGCGAACAACCAGATCAGTGCCAGGCCGGCGGCACCGCCGACCACTACGGCGACGATGATGAGCAGGGCCGATGCGCGGTAGGTTTCCGCGGCTTGCTTGGCGGCTGCCTGGGCACGGGTATTGTCATTTGCAGCCAGCGCCTGCAAGGCCGTATAGGCATTGCGATGCAGGTTGCGGGTCTCGCCAACGAAGGTGTCGATGGCGTCATCTGGCAAGTCCAGTGCCAGCATTTCAGTGACCGCGTCATAGGAAGCAGCGGTCTTGCCCCAGTCGGCGACAAACTTGTCGAACAGCTTCTTCTGTTCGGGGCTGTCGATCAGCTTCGGATAGGCGGCGATGGTGGTGTCGATCTGCATGCGCAGCTCGGTGGCGCGCGCCTTCGCGTCGGCTTTGACGTCATCGCTTGCGCGCACCAGGCTCTGGTAGGACGCATTGCGGTATTCGCTGACCATGCCACTCAACTCACCGGTGGTGCGAAGGCTGGGCATGCGGTTTTCAGCGAGGTCGGTGGTGACGTTGTTCAGCGAGTGCAGGCCGCGATAAGCGACGATGCCCTGCAACAACATGACGAACAGCACGACGCCGAAAGTAAGCATCAGCTTCGGTTTCAGTTTCAGCGAGTTGATCCACTGCATCTTGCGCGATCTCCGGGAACAGGCCCCGCCATGTCACAGGGGCGGGGTGGCGCGCCGGCGGGACCGGCG
>NZ_JASCOR010000284.1 GCF_029959445.1 Stenotrophomonas sp. PS02298 | reverse complement strand
ATAAGCCACCGCGGCCGAGGGGCCGGGTTTTGCTGGAACCGCCCTGCCCCCGCTGGGCGCGGCACTACCGGAGGCGGCGGCCGGGCAGTCGCCCGGCACCTGCTTACTTGAAGCTGTAGACCACGTTCATGGTGGACAGCGTATCGGTCTTGCGCTTCTGGTCGGCAACGTCGCTGTTGTAGCGCGCCTGCCAACCCGCCTTGAGGGCGAAGTGCTTGTTCATGTTGACCGACACGCCAAAGTCATTCTGCGCGAAGGTGTTGTATGAACCGGATTCCACCAGCAGCGAATTGACCAGCTCGGTGTTTTCGGTGATGCCGAACTTGAGGTCGAACAGGCCGCGGCCGATCAGGCCGGTGCGGTTCTCGTCGGTCTCGGAGTTGTGGGTGCGGCGCACACCGGGGCCGATCTGGGTGTCCAGGGTGACGCGTTCGCCGTCGATCAGGCGGGTACCGTAGCCAAGACCGAAGGTACCAAGGCGATCGTAGGTGGCGAAGTCGTCGCGTTCATAACGCACCGTGGCGGTGAGCTGGCGGTGCTCGCCCAGCTGCAGGGCGCTGCCGGCACTGCCGGAGTAGCGGTTGGCAGTGGTCTGGCGCTTGCGGCTGGTGCTGCCGTCATCGGCGGTTTCCGTGTATTCGGCGCTGGAGCGCAGACCGAACAGATCCATGCTGTGGATCCAGTCATCGTCGGTGTAGCGCAGCTTCAGGCGGCCATTGAAGCTTTCGGTGGTGCTGTTGCCGTGGGCCGAGGCAAAGCCCAGTTCGCCGCCGCTGCCGCTCCACGGCGAGGTCATCGCGGCAAGGTCGGACGTATCAGTGGCGTCTTCGGCCCAGGCCAGCGGGGCGGCCAGCAGCAATGGCAGCAATAGGGAAACACGCAGGGACATCAGGAGGATCTCCTTGGGAGAGACGGAAAAGGGAGGCCTTGCGATGATACCGGATGGTCCCTGACCCTCAGGCGCATCCAGCGGCCGGGGCTTCATCCGCGATTACAGCGGTGGCCGACCTGCTCCATTGACGCCCGGAGTCGGACATAATCCGGGCATGGACCGCTATGAACGCATCAACGCGCTGCATCGTCTGCTCAAGTCCGCCCGCTATCCGGTCACGGTGATGCGGTTGCAGGAGGAGTTGAGCTGTTCCCGTGCCACGGTCTACCGCGACCTGGCCTTCCTGCGTGACGCGCTGATGGCGCCGGTGGAGGGCGATGGCGAGGCCGGGTTCCGCTACCTGAGTGGGGAAAGCGACCGTTTCGAGCTGCCGGGCCTGTGGCTGAGCTCGGAGGAGCTGCACGCCTTGCTGGCATCCCAGCACCTGTTGTCGCGGACCGGCGGCGGGGTGTTGTCGTCGATGCTGGCGCCGCTGCAGCAGCGCATCGAAGGCCTGCTGGCCGCCCAGGCGGGTGCTTCGCATTGGCCGGTGGAGCGGGTGCGGGTGATTCCACACCGCGGCCGCAAGCTGGACGAGGCCAGTTTCCGCACGGTGGCTTCCGGCGTGTTGGAGCGCAAGCAGCTGTCCTTCGAGTACCGCGCACGGTCCACCGATGAGGCGACCCGGCGCACGGTATCGCCGCAGCGCATTACCCATTACCGCGACAACTGGTACCTGGACGCCTGGGATCACAGCCGCGAGGCGGTGCGAAGTTTTGCGGTGGACCGCATCCATCAGGCGCGGCTGCTCGATCAGCCGGCGCGTGATGTGGCCGATGAAGAGTTGAACGAGCAGTTGGCGGCCAGCTACGGCATCTTCTCGGGTGCGCCCAAGGGTTGGGCGACGATTGTGTTCAGTGCCAAGGCGGCCCGCTGGGTGGCCGATGAGCATTGGCATTCCAAGCAGCAGGGACGGTTCCTTGCTGATGGGCGTTATGAATTGAAGGTGCCGTACAGCGTGTCGCGCGAGCTGTTGATGGACGTACTGCACTATGGCTCGGACGCGGAGATCGTGGAGCCGCAGTCCCTGCGCGAGCAGGCCAAGGCGTTGCTGTCGCTGGCGTTGAGTAATTACGACTGAGGATGCTTGGCTCGGGCTCGGGCTCGGGCTCGGGCTCGGGCTCGGGTTTGGGTTTGGGTTTGGCTCTTGCTCTGCTCTGCTCTTGCTCTGCTCTGCTCTGCTTTGCTTTGCTTTGCTCTGCCTTGCTCTGCCTTGCTCTGCCTTGCTCTGCCTTGCTCTGCCTTGCTCTGCCTTGCTCTGCTTCGGCTCTGCTTCGGCTCTGTTTTCGCTTTGCTTCGGCTCTGCTTTCGCTTTGCTCACGCCTTTGCTTTGGCGCTGCTCTTGCTTTGGCTTGGCTTTGGCTTTGTCCAGCTCTGCTCTGCTTTCCCCTCTCCCGTCCGCGGGAGAGGGGTAGGGGTGAGGGCAGCTTCTGCTTGTTGCTGTTGCCATTGCTGTTGCCGTTGTTTTTCGGGGCAGCAGAGCAATGGCTATAGCTGAAGCAAAAGCAAAAGCTTCCCCTCACCCCAACCCCTCTCCCGTGAACGGGAGAGGGGACAACAAGAGCAACAGCAAAGCCAAAGCAGAAGCCGAAGCCGAAGCAGAAGCAGAAGCTAAAGCCAAAGCAGAAGCCAAAGCAGAAGCCAAGGCAGAAGCCAAGGCAGAAGCCAAGGCAGAAGCCAAGGCAGAAGCCAAGGCAGAAGCCAAGGCAGAAGCCAAGGCAGAAGCCAAGGCAGAAGCCAAGGCAGAAGCC
>NZ_JASCOR010000283.1 GCF_029959445.1 Stenotrophomonas sp. PS02298 | reverse complement strand
GAGCATGGCTCGGCACTACAGGTCGGTTGGTTTGGCTTGGAAGGCCCCTGCCGAGCATGGCTCGGCACTACAGGTCGGTTGGTTTGGCTTGGAAGGCCCCTGCCGAGCATGGCTCGGCACTACAGGTGGAGCTGCTTGACATGTCCTGGCAATCGGGCGCTTAATGAATTAACGAATTAGTTAATTCATTACCCATGCCTGCCGACCAGATCTTCGAAGCCCTTGCCTCACGCCCACGCCGCGAGATCCTGGCCTATCTGTCAGCACAGGAACTCACCGCAGGGGAAATCGGCCAGCGTTTCGAGATGAGCGCGCCGGCCATCTCGCGCCATCTCTCGGTTCTCGCCGCCGCCGGACTGGTCATGAGCGAGCGCCGCGGTCAGTTCGTTTTCTACCGGCTTACCCCCGACAACATGGTCAACACCTTGAGCCGCTTTGCCTTCGAGGTCTGCCCAAGCGCCGGGCCGCTGCAGCGCGAATCACGTCGCAATGCCAAGCCCAAGGCAAAACCCGCCAGCTGACAACCACGAGGCATCGCATGGAACGCAGTCGCACTCCCAACGAAAGCAGCTTTCCGCATGTCTCGATCAATGCCAGTGATGGCAGCCGTGCCGCGGAAGTCACATTACTGACCCAGCTCGATGTAGGTGCTGGTGATGCAGTCGCAACAGCGGCAGGTGCACGCCAAGCCCAGCACGCGGATTTCAACGACGCACTGGACGAGCCTTCGGCACGGCTGTCAGCTCCCGATCTTGCTACCGGCGACAACGCCGCGCTGTACACCTTCTCGGTGGGCCGCCATGGCCACCCCTTCCATCGTCATGCTGCACCGCGCGTGTTCACTGCCATCAGCGGCAGCGGGGGTGCGCGTCTGCGTTTCATCGCCGCCGGTTCGGCCTGCGACACGCCGGAGGATATCCGGCAGGCCCTGCGCCACGTCGAGATTCCCGCCGACTGCCTGTTCACGGTTCGCATGGCCGCCAACACCTGGCACCAGTTCGAACCACTGCGCGGCAATGGCAGGCACCCTGCGCTGTTCGCGGTTTCCTGCCATCCGGATGAAACCGCAGGCGCGCTGGCCCCCGCACAACAGGCACAGGTCATGCGCGGCGAAGCCGACCTCGCCAGCCTCACTGAACTGATGCCGGCAGCACTGCAGCAGCACACACAACAGACGCAGGTGTGGACCAGTGTGCTCAGTTTCGATCCGCTGCCTCGGCAAGCCTGGGCCTGTGCGCATTTGCGCCGCCACGCCGGGCAGGTGCGTCAACTGCTGGTGCAACTCCATCCACGCAACGGCACCCGTTCGCACCGACTGCCCGACCTGCAAACACACAGCAGCCATCAGCTGCCGCCAGACTCGCTGTTGGCCAAGCAACTGCCGCGTCATCATCACCAGGATCACGTGGAGATCCAGATCGCTCAACACTGGCTCGGTGGCAGCAATCCGGAACAGTTGCTGGCAGCCTTGCTCTCCGCCTTCATCCAACAACCTGCCGGCAGCGTCAGCGGCCTGATGCGACTGCGGAATCTATTGGCGCGGCCGTTGCGACTGCGCACCTCCTCACTGGGCTGCCCGGTATCGTCGCTGTTGAGCGATGCAGCGACACAACGCTTTGCCCAGCGCTTCCCGGTGCTGGCCATGTCCAGCAGTACCAACGCGGCGCAGGTTCTGCTCGGCGCCGATGATCGTCACCTTCAATTCCGCTCCAGCGTCGGCGTGCAGCGCGAAGGCGAACGGATCACCTTCAGCCTCTCCACCCGCGTGTATTGCCGCAATCCCTTCGGACACCTGTACATGGCCGCGGTGGACCCGATGCATCGCCACTTCATCGCGCCGAAGATGCTGAAGACCGCCGTCAATTGTCTGCTGGAGGAAGCAGCAACAGTCGTCCCTGCCGGCGGTGCGGCCATCGTCACGATGTGAACCGCGGCATCGTTCAGCCGATGGGACGGTGCAGGCAGTAAACGGCGACTACCGGAGCTGGCTGTGTCGCAGTAAGTTGACGGTTCGTTCCGAAGGAGGCTGTCATGGCCCACGTCACCATTGAATCAACGGGAAGCAACTACGCCCATCGCATCAGCAACGGCGTCCACCAGCTTGTTGCCGATGAGCCTGCCCGGCTGGGCGGCCAGGACGCGGGCATGGCGCCGTTCGATCTTTACCTGGCATCACTGGCCGCCTGCACCGCGATTACCTTGCGTATGTATGCAGAGAAAAAAGGCTGGGAGCTGGGTGAGTTCAACGCCGAGCTAACCTCTACCCGCGATGAAGCCGGTAAGCTGCAGGTGCACCGCATTCTTTCCGCTACCGGCGCGTTGACCGACGAACAATGGGAACGACTACTGGACGTAGCCACCCGCACACCGGTCACGAAAGTGATGGGCGAAGGTGCGACCATCACCAGCGAACGCCGCGCCCTGACGAGTTGAGACGCCATGTTTACGATTGTTGTTATCTGGGATGCAGACAACGCCGAAGTGACCCAGTGGGACGAGACCCCGTGGGTCACCACTTTCAAGGATCGCGAAGTGTCTTTGCGGGCCGGGCCACGCGAGCGGGTTGATGCCAACGGCGTCAGCAGCCAGGTGGCGGTCTATCTGCCCGATGAGTTCAACGAGGAAGAGTTCCAGGACCTGTTCGCCGCGCACGAGAAGCGCATTCCCGAGCTGCATCTGCATGGCTGATGCCCGCTCTTGTGGGAGCGGGGGGGGGCGCCCCCGCGCCGGGGGGTTGGTGGGGCAACCGGAGCGGCGGGGG
>NZ_JASCOR010000282.1 GCF_029959445.1 Stenotrophomonas sp. PS02298 | reverse complement strand
TGCTCGGCAGGGGCCTTCCCGGTAAAGGCCCCTTGCCGAGCATGGCTCGGCACTACAGTTTCCACCGGCTTTTCCATCCCCGCCAATCCGGGCTTGGTCGCCCTTTTCCGGGTTTCGTCGCAGGCCGCTTGCAGCCTGTCCGGCGGCGCCTATGCTCACCCCCAATCCCTACGGTGACTGCCCCATGTTCGCCAGCCTCTTCCTCGGTTTCCGCATCCTCGCCGCCTGGGCGCTGACGATCCTCGTCGCCGCGTTCCTGTGGAGTGGCCTGTTCAGCGGCATGGACCAGTCACCGGGCTGGATTTTCGGCCTCGCTGCGATGGCGTTGGCGCTGTTCGCGCTGACTGCCGTGGTTGGCCATATCCGCCGTGTCACCCTGATTGCTGATCGCCTCGACGCACAGTCGCTGGCCAATCGCCATCGCCGCCAGGTCGAGCTGCCGCTGGATGCGCCCACCGCATTCGCGCTGCTGGAGCAGGTCATCGGGCAGATGCCGCGTATCGAACGCCTGGAGCGTTCGGTTGGCACCTTGCAGCTGCGCGCTACCCAGCGCCGCGCCGATCCCTACGGCGAGCGTCCGCCATCGCGCTGGAATCCGATGGCGCGGCTGGCGATCAAGCACAACCAGATCACCGCCCGCGTGATTCCCGGCGCGGATACCAGCAGCGTCACCCTGTTCTTCGAGCCCGATGCCGGCGCCTGGGTTGACCTGTGGCTGCTCGATGAAGGCAGCAACTACGAGAACGCCGAAGCCATCACCCATGCCTTGAGCGGCAAGGTTGCCCAGCAGCGCCGCGAAGAACGCGCACAGGCTGCACGCACCGAGGCCGAAAAAGAACTCAGCGTGGCCCGTTTGAACCTGCTGCATGCGCAGGTGGAGCCGCACTTCCTCTACAACACGCTGGCCAACGCGCAGGTACTGACCCGCAGCGATCCCGCCCGTGCCGAGCAGATGCTGGGGCACCTGATCCAATACCTGCGCAGCTCCCTGCCAGGCATCGACCAGTCGGTGTCCACGCTGGGACAGGAACTGGAGCGGGTGAAGGCCTATCTGGAAATCCTGCAGATCCGCATGGGCTCGCGGCTGACGTTGCAGATCGATGTCCCCGAACACCTGCACGGCGTCAGCCTGCCGTCGA
This sequence comes from Stenotrophomonas sp. PS02298, assembly GCF_029959445.1. Classification (GTDB taxonomy): domain Bacteria; phylum Pseudomonadota; class Gammaproteobacteria; order Xanthomonadales; family Xanthomonadaceae; genus Stenotrophomonas. The sequence goes on along the minus strand of NZ_JASCOR010000282.1, from coordinate 1,641 downwards.
TGTCGTTGCAGACCCTGGTCGAGAACGCGATCAAGCACGGCCTGGAGCCCAAGAGCGGCGGCGGCACGGTGTGGATACTGGCGCGCGAGCTGGATGGCCAGTTGACGATCACCGTCGCCGACGACGGCCAGGGCATCAGCACCGACAACAGCGGCACCGGCATCGGCTTGAAGAACCTGCGCGAGCGCCTGCGCCTGAGCTGCGGCGAACAGGCCACGCTTGCGCTGGTGTCCAACTTCCCCAGCGGCATGGCCGCCACCATCAGCCTGCCCAAGCAGCTTGCCTCGCCACCGCCCGTCGTCGCCGCCGCAACGACAGCTGCGCCGGCAAACAACGCGCCGGTGCAGGCAACAGTGAACATCCCGGAGCTGCCCCGTGCATCTTGAAGCCCTCATTGCCGAAGACGAGCCGCTGCTGCGTCAGGCCCTGGTGGCCCAGCTGCAGCGCCTGTGGCCTGAGCTGGACATCGTCGCCGAATGCGAGGACGGTGCCGCCGCGCTGGAAGCGCTGGAGACGCACAAGCCCGATCTGGCTTTCCTCGACATCCGCATGCCCGGCATCACCGGCCTGGACGTGGCCCGCGCGCTGCAGCGGCTGAGCCCGCACACCGAGGTGGTGTTCGTCACCGCCTACGATCAGTACGCGATCAGCGCGTTTGAACAAGGCGCGGTCGACTACCTGCTCAAGCCGGTCAGTGATGAGCGGCTGGTGGCGACCCGTCAGCGCGTGCTGGCGCGCAGGCAGAGTGGCAACACCGATCCGAGCGTGCTGGAGCGGCTGTTGCAGCAGCTGGCAAGGCAACCCGCCGCGCCATTGGCTGCACCGCCGCTGGCCTGGATCACCGCCAGCAATGGTCGCGAAACCCGCCTGGTGATGCTGGACGAAGTGCTGTATTTCCGCGCCGACAGCAAATACACGGTGGTGGTCACCGCCGAGGAAGAACTGCTGCTGCGCAGCTCGCTGCGCGAACTGACGGCTGCCCTGGACGCCAACAGCTTCCGCCAGATCCACCGCGCCACCATCGTCAACATGAAGGCGGTGGCGGCGGTGAGCCGCGATGACAGCGGCCGCGGCGTACTACGGCTGAAACAGCGCAGTGAAACGCTGATGGTCAGCCAACCCTTCATGAGTCTGTTCCGCGGCATGTGATGCCGCCCCCGCTTGTCGGAGTACTACCATGCATTACCTGACAGTTTTGATCGGCAGCCTGCTGTCGATGCTGGGCATCCATGAAGCACCCGGGCAGACCTCGGTAACCCGCATCAGTGGTGAGCAGAGTCTGCTCAGCCGTACCACCGTGGTCAACGGTGTCAGTCGCTTCCAGTGCCTGCAGAGTGATAGTGGTCGCTGCAATTACCAGTTGTACCGCGAGCACTGCAGCGGCGCAGCCGACGCACAGCTTTGTCGTCGCGAGGCTTTGGGTGACTTTGTCGTCGTGGTCGGTTCCACCCGCCAGATGCATGGTCTGCCGGCGGGATACTCTCAGCAGGTGACCTTGCAGAAGTAGGCCAATCGCGGGGTTGCGCGCGGTTGGAGTAGCCCGGGTAAGCAGCGCGCACCCGGGGCAGTTGGTGCACAGTCGGAGCTATCAGCAATGGTTCACTTCCCGGGTGCGCGCTGCTTACCCCGGCTACGGTGCTA
>NZ_JASCOR010000281.1 GCF_029959445.1 Stenotrophomonas sp. PS02298 | reverse complement strand
GGTGCCGAGCCATGCTCGGCAGAGGCTTCACCCGTAGCGCCTCAGCCGAACATGGCTCGGCGCTACAGGAGTGTTCCCAGCCATGCTTGTGGGAGCTGCGTCAGCCGCGACGCTGGTAATGCCTGAAAAGCTAACCCCTCCCCAGCCCTCCCCTTGGCTTCGCCAAAGGGAGGGGGCGAAAGCATGGCTCGGCGCTACTCAGGAACGCGGCCGGCAAGATTGCCAGCTTCGCGGCTTACGCCGCTCCCACAACAACAACGAAGCCGTCGTGGCACACTGCCGGCATGCGCGCTCGCCTGCCCCTGCTCGGTTGCCTGCTCGGTTGCCTGGTCTGGTTGCCTGTCGTGGCCCTGGCGGTTGACCCGCCTCCCGCCAGCTCGGCGGACAATGTCCGCATCTACCGCTGTGTTGGCAGCAATGGCGCGGTGTCGCTGCAGGATGCGCCCTGCACCAAGGCGCATCAGCAACAGGTGCTGGAGATGACGCGGCCGAAGGATCCACCACCGCGGCAGGCCTCCACAGCAGCCCCCCCAGCAACCGTGCCGGTCATCCAGCGCGAAGTGCGGGTGGTCACGGTGCAGCCACCACAGCCGATGTACGAGTGCGTCACCAGCGAAGGCGAGCGCTACACCAGCGACAACAACGAAGGCAATCCACGCTGGGTACCGACCTGGGGCTATGCCTACCCAACCCATGGTCCCGGCCACGGTGGCCCACGCCCGCCGCGCCCACCCGGCGGAGGCGGTATCCCGTGGCGAGCAGGTGTCGCGGTTCCGATGGGTTCGGTGCTGGTGCGAGACAGCTGCCATGCCCTGCCGCCACAGGAAGTCTGCGCGCGCCTGCGTGATCGGCGCTGGGAACTGATCCGCCGCTACAACAGCGCGCTGCAGAGCGAACGTCGGGAACTGACCCGCGAGCAACGCGGCATCGACGCGCGGCTTGAACAGGACTGTGGGGGAACCTGATGCGTTGCCTGATCCTGATCCTGCTTCTGGCCAGCGCCAGCGCGCGGGCCGGCGAGGTCGTGTTCTATCGCTGCACTGATGCCGCCGGCGCGCTCACCGTGCAGAACATGCCCTGCCCCAAAGGCACGCAGCAGCAGAGCAAAAAAGTCATGCAGGCAGTGGAGACCAGATCACCTCCGCCACCGCTTGCCAGCCCGGCGCCTGCAACGCTGCCGCACTTGGTCGCGGCACCCGTTCCTGCTGCGGCACCCGAACCGCCGAAAGCCACCGCAGTTGCGACGGCACCACCGGTGCCGTTGCCCGAGCTGTTCCAGTGCCGCACACGCGAAGGCCAGAACTACTTCAGCGAAACCAGCGAGCCGCCGTCACGCTGCGTGGCCATGCAGGTCACCGGTCTGGACGGCAACCCCAATACGGGCGCAGGCGATGCCTGCGAAGTGATTCGCGATACCTGCACGGCGGTCGACCCCGCGCAGCGCTGCGCTACCTGGCAGCAATGGGTGAACGAAGCCGAATCGGAATGGCGTTTTGCAGCGGCCAGCCAGGCCGAGACGCTGCGGGAAAAACATCTCCGCCTGCAGTCACTGCTGGCTGGCAGCGACTGCAACACTCAGAACCCGTAACGCAGGAAGCCGCCGTCCACCGCGATGCATTCACCGGTGACATAACTCGATGCCGGCAGGCACAGGAAGCTCACCGCAGCGGCCACTTCTTCCGGCTCACCGATGCGCCGCATCGGCGTGCGCGCGATCACTTCATCGTAGTAATCGGCATCGGACAACGGCCCGGAAGTACGGCGGGTACGGATGTACCACGGCGCCACCGAGTTGACGCGGATACCGTCCTCGGCCCATTCACAGGCGAGGTTGCGGGTCATCTGCTGCATCGCCGCCTTGGTCATGCCGTAAACCACGCCGCTACGCACATGGGTGATGCCGGAGACGCTACCTACGTTGACGATGGCCGAGGACGCATGCCGGGTGAGCAACGGGTGCGCGTAGCGGCACAGCTCGAAGGCCGAGAACAGGTTGGTCTCGAAGATCCCGCGCCATTCGTCTTCGGAATACTCGGTTGCCGCCTTGGTGGTGTTGCCACCGGCGTTGTTGACCAGGATGTTCAGGCCGTCGCTGTGGTCTTCGACCCAGTCGAGGATTTCCTGCCGATCCTGGTCATCGCTGACGTCGGCCGAGAGTGCGTGGATGGCGCGCTCCGGGAAGGTTTCGGCCAGTTCATCGCGCGCGGTTTCAAGTGCGTCGGCATCACGCCCGACGATCAGCACATCGGCACCGAAACCCAGCAACTCACGTGCGATTGCCAGGCCAATACCGGCACTGGCACCGGTGACCAAGGCAGTTTGCCCATCCAGGCGCCAACGCTGCGGATTCATGCTGTTTCCTCATCAATGCAGGGTGCGGCGTCCGTGAAGGGACGCTGCAGGAAGATGGGGCTAGGATAGCTGCCTGAGCCCAGCGGAGCATGCCGATGAAGCGTCTTTCCCTGTTGATGGTGCCGTTGCTGCTTGCGCTGGCAGCATGCAAGCCACAAGTGCCGGACACCGAACGCCCTCCTGAGCCGCAGGCCACCGCATTGCGTGATGCGATGAAGAAGGATCTGGATCAGGCCAAGGCGGCGGCTGCAGCGACCGAGCAGGCCAGCAAGGCGCAGAAAGCCGAGCTGGATGCGGCGATTGGTGGCGCCGATACCGCCAAGTAGCGCGTCACCTGTAGTGGGGGGGGGGGGGGGGGGGGGGGGGGGGGGGGGGGGGGGGCGGCCGCCGCCGCCCCCGCCGCGCCAGGCGCTGGGGACCGCCAGCCCC
>NZ_JASCOR010000280.1 GCF_029959445.1 Stenotrophomonas sp. PS02298 | reverse complement strand
CCCTGCTGGCTTCGTGCCAGCAGGGCGCGCCCGCACAGAGCGACGCTGCTGCGGCGAAGCCGAAACCCAGCTACGAGGCTGGGGTGATGGCGGTACTGCAGGAGCGCTATGGCAGTACCGTGCAGTTGCAGGGGCAATGGGCGCAGCAACTGAGTGACGCCGACCTGGGGCAGGCGCGTCCGGTGCATCGCGACATCTGCGCCGACCAGAGCATCAGCGTGCAGAACGGCAACTACCGCATGCTGGCAATCTGCACCAGTTACGACGACGCCAGCCTGATTGAACTGGGCAGCACCGATTTCATCGTCCTGCAGCGCGCCGCCGACGACGGCGTCAGCGTCGCCGCAGAACTGCTCGGCCAGGGCAGCGGCACCGGCGGCAAGCCGGGCAGCGTCACCACCTTGCAGCTGGGTGCGAACGCCTGGGGCTTCCAGGTCGACGACGAACTGGTGGTGGTTGGCGCAGCAATGCGCAATCGCGCCTGGTACGTGTTCGACGGCGACAAGAAGCTGTCCAGCGCAGGCTGGCTGCGCAGCCATCTGGATGATCGCAACGCGATTGACTGCAATGGCTCCGGCAACTGTTCGCACGGCCGCCTGGACCTGAACTTCGATGCGGCACCCGACGACAGCCAGCCGCAGCTCGCTTACTGGCCGCTGCGCGTGCAGGAGAAAGGTCGGGGCTGTGCCGGTGCGGTGAACAAGAGCCACAGCATCGCCTACGACACCACGCAATCGCGCTACCTGATCCCTTCCACCATGCAGCTGGAGGCTTGCAACTGATGCGTAATGCCCTTCTCGCAGCCACCGCCGGCCTGTGTTCCGTCCTGCTCGCCGGCTGCGGCAACAGCACGCTGAGCGATGCCCAGCACACCGCGCTCGCCACGCTCGGCAAGCAATTGCCGGCGCCTTACCGCGATGGACTGGTGACCGCCTCGGCGCATCGCCATGGCAACGACATCGTGTTCGTGGTGAGCTTTCCCGGCGCCAGCGTGGCAATGGCCAAGGCCAAGCCTGACGTGTTCGAAGCACTGCGCCGTGACGAGGATGAAGCCATCACCGAGCTGTGCAGGGAACCGGCACTGCAGCCGGTCTACGCCGCCGGCGGTGGCGTGCGCCGGCGCTTCGTGGATGCCAGTGGCGCGACGTTCTTCGAAGTCACGCTGAAAGCCTCCCATTGCCTTCCCCATTGATGCCCCACAGGAACTGACCCCATGAAAATCCTCGTCATCGGCTCTGGCGGCCGCGAACACGCACTTGCCTGGAAACTGGCGCAGTCGCCGCGCGTAAGCGAAGTGATCGTCGCGCCCGGCAATGCAGGCAGCGCCACCGAAGGCAAGTGCCGCAATGTCGCGATCAAGGTCACCGACATCGATGGCCTGCTGAAGCTGGCGCAGGACGAGGCCGTGGGCCTGACCGTGGTCGGCCCGGAAGTACCGCTGGTGCTGGGCGTGGTTGATCGTTTCCGCGAGGCAGGCCTGCGCATCTTCGGCCCGACCGCCGCTGCCGCACAGCTGGAAGGCAGCAAGGCCTTCGCCAAGGATTTCCTTGCACGTCACGGTATTCCCACCGCGTACTACGCCGTGCATACCGAAGTGGATGCCGCGCTGGCCTACCTGCATGAAAAGGGCGCACCCATCGTGATCAAGGCCGATGGCCTGGCCGCCGGCAAGGGCGTGATCGTCGCGATGACAATGGAAGAAGCCGAAGCCGCCGTGCGCGACATGCTCAGCGGCAATGCCTTCGGCGATGCCGGCGCACGCGTAGTGATCGAGGAGTTCCTCGAAGGCGAGGAGGCCAGCTTCATCTCGATGGTCGATGGCCGCATCGCGCTGCCGATGGCCACCAGCCAGGACCACAAGCGCGTTGGTGACGGCGATACCGGCCCGAACACCGGCGGCATGGGCGCTTACTCGCCGGCGCCGGTGGTGACCCCTGAAGTGCATGCACGGGTGATGCGCGACGTGGTGGAACCGACCGTGGCCGGCATGATTGCCGACGGCGTGCCGTTCACCGGCTTCCTGTATGCCGGTTTGATGATCGATGCCGACGGCGCGCCGAAGGTAATCGAATTCAACGTGCGCTTCGGCGACCCGGAAACCCAGCCGGTGATGCTGCGCCTGCAGTCGGACCTGGTGGATCTGGTCGAAGCGGCCATTGATGGCGCGCTGGCAGGTGTGGAGGCGCAGTGGGACCCGCGCCCGTCACTCGGTGTTGTGCTGGCCGCCAAGCCCTATCCGGAAACGCCGATCACCGGTGATGTAATCAGCGGCTTGGGTGATGTACCGGCCAGCGCCAAGGTGTTCCATGCCGGTACCGCACTGGATGCTGACGGTAATGTCGTCAGTGCCGGCGGCCGTGTGCTGTGCGTGGCAGCGCTAGGTGACAGCGTTGGTGATGCGCAGAAGCATGCGTATGCAGGTGTAGCCAAGATCCACTGGACCAACGAGTTCCACCGCAACGATATCGGCTGGCGCGCGATCGCGCGCGAGCAGCAATAAGCACGTAATGCCGAGCCATGCTCGGCAGGGGCTCTACCGGTAACGCCGCAGAAGCTACCCCTCCCCAACCCTCCCCTGCACTGCGTGCAAGGGAGGGAGCAGAAACGGTAGTGCCGAGCCATGCTCGGCAAAGGGCTCTACCGGTAACGCCGCAGAAGCTATCCCTCCCCAGCCCTCCCCTGCACTGCGTGCAAGGGAGGGAGCAGAAACGGTAGTGCCGAGCCATGCTCGGCAAGGGGCTCTACCGGTAACGCCGCAGAAGCTACCCCTCCCCAACCCTCCCCTGCACTGCGTGCAAGGGAGGGAGCGTAGTGCCGAGCCATGCTCGGCAGGGGCTCTACCGATAATGCCTCAGCCGAGCAT
>NZ_JASCOR010000027.1 GCF_029959445.1 Stenotrophomonas sp. PS02298 | reverse complement strand
GCCGAGCATGGCTCGGCACTACATTGATCCTGTACGAGGAAAGCCCTTGCCGAGCATGGCTCGGCACTACATTGATCCTGTACGAGGAAAGCCCTTGCCGAGCATGGCTCGGCACTACATTGATCCTGTACGAGGAAAGCCCTTGCCGAGCATGGCTCGGCACTACGCTGATGCTGTACGGGGAAAGCCTCTGCCGAGCACGGCTCGGCACTACAGGAGCTTAGAACTTCAACCCCTCGGCGCTGGCCTCGGCCGCCTCGATCGTGTTCTGCATCAGCGTGGCCACCGTCATCGGGCCAACACCGCCCGGCACCGGGGTGATCCAACTGGCGCGCTGCGCTGCCGCTTCAAAGCCGACATCGCCGACCAGGCGGCCATCGTCCAGGCGGTTGATGCCGACATCGATCACCACCGCGCCCGGCTTCACCCATTCACCCGGAATCAACTGCGGGATGCCTACTGCGACGACCAGGATGTCAGCGTTGCGCACGGCCTGTTCCAGCACGTCCTTGGGGGTGAACTTGTGGCAGCTGGTCACCGTGCAACCGGCGATCAGCAGCTCCAGCCCCATCGGCCGGCCGACATGGTTGCTGACACCAACGATGGTGGCATTGCGGCCACGCACCGGTTGGTCGGTATGCCCGAGCAGCGTGGTGATACCGCGCGGCGTGCACGGGCGCAGGCCGAACTCGCGCAGCACCAGGTGACCCACGTTCTGCGGGTGGAAACCATCCACGTCCTTGCGCGGATCGATGCGCTGGATCAGGCGGTTGGCATCGGGGATGCCCGGCAGCGGTAGCTGGATCAGGATGCCGTGGATCTTGGGATCAGCGTTGAGCTGATCGATCAGCTCCAGCAACTGGGCCTCACTGGTACCTTCCGGCAGATCGTAGTCGAAGGCTTCGATGCCGACCTTTTCGGCCGCGCGACGCTTGTTGCGCACGTACACCGAAGACGCCGGGTCACCGCCCACCAGCACCACCGCCAGACCGGGCCGGGCGCCGCCAGCGGCCAGGCGGGCGTCGACGCGCACCTTCAAATCGTCGAGCAGTTCCTCGGCGATGCGGCGGCCATCAAGGATGCGGGAGGTCTGCGTGGAGGCGTCGGCGAGGACAGTCATGGGGTATGGCGGTGAACACGGGGGCGGCTATTGTCCCTGATTCCGGCCGCCGCCACACCTTTGTCATGGCCCCGTCGCCCCGCCTGAATCGGCGGCGGCGGGCTCACCTGCCCCGGCAATGGCGTCAGGATTGAGTGGACGCGCTTCACGCCGCGGCGGGGTGAACGGCGTCGGCGTCGGTGCTCCGGGCGTATTGCGGTACATCAGCCCGGTGTCAGCCTGCAGCCCGCCGCCGGCCATTTCCAGCTCAAAACGTTCGGCATCGCGTCGGCGGATTTCGCGCGCGACCACATCAGCCTCGTCCTCATCCACACCCAGCTGCATCAGCGCCGCGCGACCAAACTCCACCGCCGACTCGAAGGTTTCACGGATCTGGAAATCCACGCCGGCATGTATCAGCGACAGCGAATGCTCGCGGTCAAACGAACGCACCAGCAGCTTGGCCAGCGGGAACTCATGCCGCACCAGCTCGACGATGCGATCCGCAGCTGCGCGGTCATCCACGCAGACCGCAATCGCGCGAGCGGTCTCGGCACCGGAGGCGCGCAGCACATCCAAGCGAGTGCCATCGCCGTAGTAGATCTTGAACCCGAACCGCGTAGCGCTGCGGATCATGTCGATATCGTTGTCGATGATGGTCACGTCCACATCGCGCGCCAGCAGCGATTGGCTGGACACCTGGCCGAAGCGCCCGAAGCCGATCACCAGCACACTGCCCGTGAGCCCGTCGGCCGCATCCACATCGTCGACGGAGACCTGCCCTTCCTTTACCAGCAGCCGATAGACCAGCATGCACAGCGGCGTCAGCGCCATCGACAGCACCACCACCGCGGTGAGGTTGGCATTGACCTTGGCATCGATCACGCCGGTCGTCGCGGCGGCGGCAAACAGCACGAAGGCGAACTCGCCGCCCTGCGCCATCAACACGCCACGGTCCAAGGCCTGCCGATGATCACTGCCCATCACCCGCGCCACGCCGTAGATGCAGATCGCCTTGGCCAGCATCATTGCCGGCACCAGCAACGCGATCACCTTCCAGTTGGCCGCCACCACCGACAGGTCCAGCGCCATGCCAACGCTGAGGAAGAACAACCCAAGCAGGATGCCGCGGAACGGCTCGATATCCGCTTCGATCTGATGCCGGAAGGTGGATTCGGACAGCAGCACGCCGGCCAGGAACGCCCCCATCGCCATCGACAGCCCGCCGAGCTGCATCAACAGCGCCGCACCCAGCACAACCAGCAACGCCGCCGCCGTCATCACCTCACGCGCCTTGGCAGCAGCCAGGATGCGGAACAAGGGGTTGAGCAGATAGCGCCCTACCAGCACCAGGCCAACAATGGCGCCCGCACCGATGGCGATGCTTGCCCAACGCGAACCTTCGTGCGCCCCGATCTGCGCCGGTGCCATCCACGCAACCACGGCCAGCAGCGGCACAATCAACAGGTCTTCAAACAACAGGATGGAAACAATCTTCTGCCCGGATGGCAGGGTCAGGTCACCGCGCTCACCCAACAGCTGCATCACCACCGCGGTGGAGGTCAGCACGAAACCAGCGGCAGCGATGAAGGCGATCTGCGGGCGGTAACCGAACAGAATAGCCACGCCGGTCAGCACCAGCGCACAGGTCACGATCTGCGCCGTGCCCAGACCAAAGATCTCGCCGCGCAGGCTCCAAAGATGCGACGGCCGCATTTCCAGGCCGATCACGAACAGGAACATCACCACGCCCAACTCGGCCACATGCAGGATGGCCTGTGGATCAGAGAACCAGCCAAATCCAAACGGGCCAATGGCCAGGCCGGCAACGAAGTAGCCCAGCACCGAGCCCAGGCCGAGGCGCCTGAACAAGGGCACAGCCACCACCGCAGCGCCCAACAGGGCAACTACCTTTACCAATTCCTGCGAGGATTCCGCTGCCATGCCACATCACCTTGTAATCGTCCAGGTGAACGATAAAGCAAAAAAGCTGCAGAACCGATCAGCGCCTACGGCATTTCACCTCATGGCGAATGCGAACAGAACGCGGCGTAATCGATATAGCCGGGGAAAGGCACGCCAGGGGCACACAACGGACAGGCCGGGTCGGCACGCACGCGGGTTTCGCGAAAGCGCATCTGCAGGGCATCGAAACGCAGCAGACGCCCGGTCAACGGTTCGCCGATCTCCAGCAGCAGCTTCAACACCTCGGTTGCCTGCATCAGCCCCGCCAGCCCCGGCAACACGCCCAGCACGCCGGCCTCGGAACAGTTAGGGGCGAATTCAGGCGGTGGCGGCTCCGGGAACAGGCAGCGGTAGCACGGTGCGACACCGCGCTGGCGGCCCGCGTCGAACACACTGACCTGCCCATCGAAGCGTTCGATGGCGGCGTAGACCAAGGGCTTGGCGTGCTTGATGCAGGCATCGTTGAGCAGGTAGCGCAGCGGGAAGTTGTCCGAGCCATCCAGCACCACATCCACGTCCTGCAACAGGGCATCGATGTTGGCCGAGGTGACGCGCTCAGCGATCGCCTCCACCTCGATATGCGGGTTCAGCGCCAACAGCCGCTGCCGCGCGGAGTCCACCTTGACCGTGCCCAGGGCGGCTTCGGTATGGATGATCTGCCGCTGCAGGTTGCTGCGCTCGACCACGTCGTCATCGACAATCCGCAGCCTGCCAACCCCCGCTGCAGCCAGGTAGAACGCAGCCGGCGCACCCAAGCCACCTGCGCCAAGCACCAGCACACTGGATTGCTGCAAGCGGCGCTGGCCACTTTCGCCCACCTGCGGCAACAGCAGGTGCCGCGAGTAACGGTCGTAGAAGTCGCGCTCACCGGCATCCAGCATCGGTTGAACCAAGGGCAGACCTGCTGTACGCCAGGCGACAGTGCCGCCACGTACCGAAGACAGATTGGTATAGCCGGCGTCCCGCAGCGCCTGCGCGGCGTCCGCCGAGCGCTTGCCGCTTTGGCAGATCAGCAGGATCTCGCGGTCGAGGGCTGGCAGGTGCAACGCAGGACCGGCCAGCAGCGCTGCCTTAGCGACGCCGATAGCACCTTCGGCCATGCCACCTGCCCGCTCGTGCACCTCGCGCACGTCGATCAGCAATGCACCATCTGCGTGGCGGAGACGGGCCTGTTCGGGGGTCAGTTCGCGGATGCTCATGGCTGGATTATCGGTCAAACGGGAAAGAAGAGAGAAACCGGCTTTTTGGCTCTGGCCTCTGGCCTCTGGCCTTTGGGCTTTGGGCTTTTTAAGCTCGTCATTCCCCCGCGGGCGGGAATAACGAAATAGTTTTTCGGCCATGCCTGGCAAATGGCGCAAGCCCAAGACCCAAGTCAGAAAAACCGAGCAAAAACAAAAGCGGCCTTTCGGCCGCTTTCGTCTAGATCACTTAGTACGCTTGAACCGCGTTCCGGGCCTGAATCACTTCCGGCCCTTGACGTGCTTCATCAGACGCCGCTTGGCCTTGACCTGGCGATCCGTCAAGACGTTCTTCTTGCCTTCGTACGGGTTGGCACCCTCACGGAACAGGAAGGTCACCGGCGTGCCAACCAGCTTGAAGCGCTTGCGGAAAAAATTCTCCAGATAGCGCTTGTACGAATCCGGCAGTTCCTTCAGGCGCGTACCGTGCACGATGAAGGTCGGCGGATTGCTGCCACCCGGATGCACATAACGCAGCTTGGAGACATGACCACGGATGCTCGGCGGCGGATTGGCCTCATAGGCGATTTCCAGCGCCTTGTTGACCTCGGCCGTGCTGAACTCGTGCGTTGCGGACGCATGCGCCCGGTGAATCGCCTTGAACAACTCGCGCAGGCCCGAACCATGCAACGCGGAAATCCGAACGTTCTCGGCCCACGGCACGAAGCCCAGCTTCAGCGACAACAGGGTTTCAGCCTGCTGCTTGTCGTACTCGCTCAAGCCGTCCCACTTGTTGATCGCAATGACCAGGGCACGACCGGCATCCAGCACCGCACCCAGCACGCTGGCATCCTGATCGGTCACGCCTTCGTGGGCGTCCAGCAACAGCACCGCCACCTGGCACTGCTCGATCGAGCGCAGCGTCTTGACCACGCTGAACTTTTCCACCACTTCATCCACGCGCGACTTGCGGCGCAGGCCCGCGGTGTCGATCAAGCGGTACAACTGATCGTCGCGCTCCAGATCCACCGCGATCGAATCGCGGGTGGTGCCGGGCACTTCCGAGGCAATCATCCGCTCCTCACCGAGGATGCGGTTCACCAGCGTCGACTTGCCCACGTTGGGGCGGCCAACGAAGGCAATGCGGATGCGGTTCGGATCGTTGTCCAGGGTCTCGGCCGTGCCTTCTTCCGGCAGGCGACCGACAACCTCTTCAACCAGATCATCGATGCCCTGCCGGTGCGCGGCAGAGACAGTCAGCATCTCGCTGAAGCCATAGCGGGAAAACTCCGAACGAACGGCATGTTCGTCCGTACCGTCGATCTTGTTGATCAACAGCAAGGTAGGCCGCGCAAGCTTGCGCAGCCAAGACAGGATCTCGTCATCCAGGGCCGACGTGCCATCACGCGCGTCAACAACAAATACGATCAGATCCGCCTCACCGGCGGCGGCTCGGGCTTGGCGCGCAGTGGCGCCAGCCAGCCCTTCCTCTTCACCGGCGATACCACCGGTATCGACGATCAGGAAGGGATTGTCCTCATCTAGACGGCAAACACCGTAGTTGCGATCGCGGGTAACACCCGGCTGGTCATGCACCAGCGCATCGCGTGTACGGGTCAACAGATTGAAAATGGTGGACTTACCGACGTTCGGTCGTCCAACCAGGGCGACCAAAGGCAGCATCGCTATGACTCCTTATTGGGCCAACCGGAATGCGGTCAGCTTTCCATCAACGTTCTGCACCAGCAGGATGCCGTCAGCGACGACCGGCTGCGCCAGCAGAGCATCACCACCGCTCTTCTCACGCGCTGCCAGTTCGCCATCGCTCAACCGCAGCCAATGCAGATATCCCTTGTAGTCCCCCACCACGGCATAGTCACCCTGGATGGCGGCACCGGTCAGCGAGCGGCGCGCCAGCGCCTGCTGTGACCACATTGCCGAGCCGGAGGTCTTGTCCAGCCCGTACACCACGCCCTTGCCATCGGTGACCACGACATTGCCCGAGGACACCGCAACACCACCGCCACCGCCGTGGTCACGCGACCACAACGGGCGACCAGTCGGGCCTTCAATGGCCATGGTTTCGTTCTTGAAGCTGGTCACGAACAGCGTATTGCCTTCCAGCACCGGCGCACCATCGATGTCAGCCATGCGTTCCAGCTCGGTACGGCCTTCCGGCGTACCCACCATCTGTTCCCACAACGGGCGACCATCCTGCATCGCCAGCGCGGCGAGGGTACCGTCGTCGTTGCCGATGAACAGCACGCCCGGGCCGGTCACCACCGGCGCGTTGCCACGCACGGTCAAGGACGGCAATTCCTGCGAGTTGAACCAGCGCTGTTCGCCGGTAGCAGCGTCCAGCGCAGTGGTGCGGCCGTCATTGCTGCGCACGAACACCAGCCCCTGCGCAACGGCCGGCGCCGCAATCACCTCACCTGGAACCTTGGACTTCCACTTTTCGCTGCCATTGGCCGCGTCCAGCGCAATCACCTGCCCGTCCAGCGTGCCGATCACCACCAGGCCGTCACCAACGCCCGGGCCACCGGAAAGACGCAGCTTGGGCTTCTTCTTTTCCTTGGCCGGGCTGTATTCCCAGACTTGCTTGCCGGTCTGCAGGTCGAGCGCGTGCACGCCCCCCTGCACCGCCGCCGCGTACACGCGACCGTCAGCCACGATCGGCGCCTGGCGCAGGCCGATACGGCCCTCGCCCTTGCCGACGTTTGCCGACCAGATCTTGTCGACCTTGACGCTGGCCTCGAACTTGGTCAGCTCAGCAGGCTCAAGCGCCTTCTTGGCCTCTGCGTCCTTGCCCGCGAACCAACCCTTGACCGTCGAACAACCGGTCAACGCCACTGCCATCAAGGCAACGCCTGCAACTTGCTTGAACTTCATCAATTCTTCTCCGCTGCAGGATCAGCCACGGTGCCGCCGGCGTCCATCAATTTGGTTTCCAGCAAGCGGCGCTGCGGTGCAGCCACGTCCAGCTTGGCCAGCGCTTGGGTGTACAGCTCGCGCGCTTCATCACGCTTGTTCTGCGCCATCAGGGCGTCAGCACGGATCTCCAGACCCGCGCTGTCGTCAACCTTGCCCAGCAGGGCCGCTGCGTCCTGCGGCTTGCCGGTTTCAATCAACAGGCGCGCAATACGCTGGTCGATCAATGCCTTGAACTCACCCTCGGTATTGAGCGCACGCAAGGTCTTGATCGCGTCATCGTACTTGCCCGCTTCGACCTGGGCCTTGGCCAGTTCCAGCGATGCCAGGTCAGCATAGATGCTGGCCTTGCTACCACCCAACGCCGCAACCTCCTTGGCCGCCTCGTCCAGATTCTTGGACTGCAGGCTGCGAGAGACGGCTTCGTAACGGACGTTGGCGTCGGCAAGCTTGCCGACCTGCTCTTTCTGCCACCACTGCCAACCGGCAATAGCACCAATGCCGAGAACTACTCCGCCGATAATCCCGGCGCCATTCTTGCGCAGCCACGTGCGGACACGTTCGCTTTGTTCGTGCTCGTCGAGCAGGTCGTCAATCGCCATGCGTACTCTCGCTCACCCTGGCGGGGAGCCTTGTTGTTTTGTTCGACGCCTGGTTTCAGTGCGAAACCGGCGCCACGGAGCCTTCAGAGGATACCGTAAAGCGGGCCACATTGCCGCGCTTGTACGGCGCCAGGTCGACGTTACCCGTCGCCTGCTGAACCTCGACCTCGGCTGCATTGCCCAGCACCATGCGCCCCACCTGACCTGCGGTGAAGCTGCGGCTCTCACCGGCGCGTATCAGGGCTTTTTCGACGGTTGTGCCATCCGGAGCGGAGATCTCCACCCAGCTGTCACCCTTGAAATTCAGGGTCAGCGCCGACGGAGCGGAAGCCGCCGTACGCGCCATGGGGGCCATCGAGGCAATGTAAGGACCAGCATCCGCGACTGGCGCGGCTGCTGGTGCCTGAACAGGCGCGACCGACTGCCCAGCGGTCGCCGGGGCCGGCACCACGTCCAGCGAAGCCGTGCTGGGCGGGGTGCTATTGGAATTGCCACTGATCACGTACCAGACCGGCACCGCCAGCACCGCCGTGATCACCACGTACACCGCACGACGGCCAATGTTCTCGGCCGCACGTTTCAGCCGCGGGGTATGCGTATGGCTGACCAGCTTGGGCGGTTCGACTGGCGCGATCCGCGCCTGTTCCAGCAAGCCCCCCAGATCAACCTTCAACAGGCGCGCGTAACTGCGCAGCTGACCGCGGACGAATACCGACGCACCCAGACGCGACCATTGTTCGGCCTCCAGCGCGGCAACCACCTGCTGCGGCATGCGCAACTGGGCAGCAACCTGGTCCAACGACAAACCGGCGGCCTCACGCGCTCTGCGCAGCTGCTCACCACAACCCACTACACCATCTAAAGCATTTACACCCGGATCATTGATCACAATGCATCAGCCTTGGGGATTCGAGGTTGCTGGCGAAGGAAACTCTTCGCGCAACCGCTGCTGGAACCGACCGGCAGCCGTCCTGTCGCCGAGTCGCTCTTCAATCTGAATGGCAAGTTGTAACACGGAAACCGTGGCCGGCGCAGCCGCCAAACGCCGCTGGTAGAAGGCCCTGGCCTCAAAATAGCGGCCGTGCAGCACTTCATTGCGGGTCATCGCCTCCAGCGCATAGGCATTGTCCGGAGCCAACGCCAGCGCCTGGCGAAGATTATCTTCGGCCCGTTCAAGCTGCCCGGTCTCCAGTGCGCAGCCGCCGGCGTTGGCCAAGGCATCCGCGCGGCCCTGGTAGTTCGGGTCAGCCAGGGCCCGGTCAAACCAGACCAAGGCCTCTGCCTGGTGGCCACTGCCACACAGCCAGGCACCGTAATTATTGAGCACATCACCCTGCAGCGGAGCCAGCTCGGCTGCCTTGCGGTACAGCACACCCGCCGCCTCGGCGTTGCCCTGATGCCCCTCGATCACCGCCTGCATGGTGTAAGCGTCAGGCAATCCGGACTCCAGCTTCTGCGCCGAGCGCGCGAACTGCAGTGCTTCATCCAACTGGCCACGACCAAAACGGTCGCCGGACAACCTCAGGAATTCCTGGTAACGCGCACGCCTGTTCGCGCCCTTGTCCTGCTTGATGCTGTAGTCCGGCGCCACCGACTGGGTACCGGTGATTTTGAGATTACCCCGCCCGCACGCCGCCGTGAGCGCTAGCAGAACCAACAGCAAAAACCAGCGATCAGGCGACCGCATCCCCGCCTTCCTGTTCCTGCAGCAGGCGATTGAACTCAGCCTGGCGACGGGTGCGATCCATCACCTGGCCCTTCAGCTGGCCGCAGGCGGCGTCGATGTCGTCACCACGGGTGCGGCGCACCATCGTCAACACCTGCGAGTCGAGCAGGATCTTCTGGAAGGCGCGGATCTGCTCCTCGTCCGAGCGCTCGTAGCGCGTCCCCGGGAACGGGTTGAACGGAATCAGGTTGACCTTGCCCGAATCCTTGGCCTGCACCGCGTTGTCGAACTGGCGCATCAGCCGTGCCAGCTGGCGGGCGTGCTCAGGCTGGTCGTTGATGCCCTTCATCAGCGTGTATTCGAAGGTCACCGAGTCACGCTTCTTGTTGCCGCGCAGGTAGCGCGCACAGGACGCCATCAACTCGGCAATCGGGTATTTCTTGTTGAGCGGCACCAACGTCTCACGCAGCTCGTCGTTCGGCGCATGCAGCGACACCGCCAGCGACACATCGCTCTCGACCGACAGGCGATCGATCTGCGGCACCAGGCCCGAGGTGGACAGAGTCACGCGCTTGTTGGCCAGGCCATAGCCCAGGTCATCGCGCATGATGCTCATCGCGCGGATGACGTTGTCGAAATTCATCAACGGCTCGCCCATGCCCATCATCACCACGTTGGTGAGACGGCGCATCTGGTGCGGCACGTTGCCCAGGTGGCGCGCGGCAACCCACACCTGGCCGATGATCTCAGCGGTGGTCAGGTTGCGGTTGAAACCCTGGGTAGCAGTCGAACAGAAGGTGCAGTTCAAACCGCAGCCGACCTGCGAAGACACGCAAAGCGTGCCGCGGGTTTTGTCCGGGATGTAGACGGTTTCGATGGCGTTCTTGCCATCCACGCCCATCGCCAGCAACCACTTGTGGGTGCCGTCGTTCGAGGGTTTGTCGAACACGATGTTCGGGACGACGACCTCGGCATGCTGCTGCAGCTTAGCGCGCAGCGACTTGCCGAGGTCGGTCATCTGGTCGAAATCGGTGACGTAGCGATGGTGGATCCACTTCATCACCTGATGGGCACGGAACTTCTGCTCGCCGAGGGTTTCGACGAAGAACTTTTCCAGGCCCGCGCGATCAAGGTCGAGCAGGTTCTGCTTGCCAGCGGTGGCTGCCGTTTTCGGCAACGGCTGGATGGCGGGTGTCTGTACGACCTCGTTCACGACTTCAACCTCTAATTAACGCGAAACCACTTCGGTGGCAGCAAAGAAGTAAGCCACTTCGTTGGCTGCGTTCTCGACCGAATCCGAACCGTGGGCGGCGTTGGCGTCGATCGAATCAGCGAAATCAGCGCGGATGGTGCCCGGCGCTGCGTCCTTCGGATTGGTGGCGCCCAGCAGGTCGCGATGGGCCAGGACGGCGTTCTCGCCTTCCAGGGCCTGGATCATCACCGGGCCGGAGATCATGAACTCGACCAGCGCGTTGAAGAACGGACGCTCGCGGTGCACGGCGTAGAAGCCTTCGGCTTCACGGCGCGACAGCTGCTTGTACTTTGCAGCGACAACCTTCAGGCCGGCCTTTTCGAAGCGGGCGTAGATTTCACCGATCACGTTCTTGGCAACGGCGTCGGGCTTGATGATGGAAAGAGTGCGCTCGAGCGCCATGGAAATTCTCCGGTAGTGGGCCGGTCGGCCCGAGGGTACATGAAAAAACCCGCGTGCGGACGCGGGCTTAGCCTGAATTGCGGTGGCTAATTCTACCGGGTGACCCCGACGTTTGCACAGCGCCAGATGAATGATGCTGCGCCGCAGCATGACCCGGGGGGGGGCCGGGCGTAGGATCCAAACAATCGTTTGATTGATTGAGCCAGCCATGGGCAAACCCGCCAGCTTCTCCACCAAGGACCGCATCCTCGGCGCGGCCGAGGAACTGTTCGCCCAGTACGGCTTTGCCGGCACCTCCCTGCGCCAGGTGACCAGTCACGCCGATGTAAACATTGCTGCGGTCAACTACCACTTCGGGTCCAAGGACAACCTGGTCAATGAAGTGTTCCGCCGTCGCATGGACGAGATGACCGCCGCCCGCCTGGGCCAGCTGCAGCTGGCACGCAGCAGCCAGCCCGGCGATCTGCGCGCGGTACTGGCCGCCTTCGTCGAGCCCGCCCTGGCGCTGGCCCAGGACCGCCAGAGCGGCGGCGCCTTCGTCCGCGTCATCGCCCGCGCCTATGCGGAGAAGAACGACAACCTGCGCAAGTTCCTGTCCGACCACTACGGCCATGTGCTGCGCGAGTTCGGCAAGGCCATCGACGCCTGCATCCCGGGCCTGAGCAAGGAAGAGCTGTACTGGCGCCTGGACTTCCTGGCCGGTTCGCTGACCTATGCCATGGCAGATTTCGGGCTGATCAAGCGCCCCCACAACATCAGCGAGGCCGAGCACCGCAGCAAGGCCGCGCAGGAATTGATCCATTTCGCCGAAGCCGGGTTCCGCGCCAGCGTGCGTAATCCGACCTCCCCCGTCGTTCCCTGATCCAACCGTCATCGCAGACCAAAGGTTTATCGATATGTCCAATTCCCTGCTTGTCCGCCGCGCCGCCGTACTTGGCGCAGGCGTCATGGGTGCGCAGATCGCCGCCCACCTGACCAATGCCGGCGTCGACACCGTGCTGTTCGACCTGGCCGCCAAGGAAGGTCCTGCCGACGGCATCGTGCTCAAGGCCATTGCCAACCTCGGCAAGCTGAGCCCGGCCCCGCTGGCCAGCAAGGCGCTTGCCGAAGCCATCACCCCGGCCAATTACGACTCCGGCCTGGAGCAGCTGCGCGACTGCGACCTGATCATCGAAGCCATCGCCGAACGGATGGACTGGAAGCAGGACCTGTACAAGAAGATCGCGCCGTTCGTGAACGAACACGCGGTACTGGCCTCCAACACCTCGGGCCTGGGCATCAACAAACTGGCCGACGTGCTGCCGGAAGAACTGCGCCACCGCTTCAGCGGCGTGCATTTCTTCAACCCGCCGCGCTACATGCACCTGGCTGAGCTGATCCCGGCCAAGACCACCGACAAGTCGGTGCTGGAAGGTCTGGAAACCTTCCTGACCACCAACCTGGGCAAGGGCGTGGTCTATGCCAAGGACACCCCGAACTTCATCGGCAACCGCATCGGCGTGTTCTCGATCCTGTCGACCATCCACCACACCCAGCAGTTCGGCCTGGGCTTCGACGAAGTGGACGGCCTGACCGGCCCGCTGGTCGGCCGCCCGAAGTCGGCTACGTATCGCACCTCCGACGTGGTCGGCCTGGACACCATGGCCCACGTCATCAAGACCATGGGCGATACCCTGCCTGACGACCCGTGGCACAAGTACTTCAACGCGCCGGCTTGGCTGGGCGCGCTGATCGGCAAGGGTGCATTGGGCCAGAAGACCGGCGCCGGCATCTTCCGCAAGGTCGGCAAGGACATCATGGTCGTCGACCTTGAGAAGCAGGACTACCGTCCGGCCGATCGCGTCGCCGCTCCGGAAGTGGTCGAGATCCTGAAGATCAAGAACCCGGCCGAGAAGTTCGCCAAGCTGCGCGAAAGCCAGCACCCGCACGCGCAGTTCCTGTGGGCGACGTTCCGTGACCTGTTCCATTACAGCGCCTACCACCTGGCCGATATCGCCGAAACCGCGCGCGACGTCGACCTGGCGATCCGCTGGGGCTACGGCTGGTCGCTGGGCCCGTTCGAAACCTGGCAGGCTGCCGGTTGGAAGCAGGTGGCGCAGTGGATCGCCGACGACATCGCCGCAGGCAAGAGCATGAGCAATGCGCCGTTGCCGGCCTGGGTGCTGGACGGCCGTGACGGCGTGCACGCCGCCGAAGGCAGCTACAGCCCGTCGCAGAACGCACTGGTGCCGCGCTCGTCGCTGCCGGTCTACCAGCGCCAGCGCTTCCCGGACGCACTGCTGGGCGAGAAGTTCGCGCAGGGCGAAACCGTGTTCGAGAACGACGGCATCCGTCTGTGGACTGACGGCGACGGCATCGGCGTCATCAGCTTCAAGACCAAGATGAACACCGTCTCCGACCAGGTGCTGGACGGCATCCAGCACGCGATTGCCTTGTCCGAGAAGCAGTTCAAGGGCGTGGTGATCTGGCAGAACAAGGAGCCCTTCTCCGCCGGTGCCGATCTGTCCGGCGCACTGGGCGCGTTGAAGGCCGGCAAATTCGCCGAGTTCGAGGCGATGGTTGCCAACTTCCAGCGCACCAGCCAGCGCATCAAGTACGCCACCGTGCCGGTTGTCACTGCGGTGCGCGGCCTGGCGCTGGGCGGCGGCTGTGAATTCCAGATGCATGCGGCCAAGTCGGTGGCGGCGCTGGAAAGCTACATCGGCCTGGTGGAAGCCGGCGTCGGCTTGCTGCCGGCCGGTGGCGGCCTGAAGGAAATCGCCGTGCGTGCCTCGCAGGCGGCCGGTCCGGACGGCGACGTGTTCGCCGAGCTGAAGAAGACCTTCGAAACCGTGGCCATGGCCAAGGTCTCCAACTCGGCGGTCAACGCCAAGGAACTGGGCCTGATGCGCGGCACCGACAAGGTCGTGTTCAACAGCTTCGAGCTGCTGCACATCGCCAAGGCCGAAGTCACCGCGCTGGCCGAAGGCGGCTACCGTCCGCCGATGCCGGCACGCCGCATCCGCGTGGCCGGCGACGTTGGCATTGCCACCTTCAAGATGATGCTGGTCAACATGCTGGAAGGCCGCTTCATCAGCCCCTACGACTACGAGATCGCCGAGCGCATCGCCACCGTGCTGTGCGGCGGCAAGGTCGACCGCAACAGCGTGGTCGACGAAGAGTGGCTGCTGACTCTGGAGCGCAAGCACTTCGTCGAACTGGCCCAGCAGGAAAAGACCCAGGCCCGCATCGCGCACATGCTGACCACCGGCAAGCCGCTGCGGAACTGAGTGAGCGTGCCTCGGGGTGGCGCTGCCAGCGCTGCCCCCGCCCGCCCTCACGCTCACACCTATTGAAGAGATCACTGCAATGACCAAGCAAATCCAGGACGCCTACATCGTCGCCGCCACCCGCACCCCGGTTGGCAAGGCGCCCAAGGGCATGTTCCGCAACACCCGTCCGGACGACATGCTCGCCCACGTGCTCCGCTCCGTGGTCGCACAGGCCCCGGGCGTGGACGTCAACCGCATCGACGACGCCATCATCGGCTGCGCCATGCCCGAAGCCGAGCAAGGCATGAACGTGGCGCGCATCGGTGTGCTGCTGGCCGGCCTGCCGAACACCATCGCCGCGCAGACGGTGAACCGTTTCTGCTCGTCCGGCCTGCAGGCCGTGGCGATGGCTGCCGACCAGATCCGTCTGGGCAACAGCGACCTGATGCTGGCCGGCGGCACCGAGTCGATGTCGATGGTGCCGATGATGGGCAACAAGATCGCGATGGCACCGAGCGTGTTCGACAACGACCACGTCGCCATTGCCTACGGCATGGGCATCACCGCCGAGAAGGTCGCCGAGGAATGGAAGGTCTCGCGCGAAGAACAGGATGCGTTCGCCCTGGCCTCGCACCAGAAGGCCATCGCCGCCATCCAGAACGGCGAGTTCAAGCACGAGATCAGCCCCTACGACATCGTTTCGCACCTGCCTGACGTGGCTGATGGCAAGCGCATCATTACCCGCAACAAGCTGGCCGATACCGACGAAGGTCCGCGCCTGGATTCGTCCGCAGAAGGCCTGGCCAAGCTGCGCCCGGTATTCCGCAATGGCCAGTTCGGCGGCTCCGTCACGGCAGGCAACTCCTCGCAGATGAGCGACGGCGCCGGTGCGGTGCTGCTGGCCTCCGAGCAGGCGATCAAGGACTACGGCCTGACCCCGCTGGCCCGCTTCGTCAGCTTCTCGGTCGCCGGCGTGCGGCCGGAAGTGATGGGCATCGGCCCGATCGCGGCGATTCCGAAGGCACTGAAGCAGGCTGGCCTGAGCCAGGACCAGCTGGACTGGATCGAGCTCAATGAAGCTTTTGCCGCGCAGTCGCTGGCGGTCATCCGTGATTGTGGCCTGGACCCGTCCAAGGTCAATCCGCTGGGCGGCGCCATCGCCCTGGGCCACCCGCTGGGCGCCACCGGCGCGATCCGTACCGCCACCCTGCTGCACGGCCTGCGCCGCCGCCAGCAGAAGTACGGCATGGTGACCATGTGCATTGGCACCGGCATGGGCGCGGCGGGTATTTTCGAATCGCTGTAAGCGATCTGCTGCGCTGTTGATCGAAGAAGGCGGCCTGAAGGCCGCCTTCTTTTTGCACGATTCATCGCGAAGAGCTACCCGGCGCCAGAAACAGAAAAGCAGCCTTGCGGCTGCTTCTCCACTGCATCCGGCTGACAGATGACGTCAGCCTGCAGAATACTCCCGGCACTTACTCCGCCAGCATCTTCTGCATCGCTGCCCGAGCCGGCCCTGCCAGCTTTTCGTTCTCCAATGCGAAGCGCACGGTCGCTTCGATCAGACCCAGATGGGTGCCGCAGTCAAAACGCGTACCTTCAAAGCGATACGCATCTACCTGCTCGGTCTTGAGCAACTGCGCAATCGCATCGGTCAACTGGATCTCACCACCTGCGCCGGTGCCGGTGGCTTCCAGCAACTCGAATATCTTCGGGCTAAGTACATAGCGACCAACGACCGCCAGATCACTCGGCGCATCTTCCGGCTTCGGCTTTTCAACGATCTGGGTGATATGCCCCTTGCGACCATCAAACTTGTCGGTTGCAACGATGCCATAGCTACCCGTCTTGTCATGCGGCACATCCTCCACCGCAATGACGCTGCCGCCACTGGCCTCGCTCAGGTCAGCCATCTGCTTGAGAGCGCCTTCGCCGCGGTTCCAGATCAGATCGTCGGGCAGCAGTACCGCAAACGGCTCGTCACCGACAATCGCCTTGGCACAAAGCACCGCGTGACCCAGCCCAAGCGCCTCGGTCTGGGTCACGAAAACAGCACGCACGCCCTTGGGCAGCACGTGCCGGATCAGCTCCAGCTGTTCCAGCTTGCCCGCGCGCTCGAGCTTCTGCTCCAGCTCGTAGGCCTTGTCGAAGTAATCGGCGACGGCGTGCTTGTAGCGATTGGTGATGAAGATCAACGTATCGCAACCCGCCTCGATCGCCTCATCCACCGCGTACTGGATAAGCGGACGATCAATGATCGGCAGCATTTCCTTCGGCACCGTCTTGGTTGCCGGCAGGAACCGTGTTCCAAGCCCGGCGACGGGAAACACTGCTTTTTTGATTCGACCGTGCATCAATGACTTCTTCCAGCTTCTTTGGTGGTGGGAAACGGAACGATGTTGGCTGTACCCGCCTGTCTCGCCGCGTCTTCGGCCGACATGAATTCAGGAATGGTTGTCGCAAGGATAGTGCGCATCCCCTCGATGTCATAGGCCGCAACAGCTTTCCTGAGGGCCGTCACGTTGTTCAAGACCAGCTCGGGAGAGAACTCACGCACCCCGGCGGCCAATACCTTCGGGTGCGCCGTCGGTTGGCAGTTCTCGTCTGCGTAGAACAATCTCTCGTGCAGCTTCTCACCTGGACGCAAACCGGTGTAGATGATTGGAATATCAACCCCCGGCTGCTTGCCCGCCAATCGGATCATCTGTTCGGCAAGGTGACGGATGAGGACAGGCTCGCCCATGTCCAACATGTAGATCGCACCGCGTGAAGACGATGCCGCTGCCTGCAGAATCAGCAGGCAAGCCTCGGGAATCGTCATGAAATAGCGCGTTACATCAGGATGCGTGACGCTGATCGGACCACCCTTGCGGATCTGTTCGCGGAACATCGGCACCACGCTCCCCACCGAGCCCAGTACATTGCCAAAACGAACGGTGACAAAACGAGTGTGGGCGCTGCGCCGGTTCAAGCTCTGGCAAATCATCTCGGCGTAGCGCTTGGTTGCGCCCAATGCATTGGCCGGATCAACCGCCTTGTCGGTGGAAATGAAGACGAAGTTCTCAACCCGCGATTCAATACAGGCAGTTGCGACGCACTCGGTCGACAAGGTGTTGTTACGCACCGCCTCGCGCAACTGCGCCTCCAGCAGAGGCACCTGCTTGTACGCCGCAGCATGGAACACGGTATCCGGGTTGTAGGTGCGCAGCGCGTGACGGATGACGGCAGGATCACCGCAATCGCCCAGCACGCCATGCACCTCCAGATCGGGGAAGCTTCGGTTCAATTCGGCCTGAATGTTGATCATCAGCAGTTCGCTGATTTCCAGGACCACGATGCGCGATACACCGTGCCGCGCACATTGGCGACAAAGTTCCGAACCAATGGAGCCACCACCGCCGGTGACCAGGACAGTACGCCCGCGCAACCAGCTGCGCAGCAGCTCCCAGTCCGGCAGGATGGGTTTGCGCCCCAGCAGGTCTTCAATGGCGACTTCTTTGAGCTGACCCGGCAACGAGCTGCCTTCGAGAATATCGGTCAAGCGCGGAACCGTGCGGAACGGCAAACCAGTGCTTTCACAAAGCCCGACCACACGCTGCATGCCAGCCGCATCAAGCGTTGGAATGGCGATCACCAGCAGCTTGGCACTGGTCTCCCTGGCAACTACCGCGACCTCGTCCAAGGTACCGAGAATCGCCGCGCCATGCAGCCAAGCCCCTTGCAGATGGGGCGAGTCATCCAGCAGGCCTACCGGCTCATAGACACCAGAACGGCGTAGATCCTTGATCAGTGATTCGGCTGCCTGGCCAGCCCCGAGCACCAGCACGCGCCGTGCACGGGCATCGGAATGCTGCGCCTGGTAGTCCTTCCATGCACGGTAAAGCAGACGAGGCCCACCCAGCATCGCGGACAACGCGAACGGATAGACCATCAACACAGAAATGGGAATGCCATCCAGGCGGCGATAGGAAAACACCATGACTATCGCCAACAGCCCGATGAAACTGGCCTTGAAAATGTTGATCAGATCGGCGACCGACGCAAATCGCCACAGCCCCCGGTACAGCCCCACCTTCCAGAATGCGACCGCCTGGATCGCAATGACCGCCGCAACATCGAGCGAAAACCACGGATGCACGGGACCTGCATCCAGCAATGCAAAGCGCGCCATCAGCAGCAACTGCCAACACAACCAAACCATGACCAGGTCGTGCAGCATCACCGCGTAGCGCGGACCACCGCCTACAAAGCGCTCGAACCAAGACGCCATATAAAACACTGTCCTTAAGTAAGTGCCTTAGCACGCAGGAACACCCACGCCATTGCCGCAGCAACCAGCCAGGTGACGCCCCCTGCCCACCCCCAACCTAGGGGAAGCCTTGAAAACTGCGCTGCAAGTGTAAGCCCCACAACGCTGAAGAGCGAATACCCCAGCGTCACAGCCGCGTGACTGTATTCACGCTTCACGAAGCGTTGATAAAGATGCTGGGTATGCGGCTGCATCCATGGTTCGCCCTTGAGCATCCGTGAAAGCAGCGTGAAACCCGAATCGACCAGAAACACTGCGGGCAGCATCAGCCATAGCACTGGCGCGCTGTCGGTGACACTCAGACCAAGTGCCAGCAGACCCGCCACCAGATAGCCAAGCGCGCCGCTACCAACGTCCCCCATGAAAATCCGAGCCCGGGGAAAATTGAACGGCAGGAACCCTGCACAGCCCGCCGCCAGCACCCAGCCGGCAAGCGCATAGGGCGCCGGCAGCAACCATGCCGCGCCCAGCCCCACCAGGATGGCCTGGGTGGTAGCCAAGCCATTGATGCCATCCATGAAGTTCCAGATGTTCACCAACGACACGGCCAACCCAAAACAGAACACCGCTTTCACCAGGCTCCCGGTGCCCAGCCATACCAATACCGCAAGCATCAGCCCGGCCACCAGGTGAACGCACAGCCGAGGCAAGGCGGGCAGCGAGCGATGATCGTCCCACCAGCCGATTCCCGCCACCATCAACAGGCCAAGCGCGAATACCAGCAGCACGAGCGCCTGGCCCGGTAACCACACAGCACCCAACACGCAGGCCAGCAACTGCGAGACCACAATGCCGCCCCCCCCACCACGCGGGGTCGACACGATATGGCTGCGGCGCTCGCCAGGCTGGTCGATCAACTGCCGCCAGCGCGCATAGCGGATCGCCAGCCAGGTCACTGCTGCTGCAGTAGCCAATACCAGCAGCACCAACCAGAAATGCTGTTCCGGCACTCAGAGCACCGCGAAGTTCAACAGCGGCTTGACCGTACCCCATTCCTTGCAGCTGGGACATTGCCAGTGGTGCGTCCGCGCACCAAAGCCGCAACGCGTGCAACGATAGGCCGGATTGCGGACCAGCAACTGATCGGTGATGTGCTTCAGGTCCTGCAAGGTGGCGACCGGATCAGCGCCTTCGGCGAGAGTCAGATCGATCAGGGCGGACTCGCCGCGTACCGAAGGCCGATCCTTGAGCTGGCGCCCCAGGTAGGCGCGCGCAGGCGCCGGCCCTTCCTGTTCTTCCATCAAACGGGTGAGCGCCAACACCGGCGCGATACCGCGGTAGTGCTCGGTCATTTCAGCCAAGAACGCACGCGCGCCTGCGAGATCACCGACATTGCGGTAATTCTTCAGCAGCTGCGGCAGGATTTCAGGCAGGTAGTCCGGATCATTGCGGGCGGCCCGTTCAAACGCGCGCACGGCCGCTTCATCATTGCCGAAATCACTTTCCAGACGGCCTTCGATGATGCCTGCACGCACGCTCATCGCATCGGCGACATTGGCCCGGTTGATCGCCGCACGCGCATCGTCCAACCGCCCTGCCGCGCGATAGCGCTCGGCCAGTTCGCATTCGAACTGCCCGATCAGCTTGCCCATCGGTTCGTCGGTGACCGCTTCATAGCGCGTTGCGTTCTCGATGGCCTTTTCCCAATCGCGCTCGGCTTGATAGATCCCGATCAGGTGCTTCAAGGCTTGCGGAGCGCGCTGGTCAAGCTTCGCCAGTTCGGTGAATACGGTTTCGGCGCGATCCAGCAGGCCGGACTTCATATAGTCCTCGCCGAGCGCCAGCAAGGCCTGCACGCGCTGCGTGTCACTCAGGTCATTGCGATTGACCAGGCCTTGGTGCAGACGGATCGCCCGGTCCACTTCGCCACGGCGGCGGAACAGATGCCCAAGCGCGACCTGGGTTTCGAAGGTTTCCTTGTCCAGCTCGGCAATATGCAGGAACAACTCGATGGCCTTGTCCGGCTGCTCGTTGAGCAGATAGTTCAAGCCACGGAAATAGGTACTGGAAAGACGGGTGACCTGATTCTCGCTGTGGCGTTGACCACTGCGACGACCAATCACCCACCCGCCGATCGCGGCAACCGGAAGGCAAAGGAAAAACCAGAACCACTCACTGATGAAGGCCATCGTTGCTTAGCGTCCGTCAAAAGGAGAAGGCGTCTGCGCGGCAGGCGCAACAGGCTCTGATGCCGTCAAGGCGGCCGCTTTATTGGCGCGACGCAGCTTGGTGTACATCGGCACCACCAGTGCCGCCATCACCATGCCACCGCCCACCAGGGCGCCGAGCAACAGCGAGGCAATGATTGCGATACCCGAGGTGGTTTTGAGCACCCAGAACGCGAGGCTGATTTCGATGGGCTGCGAGTTGAGCGAGCCGATCACAAGACCGCCTATCAACACCGCCAGCAGAATCACTAATCGAACGGTCTTCATGCGCCGGCTTACTCCTGTAACAAGAGCCCGTAGCTTACCGTTCAGCGGAAGAAATGGCAGCAGTCAATCTACTGCGCAGCACCCAGCCAGAAGCACTCAGGCAGGGTCGCTTTCCAGCGGCACCACCGAACTGACGCGCTCGCGCAGTTCCTTGCCCGGCTTGAAATGTGGAACATGCTTGCCCGGCAGCGCAACCGACTCACCCGTCTTCGGGTTACGGCCAAGACGCGGCGGGCGGTAATGCAGCGAAAAACTACCGAAACCGCGGATCTCGATGCGGTCGCCGGAGGACAGCGCCCCACCCATCATTTCCAGCAACGACTTCACCGCCAGATCGACATCATCAGCCTTCAGGTGCGCCTGGTGGCGCGCGAGGATTTCGATCAATTCGGATTTGGTCATTGCGTACTCGTCAATGGCAGGGTCTTACCCTGAAACGGCCCGGACTGATGTCCGGGCCGCCAGGTCAAATCTACAACAGGAAACCGATTACTCGGACTTGTTGCCGTTCAGCTGTGCGCGCAGCAGGGCGCCCAGCTGGGTGGTGCCGCTGGATGCCGAAGAGGACTGGTATTCCTCCAGCACTTCGCGCATTTCAGCATCGTCCTTGGCCTTGATCGACAGCTGCAGGGTACGGCCCTTGCGGTCCATGCCCACGAACTTGGCTTCGACCTTGTCGCCGACCTTCAGGAACTGGGTCGCGTCGTCGACGCGCTCGTTGGCAACGTCACGTGCCGAAACGTAGCCTTCGATGCCGTCAGCCAGCTCGATGGTTGCGCCCTTGGCATCAACTTCCTTCACGACGCCTTCGACCTTCGAACCCTTCGGGTTGGCAGCCATGTACTGGCCGAACGGGTCCTGCTCAAGCTGCTTGACGCCCAGCGAGATGCGCTCGCGCTCCGGGTCGACGGCCAGGACCACTGCGTCCAGGGTGTCGCCCTTCTTGAAGTTGCGAACCACGTCTTCGCCGGTGGTGTTCCAGCTGATGTCCGACAGGTGCACCAGGCCGTCGATGCCGCCGTCCAGACCGATGAAGATACCGAAATCGGTGATCGACTTGATCTGGCCGGAAACCTTGTCGCCCTTCTTGAAGATGGCGGCGAAGGTTTCCCACGGGTTGGCAGCAACCTGCTTCATGCCCAGCGAGATACGACGACGCTCTTCATCAACGTCCAGCACCATCACTTCGACTTCATCACCAACCTGGACAACCTTGGACGGGTTGACGTTCTTGTTGGTCCAATCCATCTCGGAGACGTGCACCAGGCCTTCCACGCCCGGCTCGATCTCAACGAACGCGCCGTAATCGGTCACGTTGGAGACCTTGCCGAACACGCGGCTGTTGGCCGGGTAACGACGTGCGATGTTGTCCCACGGATCTTCGCCCAGCTGCTTCAGGCCCAGCGAAACGCGGTTGCGCTCGCGGTCGAACTTCAGCACGCGCACGTCCAGCTCGTCGCCGACGTTCACAACTTCGGACGGATGGCGCACGCGCTTCCATGCCATGTCGGTGATGTGCAGCAGGCCGTCGATACCGCCCAGGTCCACGAATGCGCCGTAATCGGTCAGGTTCTTGACGACACCCTTCAGGATTGCGCCTTCCTGCAGCTTGTCCATCAGCTGCTCGCGCTCTTCCGAGTGCTCGCTCTCGACCACTGCACGACGCGACACGACCACGTTGTTACGCTTGCGGTCCAGCTTGATGAGCTTGAATTCCAGCTCCTTGCCTTCCAGGTAGGCCGGGTCGCGCACGGGGCGCACATCGACCAGCGAACCGGGCAGGAATGCGCGGACATCCTTGATGTCCACGGTGAAACCACCCTTGACCTTGCCGCTGATGCGACCGGTGATGGTTTCGTTCTTTTCCAACGCTTCTTCCAGCTCGTCCCACACCATGGCGCGCTTTGCCTTCTCGCGCGACAGGACGGTTTCGCCGAAGCCGTTTTCGATCGAGTCCAGTGCAACCTTTACCTGGTCGCCCACGCCCACGTCGATTTCACCAGCGTCGTTACGGAACTGTTCGATCGGCACGATGCCTTCGGACTTCAGGCCGGCGTTGATCACGACCACGTCGCCGCGGACTTCAACGACGGTACCGATAACGATGGCACCGGGCTTCAGCTTGGCCAGATTGGCCTGACTGGCTTCAAACAGTTCTGCAAATGATTCGGTCATTAGATTTACTCAGTTGAACATATGGACAGCGGATCTGTTGCGAAAACCCGTACTGTCCAGCCTGTTGGACGACCCCATGACAGCGGCCGAATGTGAATGAAAAAGCCCACCACGCACCATTGCGCAGCGGGTTGTTGCAACATCTTTGCTACGACTACGATCGATCAACTGACCGCACTCAACGCTGCGAGGATCAGGCTTCCTTGGAAACCAGACCCAGCACCTTGGCAACGACGTCGTCGATGCCAATACCGCTGGTGTCGATGAGGATGGCGTCATCGGCCGGCCTCAGGGGCGCCACTGCGCGCTGTGCATCACGGGCGTCGCGGGCCATGATCTCACGCAGGAGGTCTTCAAAGTTAACCGAAACCCCTTTTTCTTTCAACTGTTTATGCCGCCGCTCGGCCCGCTCCTCGGCGCTCGCGGTCAGGAAAACCTTGAATGGGGCGTCAGGGAAGATGACGGTCCCCATATCTCGACCATCGGCCACCAACCCGGGCAAAACCCTGAATGCGCGCTGACGCTCCTTCAGCGCGGCCCGGACCTCGGGAATGGCGGCAATGGCCGAGGCCAGTGCCCCCGTCGTCTCCAGGCGCAGCTCATCAGTGGCATCGCTACCGTTGACCAGTACCCGCAGGCTCTCGCCCTGCTCCACGAACTGGACCTTGGTGTCAAAGGTGCAGCGCACCAGCGCCGAGGCATCGGAGGTGTCTATATCAGCCCAGCTGGCGGCCACACCCACCGCGCGATACAGCGCACCGGAGTCCAGGTAATGCCAGCCCAGCTGGCGGGCAATAATGCGACTGACGGTACCCTTGCCAGCCCCGGACGGGCCATCAATGGTGAGAACGGGAGGCAATTGGCTCATTTAAACGCCTGTCTGGAACGAGATTCGGGCTATTCTAACGCCCCGCACCGCCCTGCCCGCACCCGTTTGCACGCAAGCACTTGAACTGGCGCGGAAATACCCAGTAGAATGGCGGGCTTGAACGGGCGTTACCCTGCATATCCGCGGCCACGCTCCTAAGATCTCCTTACCAGTATCCGCCGAGGTATGTCATGAAAGTTCTGTCCTCCCTGAAGTCGGCGAAGACCCGTCACCGTGATTGCAAAGTTGTGCGCCGTCGCGGCAAGATCTTCGTGATCTGCAAGTCGAACCCGCGCTTCAAGGCTCGCCAGCGCTGAGCCAACTGGCGCAAGCCAGGGCTTGATCCTCAAGGGTCAGGCAACGCCAAAAAGCCGCCTTCCGGGCGGCTTTTTGCGTACCGGGCCAGGCACC
This sequence comes from Stenotrophomonas sp. PS02298, assembly GCF_029959445.1. Classification (GTDB taxonomy): domain Bacteria; phylum Pseudomonadota; class Gammaproteobacteria; order Xanthomonadales; family Xanthomonadaceae; genus Stenotrophomonas. The sequence goes on along the minus strand of NZ_JASCOR010000027.1, from coordinate 14,492 downwards.
GCGATGACGCATTGCTGAGTGCATGCAGCAACAACGACGCAGGACCACACTTTCATCGTCAATTTTTGCTGTAATCCCAACCTGTCCTCTGGGGAGATGTGACCATGAAGCACGCATTCAAGATTCTGGGCCTGATCGCCGTTCTTGCCGCCGCACCGGCAGCGCAGGCTGACACTTTGCTGATCGAGCGCGCACAGGAGAAGCCGGCCCAGGCCATCCCAGCCCGCGGCCAGAGCATGGCCGAGGTGGAAGCCCGCTTCGGCGCACCGAGCGAGCGCATGGACCCGCGCGGCGGCCAGAAACGGCAATGGCCAACCATCAACCGCTGGGTTTATCCGGCCTTTACCGTGTACTTCGAGAAGCAGCGCGTGATCGACGTGGTAGCCCGTCAGGCCAGCCCGGATGAAATCGGGCCAAAGCCCCCGATCCGCTGACCCCTTTCCAGGCGGCAGGCCCTGGCCTGCCGCTCCAACGCCCGACCGGGCCGAACGCATCCGAGAAGAATGAACGAAACGCTCCGCTTTCCAGCCGAATGGGAAACCCAGTCCGGCGTATTGATCGCCTGGCCGAATGCCGACACCGACTGGGCCGAGCGCCTGGCCGAGGTTGAGGAAACCTACATCGCCCTGGTCAGCGCCATCACCCGCTACCAGCCAGTGCTGATCTGCGTGGCCGATGACGACATCGAAACCTACGCGGAAATGCGCCTGCGCTCGAACCGAGTGGAGATGGATCGCGTGCAGTTCGTCACCGCACCTTACGATGACACCTGGTTGCGCGATTCCGGCCCGATCACCCTCAAGCGCGCCGACGGCAGCTTCCAGCTGCTGGATTTCCGCTTCACCGGCTGGGGCGGCAAGTTCGAAGCCAGCCTCGATGACCAACTGGTCGGAGTGCTCGACCAGGCCCAGGTGTTCAACAATGCGCAGGTCCGCAGCATTCCGTTCGCGCTCGAGGGCGGCGCCATCGACACCGACGGTGCCGGCACCCTGCTGACCACCTGGAAGTGCCTGCACGAACGCCACCCCGAGCGCGACCGCGATTCACTCAGCACCGACATGGCCAGCTGGATGCAGCAGGACCGCGTGCTGTGGCTGGACCACGGCTACCTGGAAGGCGACGACACCGACGCGCACATCGATACCCTCGCCCGCTTTGCCTCGGCCGACAGCATCGTTTACCAGAACTGCGACGACCCGCAGGATTCGCATTACGCCGAGCTGCAGGCCATGGGCGCCGAACTGGCCGCACTGCGCACCAGCGACGGCAAGCCTTACCGCCTGTTCCCGTTGCCCTGGGCCGAGCCGGTTCTGGACGAAGGCCGCCGCCTGGCAGCCTCGTACGCCAATTTCCTGATCATCAATGGCGCGGTACTGATGCCGGCCTATGGCGACGCCGCCGATGATGTCGCGCGTGACGTACTGGCACAGGCTTTCCCTGACCGCGAAATCGTGCAGGTTCCCTGCCGCTCGCTGATCTGGCAGAACGGCAGCCTGCACTGCATCACCATGCAACTGCCAGCCGGCCTGCTGAAGAACTAATCGCCGCACCTGTAGTGCCGAGCCATGCTCGGCAGGGGCTTTACCAGCGAAAAGCCCCCTCACCCCAACCCCCGCTCCGCGCCCCGGCCTTTGCGCTGGCGCAAAGGCGCTCGATCGACCGCGAACCAGTGGTTCGCAAGCGGCCTCTCTCCCCCCCGCAAACGGGAGAGGGGCTCAAAGCGTAGAGCCGAGCCACGCTCGGCTGCCTTTCGCTCCGGGGCCGCGCAATCCGGATCTGCTACCTGCATGTTCAGCCGAGCATGGCTCGGCTCTACCTGAAAAGCACAAGCAACCGCGGGCGCGCCCTACTGCGCTCTCCGTTCAGCCCAGACCGCGTTACCAACGCACATCCGCGTTAACATTCGTCCTTTCCCCCGCAGGATCGCAGCATGAACTCGCGCAGCCCTCTTACCGTCGCCCTGGTGCAGGAACGAAACCACGGTGATGCCGCCGCCAACCTGGCCGTGATTGATGCACGGGTAGCCGAGGCTGCCGCGCAGGGCGCGAAACTGGTGCTGCTGCAGGAACTGCACAACGGCGCGTACTTCTGCCAGCACGAATCGGTGGACGAGTTCGACCTTGCCGAGCCAATCCCCGGCCCCAGCACCGAGCACCTCGGCGCACTGGCCAAGAAGCATGGCGTGGTCATCGTCGGCTCGCTGTTCGAGCGCCGCGCCGCTGGCCTGTACCACAACACCGCCGTGGTCTTCGAAAAGGACGGCACCTTGCTGGGCAAGTACCGCAAGATGCACATTCCCGACGACCCGGGCTTCTACGAGAAGTTCTACTTTACCCCGGGCGACATCGGTTTCAAGCCGATCGAGACATCTGTGGGTCGCCTCGGCGTGCTTGTCTGCTGGGACCAGTGGTATCCGGAAGCCGCCCGCCTGATGGCCCTGGCCGGTGCCGAACTGCTGCTCTACCCGACCGCGATCGGCTGGGACCCGGACGATGTGCAGGACGAGAAGAACCGCCAGCGCGATGCCTGGGTGCTGAGCCACCGCGGCCATGCCGTTGCCAACGGCGTGCCGGTACTGAGCTGCAACCGCGTCGGCCACGAAGCCTCGCCGCTGGGTGCGTCCGGCATCAACTTCTGGGGCAACAGCCACGTGCTGGGCCCGCAGGGCGAGTTCATTGCCGAAGCCGGCACCGAAGCAACCCTGCTGGTCTGCGACGTCGACCTGCAGCGCAGCGAGCACGTACGCCGCATCTGGCCGTTCCTGCGTGACCGCCGCATCGATGCCTACGGCGACCTGCTCAAGCGCTACATCGACTGACCGGACCTGACATGAGCCTGCAGCTGCGCACCGCAACCCCCGCTGACATCCCGGCCATCACCGCGATCTACGCGGTGGAGGTGCGCGAGCTGGTGAACACCTACGAGTACGAAGTCCCCGCCGCGGCGGAGATGGCGCAGCGCATGCAGGACATCACCGCGCGCGGCTTTCCCTATCTCGTCGCCACCATCGACGGCGAGGTAGCCGGTTACGCCTACGCCAACAGCTACCGCGCCCGCATCGCCTATCAGTGGACCGTGGAGAACTCGGTCTACGTCGATGCTCGCTTCCAGGGTAAAGGCGTTGGCAGGGCCTTGATGCAGGCCTTGATCGACGAATGCACCGCACGCGGCTTCCGGCAGATGATCGCGGTGATCGGCGAACCGACCAATACCGCATCGATCAAGCTGCATGAGCGTTTCGGCTTTGAGCTGGTTGGCGTGTTCCGCGGCCTTGGCCGCAAGCACGGTCGCTGGCTGGACACGGTACAGATGCAACGCGCACTCGGCGACGGTGCCGACAGCGCCCCATCCAATGAATGAAGCAATGACTGACTCCTCTATCGAAACCGGCGGCGAACTGCTGGCCGGCCAGCCTGTGCGCGTGGTTGAACGCGACGGCGTGCGCTATACCTTGCTGGGCACTGCCCACGTCTCTGCAGCCAGCGTACAAGCGGTTGAGCAGGCCATCGCCAGCGGCCAGTACGACGCAGTCGCAGTCGAGCTGGACCCGCAGCGCCTGCAGGCGCTGACCAACCCCAACGCCTTGGCACAGCTGGATCTGGTCGAAGTGATCCGCAAGGGCCGCGTGGCGCTGTTTGCCGCCAACCTCGCGCTGGCCGCTTACCAACGCCGTCTCGCAGAGCAGTTGGGGATCGAACCCGGTGCTGAACTGAAGCGCGCAGTGGAACTGGCCAAGGCCAACGACCTGCCCGTGCACCTGATCGACCGCGATGTCGGCCTCACCTTCCGCCGCGCTTCGCAGAGCCTGGGCTTCTTCGGCAAGGTCAAGCTGGTGATGGGCCTGGGCGCCGGCCTGTTCTCATCCGAGGATGTAGGCGAAGAAGAAATCGAGAAGCTCAAGCAAGGCGACATGCTGGAGTCGAGCTTTGGCGAATTCGCCAATGAAAGCCCGGCGCTGTACCAAGCCATCATCGGTGAGCGCGACCGTTATATGGCTACGCGTCTGCGCGAGGAACACAACAGCGAGCAGCGCAATGTGCTGGCGGTGGTTGGCGCGGGTCACCTTGCAGGGTTGGCCCGCTATCTGGAAACCGATACCGAGGCACCCGGCCCGCTTCGCGAACAATTGGAGTCGGTGCCGAAGAAGCGCAACATCCCGTGGATCACGCTGGGCATCCTCGCCATCGTGCTGGGCGGAATTGGGTTTGGTTTCTGGAAGGGCGGCATGGGCATGGGTGCCGACATGCTGCTGACCTGGGCGATGTTCACCGGCGGCCTGGCTGGCTTGGGTGCATTGCTTGCTGCCAGCCATCCGTTGAGCATCCTGACCGCGATCGTGGTTGCGCCGTTCAAGCCCTTCCGTTTGAGCATTCCCACCGGTGCGTTTTCGGCACTGGTGGAAACGCGGCTGCGCAAGCCGACGTATCAGGATTTCCTGCAGCTACGTGATGATGCGCAGAGCCTGAAAGGCTGGTACCGGAATCGCGTTACCCGCATCGTGCTGACGTTCATGCTCACCAATATCGGCAGCATGCTGGGACTGTGGCTTACCGGCTTCAGTGTTTATGGGAAGTTGGCTGGGTGAAGCCTTTGCTTTGAGGTCTTTGCTTTGAGGTCTTTGCTTTGAGGTCTTTGCTTTGAGGCCTTTGCTTTGAGACCTTTGCCTTGAAGCCTTTGCTTTGAGCTTTGGTTTAAAAGCTGTAGATGCTTTAAAAGCTTAGAAGCGCCCTCACCCCTACCCCTCTCCCGCATGCGGGAGAGGGGACTAGCTCTCCTGCATTTTCTTTTGCTGCTGCGTCGTCGGCTTCGGCAGCGGAAGCCTGATGGCCGGCTTTGGCTGTTGCTTTGGCTGTTGCTTTGACTGTTGCTTTGGCTTTGGCTGTTGCTTTGGCCTTTGCCTTGGCTGTCCCCTCTCCCGCATGCGGGAGAGGGGTAGGGGTGAGGGCAGCTCTTGCTTCAGCTGTTGCTATTGCCTTTGCATTTCGCAGCAGCTACAGCCGCCCTGCCCTCCAGCCAATCAGCCCTCTACAACAACCGCACGCTCCACCGGCGGCAAACCGCGCGCACGCCGCACCAACCGCGCCGTGCCGGTACGCAGATCATCCAGCAGCGCGTAGATAGTCGGCAGGAACAGCAAGCTCACCACCGTCGAGAACGCCAATCCACCGGCAATCGCGCGCGCCATCGGGTAGTACGGCGGCATGCCGTCAGCCGTGGTCGTGTTCAACGCAATCGGCACCATCGCCAGGATCGCCGTACCCATCGTCATCATGATCGGCCGCAAGCGCTCACGGCTACCCTCGATCAAGGCCTCGGTACGCGACACCCCACGTCGACGCAGGTTGTTGATGTGCTCGATCATCACGATGCCGTTGTTCACCACCACGCCCATCAGCACCAGGATGCCGATCACCGCCATGATGTTCATCTCGGTACCGGTCAGCCAGAACAGCCAGTAAACGCCATAGATGGAGAACAGCACGCAGGACATGATCGCCGCCGGGAACAACAGCGACTCGAACACCGCCGCCATGATCACCACCATCAGGATCAGGGCAATGAAGATCGCCGTCACCATCTGGTCCATGCCATCGAAGTTGATGTTGAAGCCGGCGCCGTTGAACGTATAGCCATAGCCCGGTGGGAACTGCACGCGGTCCAGGGTCTCCTCAACCGACTTGCGCGCCTGGTCCATCGGCACGTCCTTGGCCAGGCCAGCCTCGATACGCAGCATGGTCTGCCGGTTCAAGCGCTGGATGGAGTTGGCCGCCGGATTGACGTTGACGTCCACCATCGCCAGCAGCGGGATCTCCTTGCCGCTGGAGCTGCGCACCATGAACGAGGACAGGTCTTCGATGCTGTAGTTCTCCGAGCCCGAGAAACGCACATTGACCGGAATCTCGACGTCATCGCGGTGGAAGTCACGCAGCGATGAGCCACGCAGCGCCATGCCCACGAACTGCGCCACCTGCTGGGCACTGAAACCATACGACGCTGCGCGCTCGCGGTTGACCCGCACCGCCAGTTCGGCATTGGCATCACCCACGTCCACGCGCACATCGCGCAACTTGGGATTGCGCGCCAGGATCGGCACGATGTCGTCGGCCAACTCACGCAAGGTCTGGCTTGAATCACCGACCAGACTGAAACGCAGGCCCTGCCCTTCGCTGCCCATGCCACCCGGCCAGCCGATGCCGATCTTGGCGCGTGCCGATTGCGGCAACCCCTTGCGCACCTCTTCCTCGATCTTCTTGCTCTGCTCGCGGTCGTCGATGCTCAGGTACAGGCGTGTCTGCGCCCAGCCCTGTTCGGCGAAACGGCTGTAAACGCGCTTGATCTTGAACTCGTCGCGGTTGGCATTGACGAAGTCCTCGACCCGCTGCACTTCCTTTCCCATCTCCTCCTTGGAATAGGAGCCCTTCCATTGGTAGAAGATGTTGATCTCATCCGGATCATTGTCATCGCCACCACCGGTGGTATGGGTCATCGGCCACACGCTCAGCACCGACACCAACACGATACCTGCCACGCTCCAGCCACGGTTCTGCAGGGTCCAGCGCAGTATCCGTGCGTAGCGCGCCTGCAGGCGGCTGATGAACGGCGACTTCAATGCCGGCGGGGTCTTCATCCGTGCCGACAGCATCGGGATCAGGCTCACCGCCACCAGCCACGAGGCCAGCAACGAGAACGAGATGGTCAACGCCAGCTGGGTCAGGTAGATGGTGATGATGTTCTTCTCGCCGAACATCATGGGCAGGAACACCACGCAGTGGCACAAGGTGCCGGCCGACAACGCGATCGCCACATGGCGGGTACCGATGATGGATGCCATCTCCGGTTTGCCGGGGTACTTCTCGCGCTCCTGGTAGATGCTCTCCACCACCACCACGGCGTTGTCCACCAGCATGCCCACCGCCAGCAACAAGCCCATCATCGAAATGATGTTCAGGCTGATGCCGGTGAAGTACATGAAGCCCAAGGTCATGATGAAACAGATCGGGATCGCCATCGACACCATCAGCGTTGACGGCCAATGACGCAGGAAGGCGTACAGCACGATCACCGACAGCAGCAGGCCGATCGCACCGGCCTCGGCCAGGGCCAGCAGCGAACTGGTGACTGCCTTGCCGGAATCCCAGGCAATCTCGATGTCGACACCGCGCAACGCCGGATCCTCACCCAGCAGCGCGACCTCTTTGGTCACAGCGCGCGACAGGTCCACCAGATTCGCCGAGCGCTCCTTGTAGATGTCCACGCCCACGCTGGGCTTGCCTTCCATGCGCCGCACATAGCTCATGCGCTGCGGTTGCAGGCTGACCTCGGCGATGTCCGACAGGCGGGTACCACGATTGTTGACCGGCAGGTCGCGCAGCTCCTGTACTTCCAGCAGCTCGCCCTTGGGCTGCACGCGCAGGCGGCGGCCGTCCTCGGTGATCTGCCCGGCCGATACCGCGAAGTTGGCAGCCTGCAGCTTCTGCACCAGATCATTCAGGGCAACGCCATGCGCGCTGATGCGGTCCTTGTCCAGCGCGATCAGCACTTCCTGCTTGGCAACGCCTTCCACTTCAACACGGGCCACGCCAGGCAGACGCTCCAGGCGCTGCTTGATGGCACGTTCGATCATGTCGGCGCGCGCGGTCAGGTCCTCGGCACTGTTCAGGCGCAGGCTGATCGCTTCCTGGTCACTGGTGCTCCAGCGCTGTACGTAATAACGGCGGAAGTCGTCCGGCAACTCGTCACGCACCGCGTCGATACGCTCACGCGCTTCGGACGCGGCCATGGCGATATCGCGGTTCCAGTCGCTGAATTCGACCTGGATCTGCCCGCCTTCGGCGTTGGCGCGCGAGTTCATCGTCTTGATGCCGGGCATCGTGGCGATGGCCTCTTCAACCGGCCGCAGCAGGTTGCGCTCCACTTCTTCCGGGGTCGAACCCGGGTACGGCAGTGCGATGAAGAAGAACGGGATCGATGCTTCCGGCTCCGACTCCAGCGGCAGCTTGAACGCAGCAATCAGGCCGATCACCACCATCGACACGAACAACATGATGGTGGTGACAGGGCGGCGGATGGACAGCTCGGTGATATTCATCCGCTCAGTCCTTGATGCCGCCGATGGGGTCCTGCTCGTGGCTCAGCACCTGCTCGGCCTGGGCCATCGCCTGGCGTGCACGACGGCCGCGTTCGGCGTAGTACTCGTCCGGCTTGCGATCCAGCAAGTCGTACACCACCGGGATCACCAGCAAGGTCAGCAGGGTCGACACCAGCAGGCCACCGATCACCGTGATCGCCATCGGCGAGCGCACTTCGGCGCCTTCACCGAAGGCCAGGGCCAGCGGCAGGAAGCCGAATACCGCGCACAGCGTGGTCATCATGATCGGGCGCAGGCGCGAACGTGCGCCCTCAACCAGGGCCTCACGCTTGGCCACACCTTCCTCGCGCAGCTGGTTGACCTTGTCGATCAGGATGATGGCGTTCTTCACCACCAGACCGACCAACAGGATCAAGCCGATGAACACCACCACCGAGACCGGTGAACGCGCCAGCAGCAGGGCTGCAACCGCACCAACCAGGGCCAGCGGAATGGTGAACAGGATGACGAAAGGATGCAGCAGCGATTCGAACTGCGATGCCATCACCAGATAGACCAGGAACACCGCCAAGGCGAAGGCGAACAGCAGCGAGCGGATCGACTCACCCAGCTCCTGGCCCTGGCCACCGATGTGCATGCCGACGTCAGTGCCCAGCGGGTTCTTGGCGACCATGCTCTGCACTTCGGTGATGGCCTTGCCCAGGTCGATGTCGCGCAGGTTGGCCGAGACGATGGCCACACGGCGCTGGTCGGCACGGTGGATTTCGCTCGGGCCGGTGGTGGCGATGACGTCGGCCACCGAGCCCAGCTCGATTGGCTTGGCACCGCTCGGGTTGACGATCAGGCGACGGATGTCGTTGACCGAGGAACGCTCCGACTCCTGCACGCGCACCAGCACGTCGATCTTGCGATCGCGGAAGCTGTAGCGGGTAGCGACATTGCCCTTGACCTTGTTAACCACCGCATCGGCAATCTGCCGCGTGGTCAGCCCCAATGCCGCGGCGCGGTCCTGGTCGAATACCACCTGGATTTCCGGGAAGCCCTGCTCCACCGTCGACTTGACGTCGGCATAGTGCGGGTTCTCGCGCAGCATGCCAGCCAGGCGATTGCCAGCGACGCGGATGTCTTCGAGATTATTGCCCTCGATTTCGATTTCCAGCGGCGGCGACAGCGCGAACAGTTCCGGGCGGGCGAAATCCACCTGCGCTGACGGCCAGGCCTTCATGGTCTCGCGCAGTTTTTCGGTCAGTGCCGGCTCCAGCTTGGTGTCATTCATCACCACCGACAGCTTGCCGATGTTCTCGCCGCTCTCGGTCGGGCTGGCATCCAGTCGCGTACCGGTACCGGAGACGCCATACAGCAGGCGCACGCCTTCTTCGCCGGCATGCTTGCGCTGCACTTCGCGCACCAATGCATCGGTCTGCGCCAGTGGCGTGCCCGGCGGCAGCTTGGCGGTCATCTCGAAGCGGTCCTGGGCCAGCTGCGGCAGCAGGTCCACGCCCAGCAGCGGCAGCGCAGCCAAGGTCAGACCGAAGGCCAGGGTTGCAAAACCCAGGATCGGCCACGGACGCTTCAATGCCGCCGGCAGCGCGCGCAGGTAACCCGCTTCCGCGCGGCCATACGGCGCCATCGCCAGATCACTGGCCTTGCGCATCACCGGGCCGACCACCGCGGCAATGCCACGGAAGATCCGCACCACGCTCCAGGCCAGGAAATAGAACCCGTAGCGGAACATCGCGCCGATACCACGACCTGCATAGGCAGCCGGCTTCTTCCAGCGGCTCTGCGGACGCCACGGCTCGCGCGGGTCTTCGGCCGGGAACTCCAACGGCGGACGGCCCTTCAGCGCGCTCAGCATCGGGATCAGGGTCATCGACACCACCAGCGACACCGCGATGGCGATCGACACGGTCAACGCCTGGTCACGGAACAACTGGCCGGCGATGCCTTCGACGAACACCAGCGGCAGGAACACCGCGATGGTCGTCAAGGTCGAGGCAACCACCGCCATGAACACTTCACGGGTGCCCTTGATCGCCGCTTCCAGAATGCCCATGCCGCGCTCACGCGCCTTGGCGATGGATTCCAGCACCACGATCGAGTCATCCACCACCAGGCCGGTAGCCAGCGCCAGACCGCCCAGCGACATCACGTTCAAGCTCAAGCCGAGCTGGCCCATGAAGAAGAAGGTGGCGATGATCGAGATCGGCAGCGACAGCGAGATCACGAAGGTGCTCCAGCCATCACGCAGGAACAGGAAGATGATCAGCACCGACAGCAGGCCGCCGATCACCGCATCGATCTTGACGTCCTTGATGGCGTGGCGGATGAAGACCGACTGGTCCTCCACCATCGTCATCTCGATGTCCTTGGGCATTTCCTTGCGGATGGTTTCGAGCCGGGCTTCCAGCGCATCGGCGGTGGAAACGGTATTGGCGTCGCCTTCCTTGTAGACAGCGAGTTCGACTGCTTCATGGCCGGCAGCGCGGATCACCGCTTCGCGCTCCTTGTAGCCCTGGCGCACTTCGGCCACGTCCTTCAAGCGCACGCTGGGCGCGCTGCTGCTGCCATCACTGCGCATCGCCGCGATCACGTTGGGATCGCTGCTGCCGAGGATGGCTGACATCAGCTGGCGGTTCTCACCGGTCGAGCTGGCGGTGCTGGAACCACTGGCAGTGGTCAGCAGCATCTCGCGCATCTGTTCGACCGTGGCGAACTGGTTGACGGTACGCACCAGGTAACGCTGCGAGCCTTCTTCCAGGCGACCGCCGGACAGGTTCACGTTCTCCTGCTGCAGGCGCTGGATCACCGTGTCCAGCGACAGACCGAGCGCGGCCAGCTTGCGCTGGTCGATATCAACCTGGATCTCGTCTTCCAGACCGCCGCCAACCTTGACCGCGGCCACACCACTGACCGGCTCGAGCTTGCGCTTGAGGTCTTCATCGGCGTAACGGCGCAGTTCCATCAGGCGGCGCACGGCATCGGCGTCGTTGCCGGCTTCCTGCTTGGACGACAGCGCCAGCCGCATGATCGGCTGGGTGGACGGATTGAAGCGCAGCAGTACCGGCGGCTTGGCCTCCAGCGGCAACTGCAGCGTCTCCATCTTGTCGCGCACGTCCAGCCCGGCCTGCTGCATGTCCGTGCCCCAGGCGAACTCCAGCACCACGTCGCTTTGACCGGTGCGGGAGATCGACTTGAGCTTGCGCAGGCCCTTGACGATGCCCAGCGCTTCTTCGGCCGGCTGCGAAATCAGGGTTTCCACCTCGGCCGGCGCCGCACCTTCGTAATCGGTACGCACGGTCAGGGTGGGATAGCTCAGGTCCGGCAGCAGTTCGACCTTCAGGCTGGACAGCGAGATCAGGCCAAACAACACCAGGGTCAGCGTCATCATCGCGATGGTGACGCGGCGGCGGGTGGCAAACTCGATCAGATCGAAGCCACCGCCGGAAGCCGACGGTCCGTGGTCACTCATTGCTTGGTCGCCTGTGCAGCTGCCGGCGCCTTGGCCGCCGCTGCGACCGCCTTCTCCTTGCCGATCACCTGCACCGCACTGCCTTCACGCAATGCTGCCTTGCCAGCGATGACGACTTCATCACCCTGCTGCAGACCGTTGCGCACCTCGATGAAGCCGGCATCGTCGTACCCCAGGGCCAGCTCGGTACGCACGGCCTTGCCGTCGCGCACCACATAGACCGCCGGCTTGCCGCCGTCTTCCAGCAGCGCGGTACGCGGCACCACCAATGCGTCGGCGCGCTGGTCGTAGTTGATGCTCAGGCGACCGAACATGCCGGCCTGCAATGCTTCTTCGCCGGAGAACGTCGTCACCACGCGGAAGGTGCCGGTGCCGTTGTCGACCACCGGCGCAACGCGGTCCACCGTGCCGGTGAACGGCTTGCCGGGCAATGCATCAACCTGCAGCGACACGGCCTGGCCCGGCTTGAGCTTGGCGATCTCGCGCTCGGGCACATTGAGGGTGGCTTCCAGCTGGCCGCTGTCGACGATGCGGATGATCGGCGAATTGATCTGCACGAAGTTGCCCGGCTTGATGTCACGCGAGGCAACCACGCCAGAGATCGGCGCGACCACCGTCGTGTAGGACAACTCCAGCGTCGCCATCCGGTACATCGCCCGCGCGTTCTCCAGGTCATAGCGCAGCTGGTCCACGTCGGCAGCGCTGACCAGCTGCTGCTGCACCAGCTTTTCGGCGCGGTGATAGCTGTTCTCGAGCTTGCGCATCTGCGCCTCGCTCTGTGCAACGCTCAGGCGGGCGCGGTCCGGGTCCAGCCGTACCAGCGGCTGGCCAGCGCGCACCAGTTGGCCTTCTTCGACCAGCACCGCCAGCGCCACGCCGGAGGTCTTTGCGACCACCTGCGATTCAGCGCGGGGCTCCAGCGCCGCAGTGCCGGTATAGCTGGCGGCGATGGCACGGCGCTCGGCCTTGGCCACTTCCACCGGCACGGCGTCGCTGGCTTTCTGCTCATCCGGCGTCTTGGCCTTGGCTTCCTCGCCACCGGCCTTGCAACCGCCGAGCAACAGGGAAGTGGTGATCAGGAGTGCAGCAGCGCAGCTTCCGGTGCGGGCGTGCAGAGTGAAAAGTCGCGACATCGTCTTGTCCCTGGGGATGCGTAGGCAGGTGTTGTAGCAAAGTATTGCACCACCCCACATCAACACCATGCCCCGAAAGTCATGGGTACCCGTCCCTTATGCTTCCGCCCACCGCATTGCAGCATCCAAGCGCCTGTTCCGAACGGGTAAATACGCGGGCTATACTCGGGCCGTTCCGTATCCCACGGCGGAACCCCAGACCCGCTTACCGGATAAGGAAACCATGCGCTCGCAGCCGCTCGCCGCTTGTTTCGCTCTGGCTTTTGCCCTGACCTTCGGGGCCGCCCAAGCTGATCCGCAGTCTGCTCCACCCGCCGTCGCCCCCACCGCCACTGCTCCCGCCGCAACACCGGCAGCGGCCAGCACAGGCAATGCCGCCACCGGCCGGATCCTGGCCTATACCTGCCAGGGCTGCCACGGCATCACCGGCTACAAGAACGCCTACCCCAGCTACCGCGTGCCGAAGATCGGCGGGCAGTCGCCGCAATACCTGACCCAGGCGCTGACCGAGTACCGTGAAGGCAAGCGCAAGCATCCGACGATGCAGGCGCAATCGATGAGTTTCAGCCCGCAGGACATTGCTGATCTCTCCGCCTACCTGTCCACCCTCAAATAAGCGCCGACCATGACGAAAGCCACGCACGCACTGCGTTTGTCCATCGCCCTGTTCGCCGCCATGGGTCTGGCTGCCTGCACACAGTCCGAAGTGGAGTCCAGCGGCAAATCCGCCGCTGATCCAGGCCACGCCAGCGGTGAACACGGATCCAGCTCCTCCGCCGGCCTGCCTGCCGGTCGCGTCGCCGCCGGTGAGCACCTGGCCGCTGCCAAGGGCAAGGCCACCGGGCAGAGTTGCATCGACTGCCACGGCGCCGATGGCAACAACCCGATCGACCCGACCTATCCCAAGCTCGGCGGCCAGTACGGCGACTACCTCGCCCATGCGCTGCAGGCCTACCGTGCCAGCACCCGCGACCACATGCTGATGACGCCGCAGGCGCAGAGCCTGAGTGACCAGGACATCGCCGATCTCGCAGCCTACTTCGGCAGCAGGCCAAGCCAACTACGCGACCTGCACGGCGTGGACTGAGGTCCACCATCGGGGCACCGCACTGACGCAACAAAGCCGCCCTCGGGCGGCTTTGTTTTCAATACGCTTCGCACTGTTTGTGGGAGCGACGTAAGCCGCGGAGCTGACAGTGTTGGAGCACCACTCACTTGTTCCATCTGCAGCACCACCTGCTTCGCGGCTTGCGCCGCCCCCAAATCGGATACCTGATCACGCATGCCACTCTATCGATGCTCGATCTGCGGCGAAAACTTCCCGGGCGCCCTTCTGGGCAAGCTCGAGCCCATCGGTTTCTACGCAACCCGCTTTACAGAGGCAGCAACTCCGGGCGAGGCAGAAGCACAGGTTCTGGACCTGCTCCGGAACGAAGATGTGCTGAATATTCCTGCTGAACTACGCAACGAAGACGCCAGGATGTTCTTCGAGGAGATCGCGGAGGTCAACGCCGACAACGAGCGCGTGCCGAACTCCGGTTTCACATTCTTCGTCATGGGCAGCTGAATTTCTGAAGACAAAAGCAGTTGCAGCTGTGAGTCAACAGCCCTAGATGCGTTGCGCTTACCTGAGCTACGTTGCTTGGCCTGCATGCACGATGCACCAAGCACCGCTTGTGGGAGCGGCGTAAGCCGCGAAGCTGGCATTGCCGAAACCTCAGGCATATGCGACATCTGATTGGCTATGTGCTTCGCGGCTTTCGCCGCTCCCACAAACAAGCGGAAAGAATGCGACACA
>NZ_JASCOR010000279.1 GCF_029959445.1 Stenotrophomonas sp. PS02298 | reverse complement strand
GAGCCATGCTCGGCAGAGGCATCACCAGTAGAGCCTCAGCCGAGCATGGCTCGGCACTACAGGAGCCGCCCGGCGCTACAGATTTTCCGCTGACGGCCGACAACGGGATATCCCCTCCCCTTGTCTGCCCCCATGCTTATCATCGTCGGCCTGCTCGTTGTCATTTTCGCTGTCCTGGGCGGCTACGTCGGTGCGCACGGGCGCCTCGCCGCGCTGTGGCAGCCCTACGAACTGGTCATCATCGGTGGTGCCGCCCTCGGTGCTTTCCTGATCGCCACGCCGCTCAAGACCGTCAAGCAGACCCTGCGGGCAACCGTCAGCGTGTTCAAAGGCCCGCAGTACAAGCGCCAGGACTACCTGGACGTGCTCAGCCTGCTCTACGAACTGCTCAACAAGGCGCGCCGTGAAGGCTTCATGGCGCTGGAAGACCACGTCGAGAATCCGCAGGACAGCGCAGTGTTCGCCAACTACCCGAAGGTGCTGGCCGACCACCACCTGCTCGACTTCATCACCGACTGCCTGCGCCTGATGATCGGCTCCAACATCGAGCCGCATGAGCTGGAACCGCTGCTGGAGCTGGAGCTGGAAAAGCACCACCACGAGGCGATGGAACCGGCCCACGTGCTCAACAAGGTCGCCGATGGCCTGCCCGGTTTCGGCATCGTGGCCGCGGTGCTGGGCATCGTCATCACCATGGGCTCGATCGGCGGTGACATCAAGGAAGTGGGCGCGCACGTGGCTGGCGCGCTGGTTGGTACCTTCCTCGGCATCCTGCTCGGCTACGGCTTCGTCGGCCCGCTGGCCGCGGCGATGGAGGCACGCGCCGAACAGGACGCCCGCATCTATGAATCGGTGAAGACCGCACTGCTGGCCTGCCTGCGTGGCTACAACCCGAAGATCGCGCTGGAGTTCGCCCGCAAGACCGTGCCCTCGGCACTGCGGCCGGGTTTCAGCGAGTTCGAACAGCACCTGAAGTCGGTCAAGTAAGGCGCACGCCATGACCGAGAGCAAACCCACGGTAATCGTTCGCCGGGTGAAGAAAGTCCAGGGCGGCGGCCACCACGGCGGTTCGTGGAAGGTGGCCTACGCCGACTTCGTCACCGCGATGATGGCCTTCTTCCTGGTGCTGTGGCTGATGGCCGCCACCACCAAGCCCGAGCGCGCGGCGATCTCCGAGTACTTCCGCAACCCCAGCCCCTTGAGTGGCACCAGCAGCACGCCGGCTCCGGGCATGGCCGGCCCCGGCGGCGCCAGCACCTCGATGATCAAGCTCGGTGGCGCCACCGATGTCTCGCGCGGCAACAGCAATGACCCCTTCCAGAACCAGCAGGAAGCGGTGCCCACGCCGGTACAGGAGCGCGAGCGCGACAAGCAGCGGTTGGAAGCCCTGAAGCAGGAGCTGCAGGAAGCGATCAGCAAGAGCCAGGCGCTGGAGCCGTTCAAGGACCAGTTGCTGCTGGACATCACCCCGGAAGGTCTGCGCATCCAGATCGTGGACAAGCAGAACCGGCCGATGTTCGACCTCGGCAGCGCGCGCCTGATGCCGTATACGCAGACGATCCTGGTGGAGCTGTCACGCTACATCAACCAGGTGCCCAACCACATCAGCCTCACCGGCCATACCGACACCACCGCCTATTCCACCCAGCTGGGTTACGGCAACTGGGAGCTGAGTGCAGACCGCGCCAATGCCGCGCGGCGTGCGCTGCTGGAAGGCGGCATGGACCCGGCCAAGGTTGCGCGGGTGGTCGGTTTGGCGTCCTCGGTGCTGTTCGACAAGAGCAACCCGCAGAACCCGATCAACCGCCGCATCAGCATCGTGGTGATGAGCCAGGAAGCAGAAGCAGCGGCACTGAACCAGGCCGACAGCCTGCCGGTGCCAGTGACCGCCGTCGTCCCGGCAGCCACTGCAGCGGCCCCGGCTGATGGCGTCAGCGACGGCCCCGGCTGAGCCCTGTTCCGGCAGCAGGGGCCCGCTGCGCCTACAATGGGCATCGTTTTCCTTTTAGCCGAACAACATGTCCAAGCTCTCCAAAGCCAAGCGCGACAAGCGCAAGAAGCAGGCCCCGCGCCGCCCGTTCGCCCGCCTGAACGCCCAGCAGCAGGTGCAGAACCACGCCGTGCTGGTCAACGAAGAAGGCCAGGTCGTGGCCGCCATCGGCCTGCAGGGCAATGAGTGGCTGCTGGCCATCGGCGGCCAGACCATGGGCAACGCCGACAACCCGGTGCCGATGCTGGCCATGCTCAAGCACCTGGCCAATGTGCAGGAGAAGGAAGGCCGCAAGGTCACCCTGGAATACTCCGCAGCGCTGCAGCAGATGATCGACGACCTTGCTGCCGACGAAGGCAAGACCGCCGACGATTACCTGGCCGGCCTTGTATCCGAGTTCGAAGGCATCGAGGGCGAGGAAGCCGCTGAGGCAGCTGCTGACGACGCCGCGGAAGAGACCATCGCCATCGCCGAAGAAGTGCCGGCTGACGACGACAAGTCCAAGGCCTGAGTCCAGGGCCGAACGTGACGGTCTATATCGACGATGCGGTACACCCCTGGCGCGGTGAGCGCTGGGCGCATCTGATGGCCGACACCTTGCCCGAGCTGCATGCGCTGGCGCAGCAGCTCGGGATTCCGCGCAGAGCCTTCCAGAACCGCCCCAGCGGCGTGCACTACGACGTGCCGGCACCGCTGCGTGAGCAGGCCATCGTGCTCGGCGCGCAGGCGATATCACGGCATACCGACCGCGCGCAGATGCGCCGGGTGATCGCCAATGCACGGGCGTTGTACCAGCCCTGACCAGCGGGTTGTAGGAGCGGCGTAAGCCGCGAAGCTGGTGGTCGATCCGATTGCAGGCATTGCTGCAATTTCATTGCTGTCGGC
>NZ_JASCOR010000278.1 GCF_029959445.1 Stenotrophomonas sp. PS02298 | reverse complement strand
CCTCTTTTGTCACCCCGCCCCCGCGCGCGCCCCCCCGGGCCGGCCCCCCCCCCCCCCCCCCCCCCCCCCCCCCCCCCCCCCCCCCCACTACAGGTACTGCGTCGAACCCTTTACTGAAGCAGCGACCGCAGCATCCACGCATATTTCTCATGGATCTGCAGGCGCTGGGTCAGCAGGTCCTCGCTGGGGGCGTCGTCGGCGTCATCGGCCTGGTCCAGCACCTTGCGTGCGGTCCGGCAGACCGCTTCATTGCCGACCACCAGCTGGCGGACCATCTCGCGCCAGTCGGCACTGTCATTCAGGCCTGGCTCTTCCGCAATCGAGGTCAGCGCAGCGAACTCGCGGTAGGAACCCGGCGCGTTGAAACCCAGGGCGCGGATGCGCTCGGCGATCTCGTCCAGGGCGTTCCACTGCTCGGTGTACTGGTCCATGAACATGTTGTGCAGCGAGTTGAACATCGACCCGGTGACGTTCCAATGGAAGTTGTGGGTCTTCAGGTACAGCGTGTAAGAATCGGCCAGAAAGTGCGACAGCCCGTCGGCGACCTTCTTGCGATCTGCGTCCTTGATCCCAATATTGACAGCGGGGGCCGAGGGCGCGGCGGCGGCCAGCTTCTTCTTGCCGATCTCGGTGCTGGTGGCGGCTGCTGCGACGGCCTGCTTCTTCTTTCCGGCTTCTGGTTTGCTGCTGTTCTTGGCCTTGGCCATGACGCTTTTCTCCTTGGCGGGTTGAATGGCTACACAATAGCGCTCTGCGCACCATACCTGCATTTCAAGTTTTCACGTTGAACGATTGATGAGCACTATCGAGAAAGACCTGTCCGCGCGCCTGCGCGCTGCCCGCCCCGCGATTGACGGAGGCATGAGCCGTGACCGTGGGCGCCTGTTGGGGCTGCTGTCACGCTGGCAGGGCAAGCCCGCGGACGCAGCGGCTGAACAGGCCTTCCAGCAGCAGCTGCAGCGCTCGCACGCGCAACGCCAGCAGCGCGCCGCGCGGCCGATCAGGGTCAGCATGGACGAAGCGCTGCCGATCGCACGTGAAGCCGAACAGATCAGCGCACTGATCCGGGCCCATCAGGTGGTGGTGATTGCCGGCGAAACCGGCTCCGGCAAGACCACGCAGTTGCCCAAGCTGTGCCTGGCGGCAGGTCGTGGTGAGGCGGGCATGATCGGCTGCACCCAGCCGCGGCGTATTGCTGCCCGTGCAGTGGCTGCGCGCGTGGCGGAGGAGCTGCAGACCGAACTCGGCACGGTGGTCGGTTACCAGGTGCGCTTCACCGACAAGGTCGGTGAAGACAGCCGCATCAAGTTCATGACCGACGGCATCCTGCTTGCTGAAATCGCGTCGGACCGCTGGTTGTCGCGCTACGACACCTTGATCATCGACGAGGCGCACGAACGCAGCCTCAACATCGACTTCCTGCTGGGTTACCTGAAGCAGCTGCTGCGCAAGCGCCCGGACCTGAAGTTGATCGTGACCTCGGCCACCATCGATACCGAGCGCTTCTCGCGCCACTTCGACAATGCGCCGGTGGTCAATGTGGAAGGCCGCACCTACCCGGTGGAGGTGCGCTATCGACCGCTGGAGGACATGGGGCAGAGCGCCGACAGCGCTGCGGCGCCAGCGCGTGGCAAGCGCAGCGAAGCGGACAGTGATCCGGCGATGGATCCGGTCTCTGCCATTGTGGCTGCCGTCGATGAAATCACCCGCAGCGATGCGCGCGGCGATGTGTTGATCTTCCTGCCGGGTGAGCGCGAGATCCGCGATACCCATCAGGCCCTGGAACGTCGCAAATACCGCGAGACCGAGGTGCTGCCGCTGTATGCGCGGCTGTCGGCCAAGGACCAGGACCGGGTATTCAATCCCGGCCCGAAGCGACGCGTGGTACTGACCACCAATGTCGCCGAAACCTCACTGACGGTGCCGCGTATCCGTTACGTGGTTGATCCGGGTTTTGCCCGCGTCAAGCGCTATAGCCCACGGCAGAAGCTCGATCGCCTGCATATCGAAGCGGTATCGCAGGCCAGCGCCAACCAGCGCAAGGGCCGCTGCGGTCGTATCTCCGAGGGCGTGTGTTACCGGTTGTATTCGGAGGCTGATTTCCTGAGCCGATCGGAGTTCACCGATCCGGAAATCCGCCGTTCCTCGTTGTCCGGCGTGATCCTGCGCATGCTGCAGCTGGGCCTGGGCAAGATCGACGAGTTCCCCTTCCTTGAAGCGCCGGACGAGCGTGCGGTGGCCGACGGTTGGCAACAGCTGGTCGAGCTTGGTGCCATCAACGACGAGCGCAAGCTCACCGACATCGGCCGGCAGATGTCGCGCTTGCCGGTGGACGTGAAACTGGCGCGCATGTTGGTTGCCGCACACAAGGGTGGTTGCCTGCGCGAGATGCTGGTGATTGCCTCTTTCCTCGGCATCCAGGACCCGCGCGAGCGACCACCGGAGGCGCGCGAGGCGGCCGATAACGCACATGCCTTGTTTGCCGACGCGCGCTCCGAGTTCATCGGCATCCTGCGGCTATGGAATGCCTACCGCGATGCCCACGAAGAGCTCACCCAGTCCAAGCTGCGCGACTGGTGCGGGCGCCATTTCCTCGGTTTCCTGCGTATGCGCGAATGGCGCGAGCTGCACCGCCAGCTGCGCCTGTTGTGCGAGGAGCTGGGCTGGGCGATGGGTGACGACGAAGCCTTCGGCAAGGCGCTGTTGTCGGCGCCGCCGGCCATGCCCGCTGGTGGTGATGCCGAGGCGAAGCGCAAAGCCACGCGTGGCGAGCAGCACAAGGCTGCACGTCTGGCGCGCGAGGGGAAACCGGCTTTAAAACCGGGGTCAGAGTCGGGTTTCCCTCGAGTTTTGTCCGCCGCGGAAGGAGTCAGGGGGAAACCCGACTC
>NZ_JASCOR010000277.1 GCF_029959445.1 Stenotrophomonas sp. PS02298 | reverse complement strand
AATGTTCGGGGTGGGGGGCGGGGTTTTGTTTAAACGACCCGGGGCCCGGGGCCCCCCCCCGCCCGCCGCCTCCGGTAGTGCCGAGCCATGCTCGGCAAGGGCGTTACCAGCAAAACCGGGCACGTCGGCATTGCTTTGCTGTTTTGTAGGAGCGGCATAAGCCGCGAAGCTGGCCCTGCTTGCGCGCCGATACAATCGGCGCTCATGCCATCTCATGCACTTGCGGCTTCGCGGCTCACGCCGCTCCTACAACGGCAAAATCAGCGCAACAGCTCGCCCGCGCCGGCGGCCAACAGCTGTCGCGCCACTTCACGCCCCAGCGCCTCCGGATCGCTCGCCGGGCCCTGCGCCTGCGCACGCACCGCACGGCCATCAGACACGCCGCCGACCAGGCCCTGCAACCACAGGTCCTCGCCACGCCACTGCGCCAGACCCGCCACCGGCACATGGCAGCTGCCATCCAGCGCGCGGTTCATGGCCCGCTCCGCTTCCACGCAGGTTCGGGTGGAGGCATCGTCCAGCGCCTTGAGCAGCGCAATCGTGCCGGCATCGTCCTGCCGGCATTCAATCGCCACTGCAGCCTGTGCGGGCGCCGGCAGCCACTGCGGGGCGACCAGGCGATCGCGGATGCGCGCGCCCAGTTCCAGGCGCTCCAGACCAGCGCAGGCCAGGATGATGGCGTCATATTCACCGGCATCCAGCTTGGCCAGGCGGGTGTTGACGTTGCCACGCAGGTCGCGCAACGTGAGGTCCGGGCGCAGCGCACGCAGCTGTGCCTGCCGGCGCAGCGACGAAGTGCCGACGCAGGCGCCCTGCGGCAAGGCATCCAGCGACGCATAGGTGTTGGAGACGAAAGCATCAGCCGAATCGGCGCGGGTCAGGATCGCCGGCAGCGCGAACGGCGCCTCCAGCTCCATCGGCACGTCCTTGAGCGAATGCACCGCGCAATCGGCGTCGCCACGCAGCATCGCCAGCTCCAGCTCCTTCAGGAACAGGCCCTTGCCGCCAATGGCGGCCAGCGAGCGGTCGAGGATTTCATCGCCGCGCGTGCTCATCGGCACAAGTTCCACCTGCAGCCCGGGATGGGCCTGGCGCAGGCGGTCGGCGACGTGTTCGCTCTGCCACAGGGCAAGCGGGCTCTTTCGGGTGGCGATACGCAGGATGCTCATGCGGCCATTATCGCCGCTGCAAGCTCCGGGTCACAGCCGTTCCATCTCGGTCTTCAGCCCGGCCACGCAGCGGCGGCTGATTTCCAGCGGCTGCGGGACATCACGCAGCACCGCGTGCACCTGCCCGGCCGGCGTGCGGCGGACTTCCTGCAACCGATCGCGGGCGATCAGGCAATTGCGGTGGATGCGGATGAAACGCCCGGAAAACTCGTCTTCCAGCGAGCGCAGCGATTCCTCGATCAGGTCTTCGCCACGCAGGTGGTGCACCACCACGTATTTTTCCTCGGCCTGCAGGTAGAGGATGTCCTCCACCGGCACCAGCCGCAGGCTGCCGCGCAGACGCGCGCACAACGCCCGTCGCGGCTGCGTGGACGCGGCAGGCGCAGTATTGGCGCGGCCAACAATGAAGGTGCGCGCACGCTCCAGCGCTGCGGCCAGGCGCTCGGCACGCACCGGTTTCATCAGGTAGTCGATCGCCGCCGCTTCAAACGCCGACAAGGCATGGGCGTCATAGGCGGTGCAGAACACCACCGCCGGACGCGGCTCAAACCGCGCCAGATGGCGGGCAACCTCCAGACCGTCGATGCCGGGCATGGCGATATCCAGCAACACCAGATCCGGCTGGGTCTGCGCGCAGACCTGCAGGGCATCATTGCCATTGGCGGCCTCGCCAACCACCTCCACCCCCGCCAGCTCGGCCAGCAGCGCGCGCAGGCGCTCGCGCGCCAAGGGCTCGTCATCGGCGATTACTACCTTCACACCACTACCTCACTCACGGCTCCCCAGTCGTGGCGACATGGTAGCCGGGTTCGCTGCAGGCCGCCGTCAACAACCCGGCAACTGCGGTGCAGCTCACAAACTGATCAGACCGGCGTAAAACGGGCCTGCAGCCAGTCGCCCAACGCGTGGATCTCTTCGCCACAGACCTGGTGGGCCATCTGGTAGCGGTGCCATTCCACGCCGAAACCCAGCGTCCTGAGCACCTGTGCGCTGTGCTCGGCGATCTGCAGCGGAATCACCGGATCGGCGCTGCCATGGGCCATGAAGATCGGCTGGGCGATGGCGCCATCCACCAGCTGCGACGGTGCAGCATCCACTTCCGGCAGATAGGTCGACAAGGCCACCAGGCCGGCGACCGGCTCACGGCGCTTCAGGCCAGCGGACAGGATGATCGCCCCACCCTGCGAGAAACCGGCCAGGACGATGCGGTTTGCCGGAATGCCGCGCGCCTGTTCACGGGCGATCAGTTCTTCCAGCTGCTCCACCGATTCGGCGACACCCTTGGCATCGGCGCGGCTGCGGAAGTCCATGCTGACGATGTCATACCAGGCACGCATCGGCATGCCGTTGTTGATGCTGACCGGGCGCTTGGGCGCATGCGGGAACACGAAGCGGATCGCCGGCCACTGCGGACGTACCAGCTCGGGCACGATAGGCGCGAAATCATGGCCATCGGCACCCAGGCCATGCAGCCAGATCACCGACCATTCCGGCGACGCGCCGGTTTCCTGCTCCACTGTTTCCAGCATGTGTACGACTCCCAAAGACAGGCGGGAATTATGCCTGCCCGGCACAGCCATAGGGACAGCCCTGCCGTTTTGTGGGAGCGGCGTAAGCCGCGAAGCTGGTGGTGCTGCAGGTTGAAAGCAAGCCGACGACCAGCATGAGGGTTGCGAGCCAAATGGCAGCGCATTGCTATCGGCTTCGCGGCTTACACCGCTCCTACAAAAACTATCCGGAGCCCTGTAGGAGCGGTGTAAGCC
>NZ_JASCOR010000276.1 GCF_029959445.1 Stenotrophomonas sp. PS02298 | reverse complement strand
TCCTTTTTCTAAAACCACCCCCACCCCACCCACACGGCCCGGGGGGGCCCCCCCCCCCCCCCGACCGTCTCACTGCAGCTGGATCAGCCTGCCAGCTTGGCGGCTTCGGCCAGCAGGGCAGCAGCCAGCGGGTTTGCGAAGGCCAGCAGCAGGCCAACGGCGACCGAGATGATGAACGCGGCGTCGATCAGGCCGGCGGTGATGAACATGCGGACCTGCAGGACCGGGATCAGTTCCGGCTGGCGAGCGGCCGACTCCAGGAACTTACCAGCCATGATGGCCAGACCGAGGCCAGCGCCCAGTGCGGCCAGGCCGATCATGATGCCGACGGCAAGGGCGGTGGAGCTCTGAACTTGGGCGAGGTTGGTCAGGACGGCGAAGTACATGGTTATCTCCAGGAACTTTAAGTAGCTAAGGGTGATGAAACGGATGAAGGTTGAAACTGGGTGAAGCTTGTAACTTTAGTGACTGTCTTCCGACAGGCTCAAGTACACGATGGTCAACATCATGAAGATGAAGGCCTGCAGCGGGATCACCAGCAGGTGGAACAGCATCCAGCCAAAGCCGAACACGCCACCGGCAACGGCACCGAACACGCCGGCACCGCCCAGCACCCAGATCAGCAGGAAAACGATTTCGCCGCCGAACATGTTGCCGAACAGTCGCATCGCCAGGGAGATCGGCTTGCTCAGCCACTCGACGATGTTGAGGATCAGGTTGAACGGCATCATCCACTTGCCGAACGGGGCCGTCAGGAATTCCTTGACGAAGCCGCCGATGCCTTTGGACTTCAGCGCGAAGAAGATCATCAGGATGAACACGCTGATCGACATGCCCAGGGTGGCATTGACGTCGGCGGTCGGCACCGGCTTCCAGTAATGGATGCCTGCCAGCTCAAGCGGCTTGGCGATGAAATCGGCCGGGATCATCTTGATGAGGTTCATCAACAGGATCCAGAAGAAGATGGTGATCGCGATGGGCGTGATCAGCTTGCTCTTGCCGTGGTAGGTGTCCTTGGCCTGGCGGTCAACGAACTCCAGGCAGATTTCAACGAACGCCTGCCACTTGCCCGGAACACCGGCGGTGGCCTTGCGGGTTGCCATCCAGAAGGCGAACACCATCAGCAGGCCCATCAGGACCGCGGTGACGATGGTATCGACGTGGATCATCCAGAAACCACCGCCCTCACCGACCGGAGCGGTCAGATTCTGCAGGTGATGCTGGATGTACGTGGTAGGAGTTAGAGCCTCGCCCGCCATGTGTCCGGAACCTTTATGAGTGAATCAACGTCTGGCCAGAGCCAGAACCTGGAACATCAGCGCCACTGGAATTGCCGCCAGCAGCGCCAAAGGAGGAAGTCGCCACCAGAAAAAAGCCATTCCCAGTACGGCAACAATCAGCACAATCTTCAGCACGAACCCCAGGAACAGGCGGATCATTGCTGAACCAGCGGCCTGAACGCCGCCACCGAGCCCTACCCACGCGGCCAGCGCCGTCCCTGCTACCACCGCCAGGCCCGATACAAGGGCGCCCAGCGCATGCTTTGGCCCCACGAAGAGGAAGGCCAGAGCCAGGACCACCACTGCGGCCAGCGGGTATACCGCGGCGCGCAACATCAGTCGCCGACCCGCGTCAACGGAGTTCAGCACGTCAAAGTGTCCTGCTTCAGGTAAAGGGAAGAGCCGAATCGCGCAAAGGCGTCTCGTCGAGCCGCGAAAGTATAACAGCGGGACAATTTGCGAGACAACCGGCATTTGTCCCCATTTGACTATGCAAGTGGCCGCAATATCACGTTTTTTCCCCCGCTGCCCAAGCAACGGTCCAGGTCGCGGGACAATAGATATTGCACCGCAACACGGGAACTTCCCACTGCCCCGCCGGTCAGACAGCTGCAGTCGGCAATCCGCTACCTCGTCGGGTGGGTGCGCGGACTCGGGTGAGGTGGTGTCGCACGCCCTCGGCGGCACCACCTCACCGCAATTGATCCGCGTCTACACATTGCCTGCACGCCGCGCTCACCGTTCTCTACATCGAATCGGCGATGGTCAGCTGCTCCAAAGCAACAAGCAGGCAATGGCATGCGCAATCCCCGCTTCATTCTCGCACTTGCTCCGTGCGCACTCACACTCGCTCTGGTCCACGCGCAGGCCGCGCACGCCGCTGAAGGCGATCCGCGCTTCAGCGTGCGACTGGGTGCGATGAACATTGATACCGACAACACCATCCGCGGCAGCACCACTGTTGCCGGCCAGGACGTGGATCTGTCGGAGGACTTCAGCCTGGGCGGCAAGGAATGGGAGCCGCGCGTGGACGGCATGTTCCGCATCAGCGACCGCCAGCGCTTGATCTTCGATTACTTCAAATACGACAAGGACAGGCGCGAGACGCTGGATGAAGGCATCAGCTGGGGTGACACCACGGTACCCGCAGGCAGCTTCGTCAAGGGCGAGTTGAAGTACCAGGTGGCAACGCTGGTTTACGACTACTCGGTGGTGGATGGTGATCGTTTTGATTTCGGCCTGCAGCTTGGTGCCGAGTACGCCAAGATCAGCGCCGACGCTTACGCCGATGTCGGTGATGTCTACCAGGGCCGCTTCCTCAATGAGAAGGCCGACGGCATCGCACCGGTGGTTGGCGCGCGCCTGAGCTTCACTCCCTCGGAGAACTGGCTGATCAATCTGCAGGGCCAGTACCTCAACACACGCTGGGGCAACTTCGATGACTACGAAGGCGACCTGAGCCGCGCCAATGCGATCGTGCAGTACAACGTCAACAAGAACTTCGGCATCTTCGCCGGCTATGACTGGTTCAAGCTGGATGTTGACCAGAAAGGCAGTGACGGCGTGATCGGCCTGAAACAGGAATTCAAGGGTCCGGTTGCCGGCGTGAGCCTGTCGTTCTGACGCGCCACCTGTAGTGCCGAGCCATGCTCGGCAGGGGCTATACCGGGAACGCTTCTGCCGAGCATGGC
>NZ_JASCOR010000275.1 GCF_029959445.1 Stenotrophomonas sp. PS02298 | reverse complement strand
GGTAAGCGCAGCGCACCCGGGGAATGCAACGATCGAAACAACGCGTCAACGAATGCTACGTGCTCCCGGGTGCGCTGCGCTTACCCGGGCTACGACGGTGGCTTACTTCAGCGGATGCCTGACCTGGCCTTCACCGCGCACCACGAAGCGCTCTACCGTGAGCGCCTCCAGACCCATCGGGCCGTAGGAATGCAGGCGTGTGGTCGAGATGCCGATCTCCGCGCCCAGGCCCAACTCGCCGCCATCGGAGAAGCGCGAGGAGGCATTGACCATCACCACCGCCGAACGCAACGCGCGCACGAAGGCTTCGGCATGCTCCGGATTGCTGGTAGCAATGACTTCGGTGTGATCCGAGGTGTGGGCCTGGATATGGGCAATGGCGGAAGCCAGGTCCGGCACCACGCGGATGGCGAGGATCAGGTCGAGGTATTCGGCGGCATAGTCGTCTTCGCTTGCCGGGACGGTATCGGCAACCAGCGCCTGGGTGGCTGCATCACCACGCAGCTCGACACCACGTTCGCGCAGCGCCGCCGCGGCCAATGGCAGGAACTCAGCTGCGACGCCTTCATGCACCAGCAAGGTCTCCAACGAATTACAGGCCGCCGGACGTGAGGTCTTGCCATCGATCAGCAGATCCACTGCCAACTGCAGGTCGGCACTGTCATCGACGAACAGGTGGCAGACGCCCTTGTAATGTTTGATCACCGGCACCCGCGCGTGCTCGGCGACGAAGCGGATCAGGCCCTCGCCGCCGCGCGGGATGGCCAGATCGATGATGTCGTTGAGCTGCAGCAACTCCAGCATGGTCTCGCGACGCAGGTCTTCGACCAGCGTAAGTGCCGCATCCGGCAAGCCCGCCTCGCGCAGAGCGCGCTTGAGGCTGGCGGCAATCGCCGTATTGGAATGGATGGCCTCGGAGCCACCGCGCAGGATCACGCCATTGCCGGCCTTGATGCACAGCGCCGCCGCGTCAGCCGTCACATTCGGCCGCGCCTCATAGATCATCGCGATCACCCCCAACGGCACCCGCACCTTCTGCACACGGATGCCATTGGGGCGGTCGTAATCGCGGGTCACCTCGCCCACCGGATCCGGCAAGGCGGCCACTTCACGCAGCGCATCGGCCACGCCGCGCAGGCGTTCCGGGTTCAAGGCCAGACGGTCCAGCATCGCCGAACCCACACCCTTGTCGCGCGCCGCCTGCAGGTCACGCGCATTCGCGGCGAGGATGCTGCCTGCATCGGCTTCCAGCGCAGCGGCCATCGACTTCAGCAGCGTGCTGCGGGCTTGGCTGGAAAGCAGGCCCAGTTGCTGCGCGGCATCGCGGCATTGCAATGCAAGGGTGCGGATATCACTCATGTTCTGTCCTGCCGATGATCAAAGGAAAACTCACAGCAACACCAGGTCGTCACGATGGACCACGTTGTCGCCGTAGTTGTAGCCGAGGATGGATTCGATCTCGCTGGTGTGGTGCTGGCTGATGCGGCGGATATCGACGGCGGAATACTGGCTGACGCCACGTGCCACGCGCTGCTGCCCGTGCGGATCGAACAACCGCACTTCCACCATGTCGCCACGACGGAACTCGCCTTCTGCGCCCACCACGCCACCGGGCAGCAACGAGGCGCCCTTGTCGCGCAATGCGCGCGCCGCGCCGGCATCGATCAGGATCGCGCCCGGTTCAAGCGGTGCGTGCTTCAGCCAATACTTGCGCGCGGCGATACGCGACTGCCCGGCATGCAGGCGCGTGCCATGCAACCGCCCTTGCGCCAGACCGCGCACGACATCGCCGCTGCGGCCATTGAACAGGAAGGTGTCGATCCCCGCAGCACCGGCCTTGGCGGCAGCCTGCAGCTTGGTATGCATGCCTCCAGTACCGACCGCACTGCCACTGCCGCCGGCCATGGCAAGGACCTCCGGCGTCAGCTCGGTGACCTCATTGATCGGTTGTGCATCGGGATTGCTGCGCGGATCGGCGGTGTAGAGGCCGTCGATGTCGGTCGCGATGAACAAGGCATCGGCATCGACCAGCGCCGCAACGATGGCGGCGAGATTGTCGTTGTCGCCGAGCTTGAGTTCATCCACCGACACGGTGTCGTTCTCGTTGATGACCGGCAGCGCGCCCAGCGCCAGCAACTCGTTGAGCGTCGCGCGCGCATTGAGGTAGCGGCGGCGGTTGCGCAGGTCGTCATGGGTGAGCAGCACCTGCGCCACCGGGCGCTCGAAGAAGCGCTGCCACAGCCCGATCAGCTGCGCCTGGCCCAGTGCAGCCAAGGCCTGTCTGGCCGCCATGGCCGCGCCGGCTTCGGCGGCCTTGGGTACGATGGCGCGGCCTGCGGCCACTGCGCCAGAAGAAACGATCACCACTTCGCGCCCTGCCAGCACATTGGCCGACACGAACTGCGCCAGCCCAAGCGCGAACCGCGGGGTCAAGCCACCACCATCAGCCGCCAGCAGGCTGCTGCCGACCTTGAGGACGGCGCGGCGCCACTGCGGCAGCGCTTGTTCGGTGAACGGCGAGAACGATGTCTGGATCATGGGATCAGCGGGTATTCCACTCATGGATGGTCAGCTCGGAGCTGCCGTGGATGGCCAGGGGGTCACTGGCGACGATGGCTTTGGCGGCGTCGAGGGTGTCGACGTTCTTCAGCACGTAGGCGCCGCCGGTGCCGTCGCTGAAGCCGCCGGTCAGGTGAAGCTGATCCTTCCCGCTGAGTACATCGAGAAAGGCTTTGTGTGGCGCAATCACCGCGTCGTCGAACGACGGCTTGCGCATTGCCAGTACCAGGTAGAGCTTCATTGCATTCTCCTTTAGCTGCATATGACACCACGCCGAAGCGGAAGTTGGCGCGATTGCTTTCGCTTGGAACTTGCGTTGGCTTTGGCTTCTGCTCTGGCTTCTGCTCTGGCTTCTGCTCTGGCTTCTGCTCTGGCTTCTGCTTTGGCTTTGGCTTTGGCTTTGGCTTTGGCTTTGGCTTTGGCTTCTGCTTTGGCTTCTGCTTTGGCT
>NZ_JASCOR010000274.1 GCF_029959445.1 Stenotrophomonas sp. PS02298 | reverse complement strand
GGAGAGGGGCTCGGACCGCTCGCGCTCGCAGTGCACTAGCCCCTCTCCCGCCTGCGGGAGAGGGGTTGGGGTGAGGGCAGCTCCTGCCTTTGATCTTGCATCCAAACCTCACCACAAAAAAAAACATCACCCACCTGTAACGCCACGCCAGAATTCCAGCGCTAGGATTGCCCCACCCACATCTACAAGCAAAACCACCATGGGCACCTGGACCTGCAGCAACTGCAAGGAAGTAAACGAAGACAACTTCGACCAGTGCTGGAAATGCGGCACCCATGCCGACGGCGCACCACCGCCACGCGACTTCCAGCCTGAGGCCGGGCGCAGCTGGATGCAGCCACCACGTTTGATCGACTGTCCGCGTTGCCCTGGCATGCGCATGGAATTCATCGGCCGCAAACGCTTCCACGAAGGCTCGCAGGCCATGCCCTTCCTGCTGGGCGATATCGGCGAGCTGTTCGTCAACCGCGAGGAATTCGACCTGCATGCCTGCCCGAGCTGCGGCAAGGTGGAGTTGTTCCTGTCCAATCGCGTACGCTGAGCATCGCCACCATCCACGAGCCGACGATGCGTCTCCAGCGCTGCTTGATCCTGCTGTTCGTGGCGATGTACCTGCTGATGCTGCTCGGCGGTGCCGCGCTCAAACCGGGTTATTCACCGCTATCGCAGTACATCAGCGAACTCGGCGCGACCGGCAGCGCGCACGCACAGGTGATCAGCCTGCTCGGCTTCATTCCAGTCGGCGTCCTCGCCGCACTGCTGCTGTTCGCGTTCGCACGGACGGTGCCAGTGCGTGGTGCCAGTCGCTTCGGCTATTGGCTGCTGCTGTGCGAACCGCTGGCATGGATAGGCTCCGCGTTGGCGCCCTGCGACCTCGGTTGCCCGATTGGCGGCAGCCTGTCGCAATCACTGCATACCCTGCTCGGCGTGTTCACCTATCTGGGCACCGCACTCGGCCTGGTGCTGCTGGCAAGTGCACCGGCAATACAACCAGGCACGCGCGTGCTGTGGATCGGCCTGGCGGGACTCTGGCTGCTGCTGTTCGTGTTGATGGGGCTGGAGCCATTGCACGCTTGGCATGGACTGCTGCAACGCCTGGCGGAGTGGAGTGTGTACAGCGTGTTGTGCATCAGTGCATGGCGACTGAGCGCTTCTGCACCTGTTGCCGACAATGCGATAACACGCGCCCGCCAGTAGCGGGTGTACGCTGCGCTCCTCTGTCACCGGAGCACCCATATGAGTCACCGCAGCCGCCTGGCCGGTTTCATCATTGATTGCCAGGGCACCGACAGCGATGCCGCCGCCGCGTTCTGGGCACCCGCACTCGGCCTGAAAGCCGAGCCCGGCTACACCGAGGACGATGGCGCGCAATATGCCGAACTGTTGGGCGCCCCCGCTGACCTGCATGTTGAAGTGCAACGCGTCGATCACGCCCCACGCGTGCATCTGGATATAGAAGCCGACGATATCGATGCCGAAGCTGACCGGCTTGAAGCGCTGGGCGCACGCCGCATCGGCAAGGTCAAACGCTGGTGGGTGATGGAAGCACCTACCGGTCATCGCTTCTGCATCGTGCAGATGAAGTATCCGGAACGTGGCGCACCGCCCAATACCTGGAAGTAGCGCGGAAACTTCACGACAGCTGGCCTTGCGATGTGCTGGAATGCCGCCCCGACTTCAACGAGGCAACAGCATGGGTTTGATCACCGGAATGATCGTGGGTGCACTGGGCGGCCTGGCCCTGGTCAACATCCTGGCATTGATGGCAAGGAACAGCGGCAGGCCGCATGACCTCATCAGCTTCAGCTCCGACGAGAATGTAACGGCCAAGGTTGATGCCTGGGCAGGCCAGCAGGGTTACCGCCTGGTCCGCGACATCGATGGCACCCGCGTGTATCGCAAGGGCAACAACATCCTGACCTCGCCGATGTATCTGGAACTGAGCCAGGACGGGAACAAGTACAGCATCAAGAGCTATACCCAGATCAACGGCTTCATCCTCCGTGGTGATATGGCGCTCACCGGCGATACCTTCATCGCCAAGCTGCCGCGATCGATGGCCAAAAAGGCGCAGAACATCCTGTTCGCGTCCTTGAACGTGCCCGGCCTGCCCTGACCACGGACTCGCGCGTTGGCCACCTTCAATGCAACAGCGGGATAATGTGGGCCCTGAGTCCACCGGAACCGCAGCAATGAATTCCCCCGTTTCCCTGCAGAATGCACGTGTCCTGGTTGCCGGTGGCAGCCGCGGCATAGGCTTGGCCATTGCCCAGGCTTTTGCCCGCGAAGGCGCGAGCGTGAGCATCTGCGCGCGTGGTGCCGCAGCACTGCAGCAGGCCGGCGAACAGCTGCTGGGCGACGGTGCAGCTGCCGCGCACACGCAGCAATGTGATCTCGCCGACCCGGCGCAGATCCAACGCTGGATCGATGCCGCTGCGGCCTCATTGGGTGGCGTCGATATCCTCATCAACAACGCCTCCGGGTATGGCAACGGCAATGACGATGCCAGCTGGCAGGCCGGCTTCGATATCGACCTGATGGCAGCCGTGCGCGCCAACCGCAGTGCCCTGCCGCATCTGCGCCTGAGCACGATGCCGGCCATCCTCAACATCAGCTCGATCAACGCCTCGGTACCGACGCCGCGAGCAGCGGCCTACTCCGCCGCCAAGGCTGCCTTGAATTACTACACCGTATCGCTGGCCACCGAACTGGCGCGCGAGCGCATCCGGGTCAACGCGCTGGCACCCGGCTCGATCGAATTCCCCGGTGGACTGTGGGAGCAGCGCCGCAGCAGCGCCCCCGAACTCTACGAACAGATCCGCAACAGGATCCCGTTCGGCGGCTTCGGCAATGTCGAGGATGTGGCCAATACCGCCGTGTTCCTGTGCTCGCCCACAGCGCGCTGGATCACCGGCCAGGTACTGGCGGTGGATGGTGGGCAATCGCTGCCGGCCTGAGCCTCGCCTGCCGTTTGTGGGAGCGGCGTAAGCCGCGAAACTGGTGAACTTACAGATCGCCGG
>NZ_JASCOR010000273.1 GCF_029959445.1 Stenotrophomonas sp. PS02298 | reverse complement strand
CCCAAAGCCAGAGCCAAAGCCAGAGCCAAAGCCAGAGCCAAAGCCAGAGCCAAAGCCAGAGCCAGAGCCAGAGCCAGAGCGCCCCTCCCCAACCCTCCCCTGCGCTAGGCGCAAGGGAGGGGGCGGAGCTTGCGCTCGCACGCAACGTGCAGATGGAAGCGATCCACCCCCTCCCTTTTGCGTAGCAAAGGGGAGGGTTGGGGAGGGGTGCTTCTAGCGCGAAACTCCCAATCCACGAACAACTCCACGTCCAGGCCTGCCCCGAACAGCAGCCAGTGGCGTATGGTCAGCGCAACTCCCCGGTGTTCTCCCGCATGCGATTACCCCGTACCTGCATTGACCCAGCACCTCGGCAACGTATGGTCATACCGTCATGATCGAGTCGGCTACAGACAGCGCGCTGGCCGCCAGCATCGCCAGCTGCATCGCGCAGGGCTTCGAGGATTACCACCGCGACTTCGCCCAGGTCAGCCGGCGCGCACGCGAGCGCTTCCAGCGCCGAGACTGGGCCGCTGCCAAAGCCGATGCAGTGGAGCGCATCGAGCTGTATGACGTCTGTGTTGCACAATGCCGCACCCAGCTGGATCAGCTACTGCAGGGCAGTAGCGAACTGCAGCTGTTGTGGCGGCAGGTCAAACAGGACTTCGCCGGATTGATCGAGGGCCGCATCGACGGCGAGCTCTACAAGACCTTCTACAACACGCTCACCCGGCGTCTGTTTGCCACCCATGGCGTGGATGACAGCATCGAGTTCATGGCGCTGGACATCGAACCCTCCGACGCCATCACCCATCCGGTCGCGCGGCATGTCTATGCAGTGTCCGAGGCGCGCCCGGCCGAAGCGTTCTCGCGCTTGTTGGCGGACTATGCGTTCGACCTGCCGTACATGCACCAGCTGCGTTGTGCGGCGGCCATCGCGGTGCGGCTGCAGGATGATCTCTCGCATTGGGGGCCGTACCCGGTCCGCGCGATCGAGTTGTTGCAGACCGTGTTCTACCGCGAGCGACGTGCCTATCTCGTAGGGCGCGTGTTCGGCGAGCACCGGTTTTCGCCGTGTGTGATTGCGCTGGTC
Source organism: Stenotrophomonas sp. PS02298 (assembly GCF_029959445.1). GTDB lineage: Bacteria > Pseudomonadota > Gammaproteobacteria > Xanthomonadales > Xanthomonadaceae > Stenotrophomonas. The sequence goes on along the minus strand of NZ_JASCOR010000273.1, from coordinate 2,035 downwards.
AACGATGAACACGGGATCCGCGCGGAGGCGGTGCTGAGCCGCCGGCGCGATGTGGCGCATCTGTTCGGCGTCTCGCGCAGCTACTTCCAGGCCGATCTGCCAACCGTGGCCGATGCAGTGGTGTTCCTGCGCAGCATCCTGCCGGGCAAGCCGGTGGACGAGATCTACACGGTGCTGGGCCGGGCCAAACAGGGCAAGACCGAGCGTTACCGCACTTTTTTCAGTCACTTCCAGCAGCACGACAACGAGCAGCTGGTGCACGCTGATGGCACGCCCGGCATGGTGATGACGGTATTCACCCTGCCCAGCTACCCGCTGGTATTCAAGCTGATACGTGATCGGTTTGCGTGGCCGAAGACGATGAGTCGGCAGGATGTTGAAGACAAGTACGCCTTGGTCTTCAATCTGGATCGCATCGGGCGCTTGCTGGATGCCCAGCCTTATCGCTACCTGCGCTTCCCCCTGCAACGGTTCGCGCCCGCGCTGCTGCAGGAACTTGTGCAGGAGTGCAGCCAGAGTGTCCGCGTCGATGGCGACGAGGTAGAGATCGCGTTGTGCTACGTGCAGCGGCGTTTCCGGCCGTTGAATCTCTACCTGCGTGAGCAGGGTGCAGAGGCGGCGCGCGCTGCCGCGCTGGACTATGCGCAGGCGATCCGCGACATGGCCTGCAACAACATCTTCCCCGGTGACATGTTGTTGAAGAACTTCGGCGTGTCGCGGCATGGTCGTGCGGTGTTCTACGACTATGACGAACTGTGCCTGCTTACCGAGTGCAACTTCCGGGCATGGCCGCAGCCACGCAGCGAGGAGGAGGCGATGGCCGCCGAGCCGTGGTTCCATGTCGCGGCCAACGATGTCTTCCCGGAGCGCTTCGGGCTGTTCATGGGTTTGCCGCCGTCGTCGCTGGAGCTGGTGCAGGAGAAGTTTGGTGAGCTGTTCGATCCGGCCTGGTGGCAGGGTCTGCAGGTCGGGTTCCAGCAAGGGCTGTACCCGGACACCCCCCCGTATCCGCGTGCGCTGCGCCTGGCCTGAAGCTTGCGGCGATCCACGGGCCGCGCTTTAATCCGCTTTCTGGACACAAGGAGAAGTGGGATGCGACAGGTATTTGCGGCCATGGCATTTGGCGCCATGCTTCTGACTACGATGCCGGTACCTGCCAGCGCAGCGAATGGCGGCGGTATCGCGGCGGTGCGTGAGCGGATTGAAAGCAGCATGGTGATCCGAGGCGAAGTCAGTATCGAGACCGACGGCTCGGTATCGGCAGTGCAGCTGGCCAAAGAGGACAAGCTGCCTGTCGGCGTGGTGAGCATGGTGCGCGATGCCGGGCTGAAGTGGCGCTTCGAACCTGTGCTCAGGGATGGCGTCGCAGTTCGTGCGGTGGCACCGATGAGCCTGCGTGTCATCGCCCGCAAACTTGATGGTGATCGCTATGAAATCAGCCTGCGCGGCATCAATTTCGCGCGGCTTGATGCCGATGATCCGGAGAACATCGCGCGTATCTCGCTGAAACCGCCGCGTTATCCCGAACAAGCCTTCCGTGCCGGGGTTTCCGGCAGCGTCTACCTGCTGGTCAAGGTCGGCAGGGACGGCAAGGTCGAAGATGCGTTTGCCGAGCAGGTGAACCTTACCTTCCTCAGCCGGGAGAACGATCAGCGGCGTGCCCGCGAGCTGTTGGCCAAGAGTGCTTTGGCCGGCGCCAGGCAGTGGACCTTCCGGGTTCCGACGCAAGGTCCTGGTGCTGCTCAACCGTTCTGGAATGTGCGTGTGCCGGTCAGCTACTCCCTGGATAACGGTGGTGCCGAAGGCCAGGAACAGGGGCGTTGGGTGAGTTATGTGCCGGGTCCGCGTGAGCGTGCGCCGTGGCGCGAAGACAGCGAACAGCTTGGTTTCTCGCCGGACGCGCTTGCAGATGGCAGCGTCAATCTGGTCGACAACAATGGCCCGCAGCTGCTGACCCCGCTGCAAGGCAGCTGACTCTCCGTGAGGTAGTGCCGAGCCATGCTCGGCAGGGGCTTCACCGGTAACGCCTCAGCCG
>NZ_JASCOR010000272.1 GCF_029959445.1 Stenotrophomonas sp. PS02298 | reverse complement strand
GCCGAGCCATGCTCGGCATTGGGGCTCTATCGGTGAAGCCTCTGCCGAGCATGGCTCGGCACTACAGACGGCAGAAGCACCCCTCCCCAACCCTCCCCTTGCCTACGGCAAAGGGAGGGAGCAATGCATCAGCCCTTCAACGCTGCCAGCGACTCGGCCTGCAGGCGCTCGTAGATCGCGAATTCGTCGCTGACCGTCGCACCCAGGGCCTGCTCGAAAGCATCCCGATTGGCACGCGCGGCATAGGCCCGCTGTTCACCGCCACCAAGATTCGACTGGAAAATACCCGCCGCACTCACCGGCAGGAAATCCTCATAGATGATCGGATCAGCGCTGGCCAGGCCGCGCTCGATCAACACTTCCGCCGGCAGGGCACGGGTTTCCGCATCAGCGGCAAGGCCCGCATCGGTCAGGCTGTAGCGGTAATAACCCAGGCCTTCGCGGCGCAGCGTTGCATGGTCATCCGGGAACGCGGCGAACGCGCTCTGCAGGCGCTGCATGTAGTCGCCACCGGCACTGCCTTCGCCGCCACGTGCCTGCGCAAGCAGGGCGTCATACAGATCGCGGCCCTTCGGCGTCAGCGCGAGGCCGCGCTGTTCGATCTCACCGAAGCGCGCGGTATGGGTACCGGCTTCGTTGTCGGCTCCTGACGGGAAATGCACCATTTCCTCCAGCGCCTTGAAGCTGGTCTGGCGCAGCAGGATGGCGCAGTCGCGGCGCGGCGGGCCTTCGATCACGGCCTTTGCCGCCAGACCACGCTCGTGCATCGCCACCTGTGCGGCATCGATGTCCAGCGTGCGCGGGGTGAGGTGGTTGATATGCGGGCCACGGAAGCTGACCACGTCGGCGACCAGGCGATGCGCACCGTGCAGGGCGTGATAGGTCTCCAGCGACACGGTTGCTTCGTTGTGCCAGCGGAAGGTTTCCAGCGACTCAACGACGAAACGCCAGGCATCGTCTTCGCTCAAGCCACCATCGCGCTCGCACTGCTCGATCAGCTGCAGCGCGCCAGCGGTGAAGATGTTGCGGCGGGCCAGGATCTCGGCAGCCTGCTCGCGCAGTGCAGCGTCCTCGATCAACTCCAGCCGCAGCAGCGAGGTGAACACGCGGAACGGGTTGCGGTTCAAGGACTCGCCATCCACCGGCCGGAACGCGGTGGAATGCACCGGTACACCGGCCACCGACAGATCGTAATAGCCCACCGGCTGCATGCCCATCACCGCGAACAGGCGACCCAACGTGGCAAGCTCCTGCGCGGTGCCGACACGGATCGCGCCATGGCGCTCCACGTCCAGGCGCTCGCGTTCGCCACTGCGCTGCATCTGTGCGGCCAGCTCCGGCTGCGCTGCGAGGACGTCGGCGTTGATCGCGCCAACCAGTTCCACCAACGTGCCGTACAACGGCACTTCGGTGCGGTACATATGCGACATCGCCTGCGAGAACAGGCTGCGGATGTGATCGGGCGAAACGAAACGGTCGGCGGTCATGACAAAGCGCTTTGACGCGAAATCGAAGGAACGCCATTTTCGCCCGGAATCGCCCCTTGCGCCTATCTGCAGGGCAGCAAATACCGCTGCGGTTTACTCCGCGTCACTCTTGCGCGCTGCCGCCTCGCGCTGGGCGCGGTCGCCGAGCTGGCGCTGCAGCAGCGCGTCCAGCGTGATCGGCCGGTCCCAGTGGTCGAAACTGGCGACGATGGCGTGGCGCAGGGCCCGCCAGCGCAGGTTATCCGGGGCCGGCTGCAGGCCAGCCAACACCTCTTTCCAGCTGGCCTCGGGCTGCTGTGCGCGGGCCTTCACCGCGGTACGGCAGTTGCTGCCGTTGAGCTTGCCCCAGAAGCAGGCCAGATAGACATCGCCGGGCTTCCAACCATGGTCCTGCAGCAAGGCCTGCACATAGCCCGGGCGGGCACTGGCATAACGCGCCAACTCATCGACGAAGGCTTCCGGGTAGCGCGCGGCATAGGCGTTGATATCGGCCAGCTGCTTGTCCACCCAGGCGTCACCGGTGGCCGGCGCGTAGACCTCGGCCACCGCTGCCGCTGCCGGCTGTTGCGCCAGCAACGGCAGGGGCAGCACGGCAGCTGCCTGCAATCCAAGCCGCAGCAGCAAGCCTGTGCGACGTGGAGATTGCCGGGAGCCTGCCGCGCTCACCTCAGTTGCCTTGCGCCGCTGCAGCCTGCGCGGCGACGGCACGCACCGCTTCCGGCCACTGGTGGGCGGTGTCGGCATGGTGCAGGCGCGGTTCTTCCGCGGAGACACCGTGCTCGGCCTCATGCGCCCAGGTCATCGCGTAGGGGGTATGGATGCCCCAACCGCCCAGACCCAGCACCGGTTCGATATCCGAGCGCAGCGAATTGCCGACCATCACGAAGCGCTCGGCCGGCATGTTGAACTCGGCCAATACCTTGGCGTAGGTGGACTGATCCTTCTCCGAGATGATCTCGATGCGCGGGAACAGGTCCAGCAGGCCGGAACGCTCGATCTTCTGCTCCTGATGGAACAAATCGCCCTTGGTGATCAGCACCACCGGGTACTCGGCGGCGATGGCCGCCACGGCTTCGCGGACGCCATCGATGACATCCACCGGATGCTCAAGCGTGCGGCGGCCGATCTCGACGATCTGGCGCAGGTCGTGCGCGGAGATCTTCTCGTCGGTGAGCTCGATGGCGGCTTCCAGCATCGACAAGGTCATGCCCTTGGCGCCGTAGCCGAACACGGCCAGGTTGCGCCGCTGCACCTTGAGCAGATGCTGGGCGGTGCCGGCATCGTGCAGGTCGATGTAGTTGCTGAGGATCAGGCCAAATTCGTGCTCGGCCTTCTGGTAATAGTCTTCGCTCTTCCAGAGCGTGTCATCGCCGTCGAAGCCGACCAGGCCGATGGCGGAGGGGGAAGTCTGCGTGTTCATGCCGCACAGGATAGCAATCTGCCCTGCAGTGAATAGGGGATTGCGTCTGGAAGGCGCGGTTTTGTTGGCTGGTTTGACAGCTCGAGCAAAGTGCAACGGCAAGAGCACCCCTCCCCGGCCCTCCCCTTGCCTGCGGCAAAGGGAGGGAGAAAAGCCGGCGCCCTGCGCTAACCGGCAGCGCCGGAGTTCAGCCCCCTCCCTTTGCCG
>NZ_JASCOR010000271.1 GCF_029959445.1 Stenotrophomonas sp. PS02298 | reverse complement strand
TGTAGTTAGCCAACAAGCTGCTCAGCAACTCGTTGGGTACTTCATGTTTGCGTGAACTCATGGTGTCTCCAGGTCAGATGGCAGTTTCCTGCCGGTGACCCGTTTACACAAAATCTAGGACAGGCCCATCGGCAACGGATCGCTCGATCAATTTGTCCAGCTCGCCCCGGTCCAGCCAGACTCCGCGGCACTGTGGGCAATAGTCGATTTCAATTCCTTGCCGGTCGGACATGGTCAAATTCACGTCCGTGCAGATGGGGCACTTCATCATTTCTTCCTTTCGCGGCACAAGTGAAAACAGTGGAACGGCGCAGCTGCGGATCAAGGACAGCCACGATTGGCAACCGCATCACGGACATCTCAGGGACATCCTGCAGTCCTTCAACGCTTGGGCTACACCGCGCCATAAAACAGCTTTGCCGAGCGACAGAGAACCGCAAAATCCTGATCGTTCCTGCGACTACACAATGATCAGATTGCTGCTCATCTGAGCAGAAGGCAGGGTGCACCAGCACCACTGAAGAACCACCTTCTCGTCAGATCAAAGCAGCGGATTGCGTTATCCGAGAATAGTGCCACGGTGATGTTTCAACGGCGTGATTTCGAAAGCGAAGCGTTCATGTTACGAGCGCAAAAGCGCCTGCCTGCGTGCTTGCACCTTGTAGAACAGCACCAATCAGCTCGCAGAGTCAGGGCCGCTCTACTGAACAGAGCGCATGTTCGGGAAACTCGACTCTGACCACTGTTTTTTTCAGCCCGACACGCGGACTACGTCACTGGCAGCAATTCAAAAGGCCAGAGCGGAAACCCGACTCTGACCCCGGTTTTCATCGTCATTGCGACTACTCCCTACGGCTTGGCCGCATCGCCTCAAAGGGCAGATACACAGTTCAAATTACCGGCTCGGAAGTGAACCTGACCCCGTTCGCCTCACCTTTCAACTCACTGGAACAGTGAGCGAAGATGCGAGTCGCAAAACCCGACCTTGACTCCGGTTTTTGCTGGCTTTCAGGTTTTCACTACACAGAAATGAAGCGGAATCAGAGCGAGAATCCGACTGTACCGCCTGTTCTCGCCCCCTGTCCTCGATCACAGTAGGAAGCCGGCTGTGTCTCATTGCGTGACGACGGCGCGCATCAACTTGCCGTTGGCGTTCTTGCATCCATCCGGACTCCGGATGCTTGCTCAATACACCTACAAGGGCGCACCAGCACACCTTCATAAGATTCGAATCAGCAGCTCAAGGAGAGAGTAGGTTGAATTTCAAGATCGGAATTTCATTAGCCCTCGCGTTCTCCATTGCCCAAGCATCCGCAGCGCAACATGGGCAGCGACACATCGCGGATTCTTTCACCCTGGTGTCGGAGTCGACTTCACGCGATGTCTCATTGACAAGGACATCGGCAGTTCTATTGCGAACATATCGCCTGCATACGGGTGATTACGTGGCGCTCATACATACCGTGGAGGCCGACGGAAAACTGGAGCTGGACGCATCCCGCCAATCCGAGGATGCGCTCTCCAAACTCGACAAGTACTGCGCCAGATATGGAGGACAAGTAGCCCGCACCGGGGTATCAATTCTTACCAAGGAGACACAAACGCTGCTTTCCTGCGGTGGAAGTGGCCCGCGCCCAAATACAACGGGATCCAGCAGCAAATCCTCCGCCAGCGCCTCACGCGCCTTCTGCGATGCAACCATGAGCATCGTCATGGATGGCCCTGGCTCCGTCTATCGTGGAGATCCGGGTGGATTCGCCGTACATGCGGACGCGGAGTGGGAAGGGGTCAGTGGTTCCATTGTCACTTGGAACGCCAACTTTCTTCCTGGCTGCAGCTTGGGCGAATCTGCTCACCACCAAAGATGGCTTTGGGCATCTCGTGCTGTCACCTGCGGCACGAGATCGCTGTCGCTCGGCATGCACGACGGGACTGCAACCATAGAGGCCTGCAACAACAGAGACTACAGCTACATCACAACCGAGATCTGGAGATAGTCCTGTACTGCTGATCATTCTTGCGGATGATCCAAAGGGCCTTGGCCAACACGCGTCTGTCGGCTCCATTAAAAGCAGAAAGGGGGCAGAGTGTAAATCCGACTCTGACCCCTGTTTTCTCCCCTGTTTTCTCCCTGGCATCAGATTGCCGCGGCCGATCAATCTTGATCAGGTCAAGCCAAGAGTTTGCGACTTCAGCTCTTCCTGACACTGCTCACCCGAACGCTTCAAGCGCGCCTTGAGCTCGGCGGCACTGTTTCCAAGCAACTGCTCGTGGCTGGGTGCATCATCGCTGTACTCTGGGACCCGCGCGCAGAAGCCCTCAGCCACAAGCTTGCCCGTGCGCGTATCGATCAAGCGCAGTTTCACGCTGTAGATGACCCGGTAGTTGTTCCAGTCGGCCGGGAAGTACGCGAAGCTCCAGTTGACGGTCTGGACGTCCAGCAGCAAACCCGCGCCGGGGTATTGCTTGGCCATCGCAGCAGGATTGGTCGAGTCCAGCAGGCCATCCGCCAAACGCACTGGCACGGACAATTTCTCCGCCAACGCCCGACTAAGCCCGTCGGCGATCGCCACGGCCGGGTCTTCGATCTGGTTCTCTCTGACAATCGTATTTCCGGCGGAAATAATCGCGGCAGCACCAATCAAGCCAAACCCCGCCTTGCCAGCAGTCACTGCGCCAAACGATGGCAACTCCCGCTTGCTGACGATCACCGTCTGGTGACCAGCCTGCTGCAGTGCTGGCACATCTGCCTTTACGGTTTTAGTGCTGACACAGGCGGGCAACATACAAACTACGAACAGCGCGATAAGAACATGCCGCATACATCCCCCTTGGTTGAAATGGAATGCCGACGCTGCATCACCCCTTCCCCAAGGACCTGGAGATGTGTCCGGCGCTGGATCATATCCAATTTTGCCCTGGAGAAATGCACCTTTATAAGCAGGGCAAACTCGGCGTATCCGGGACCGTAAGAGTCGATGGATCGAGCTTACGGGGGAGTCGATACTCGGACTACAGCGCCGCCAACAACACAAAGGGCCAGAGCGGAAAACCCACTTCGCCGCCCACGTTATTCCCGCGCGGGCTGACTGCTCGTGGGAGCGGCGTGAGCCGCGAAGCAGGTACATCATCTGATCACACAGGTGCCAAAGACTTCAGCAACGCCAGCTTCGCGGCTCACGCC
>NZ_JASCOR010000270.1 GCF_029959445.1 Stenotrophomonas sp. PS02298 | reverse complement strand
ATTTGCGGGAAAAAGAGGGGTGGTTTTTTTTTTATAAAAAATAATAACCCCCCCCCCCCCCCCCCCGCTGGCATCGTTGTTGGATTTCCAGGGCAATGATTGAGCTTGCCCTCAAGCGGTGCGCAGGAGAAGTTCGCCCTGGGTACCATTTCGACTCAAACATTCAATGCCATGGCTAATCGGTAGCTGGGGCCGGACTGCCTCGAAGACGGTCTGCAACCCGTCCTGCCAGAGGTGTCAATCTGTGGCAGGGCGGGGCATATTTACTGCAGTGAAAGTTGTTTTAAAGGCCGTCGACAGGATGCGACGATAATGCAGTCAACGATGTCCCCGCTGATGGATTCAGGCGATGTGCCGGAGCGCCGAGTGCGGGCAACGGGTCGATCCAACGCAGATGGAACTGGTCGGTCGAAGGACTTCTGGCGTACCCCTCAAGGGGGAAGTCTGTCGTCATTTCTGCGGCGGCGGTGGGGCCTCTTTCAGTGTTCCGGTGGTGTGATGACCGCCTGCAGCTGCACAGTCGATGTCGCGTGCAGGTGTCCACTTTACTGCGGTGCCTGTAACCACCGGCCTGACGAATCGCCACGGCCAGAACCCGAAGTGCTGGGCACCGTTGTAGTGAATGACCGCATCTGCACCGGCGGCCTTGGCATCAGCCACGACGATGGGAAGGAGGTCGTTGACACTTCCATAGCTGCCTTTGCCGTAGTCGAGCTCTTTTACGACGGTGTACGTAAATTCAGACGGAGGCGTTCCGGTGAAAAGACAGAGTCCACTCTTGGTGTCGTCCTGCGTGAGGTTAACGTCGGTTGCCTGCGCGCTGCAGAGTTGTGATGCACAGAAAATAACGAGGCCTGCAGCCAACTTATGACGCATCTTGGACTCCTTGTGTTGTTCGTTGGATGTTGATTCAAACGTCTGTGTGAGATCCGCTTGATGTTGAAGAAGAAGGGCGCCGATACGGCGCCCTCTTCATGACCAATGCAACAAGAGTTACTTTGCAGCCACTGGCTGCGCAGCCGGAGCCGCGGTTGGTGCTGCTGCCTGCCAACCACACATCTGGCTTTCGTTCTGTTGCTTCAGCCATTCCTGCAGCGGTGCGAAGTATTCCAGCATCGGGCCGGCATCGAGCTTCTCGGTGCCGGTCAGTTCCTTCAGCGTGGCCTGCCACGGCTGGCTGGAACCCTTGCTCAGCATTGCCCAGAACTTCTGCCCGGCTTCCTTGTTGCCGTAGAAGCTGCACTCGTTGAGCGGGCCGGTGTAGCCGGACGCGTCGCACAGGCCCTTGTAGAACTGGTACTGCAGGATGCGCGCCAGGAAGTAGCGCAGGTACGGGGTGTTGCCCGGCACGTGGTACTTGGCGCCGGCGTCGAAGAACTCCTCGCCGCGTGCGCTGGCCGGGGCCACGCCCTGGTACTGCGCCTTCAGTTCCCACCACTTCTGGTTGTACTGGTCCGGCTTGATCGAGCCGTCGAACACGCCCCAGCGCCAGCGGTCGATCATCAGACCGAACGGCAGGAACGACACGCCCGACATCGCCATGCGCATCTGCGCATTGATGGTGGCTTCGCGGCTTTCCTGCTGTGCGCCGACCAGACCGATCGAGTTGAGGTACTTCGGCGTCATTGCCAGCACGATGGTGTCGCCGATGGCTTCGTGGAAGCCGTCGTTGGCACCGCCCTGGAACAACGGCGGCAGCGGGTTGTAGGCCAGGTCGTAATAGATGTGGCCGAGCTCGTGGTAGATGGTGGTGAAGTTTTCTTCGTTCGGGGTGATGCACATCTTGGTGCGCACGTCCGGGCCGACATCCTTGCCATCGCCGCCCATGTTCATGTCCCACGCGCTGGCGTGGCAGACCACGTTGCGGTCCAGCGGCTTGATGAACTGGGTGTTCTGCCAGTAGCTCTCCGGCAGCTTGGGCATGCCCAGCGAAACGTAGAAGTCCTGCGCGCGCTCGGTCATCTGCCGGGCGGTGACCAGCTCGGCCTCACGCTGTGCCTTGAAGCGGCTTGCCGGATCGGCGCCGCCGGCCTTGGCGAGGGCGGCACTGAGGTTGGTCTGGTACTGCTTTTCCAGTGCGGCGGTGATGTCCAGGCTGCCCGCGTTCGGATACGGCGCGGTCATGTCCCACAGGTTGCTCCAGTCCTGCTGCCACATGTTGCCGGTCAGGTGCGCGGCAATCATGCCGCCGCCCACTTCGGCCTTGTCCTTGCCGTATTCCTTGTCCAGCTTGGCGCGGGTATAGCAATGCACCTGCTCGTACAGCGGCTTGACCTGCTCCCACAGGCGGTCGGTTTCCGGGCCGACCTGGTCGGCCGGCATGTCGTAGCCGCTGCGCCACATCTGGCCGGCGTCGGTATAGCCCAGCTCGCGGGCGCCTTCGTTGACCAGTTCGACGAAGCGCTGGTAGTTGGCGCGCGGCGGCACGGCGGTGGACTGCCAGCCCTGCCAGGCATCGAGCTGCTTGTCGTAGTCGCGAGAGGTGGCCAGCACCTTCTCAAGGTCGCCGAGCTGGCGGCAGTTCTTGTTGTCGCCTTCGCCGACGCAGTAAGTGCCGGCGCCGTAGTCGCCTTCCAGCTTGGTGGCGATGCCGGCCAGTTCGGCCAGCTTCTGCGGGTCGCGCGGGGCGGGCATGGAGGTCATCAGCTTGAGCAGGCTGATGGCGCGCTTGGTGTCGGCGCTCATCGGCTGGCCGTCGTACTTGTTGGCCTGTTCGATCCAGCCATTGAGCACGGTCAGCCAGCGCTCGTTGGCCTTGGCGGCAACGCGGGCCGAATCGTCATTGATGTAGGTGGACGACAGCCACTGGGCCGAGGTCATCTCCGGGTACATGGCCTTGTATTCGGCATTCACGCGGGCGATGAACTGGTCGGCGCTTTCGGCCGGTGCGGCCTGGGTGGTGGCCGGCTTGGCGGTGTCGGTGGCGGCGTCCTTTTTACAGGCAGCCAGCGAGAGCACGGCCACGCCAACGGCGGCGGCCAGGACCAAATGACGATTCTTCACAGCAAACCCCGGTTTGTAAGTACCGGCGAAGGCTAGTGGGGCAGCGGCCGGGCCGCAAGTGGGAAAAGGGATACACCCCTGTAGTGGGGGGGGGGGGGGGGGGGGGGGGGGGGGGGGGGGGGGGGGGGGGGGGGGGGGGGGGGGGGGGGGGGGGGGGGGGGGGGGGGGGGGGGGGGGGGGGGGGGGGGGGGGGGGGGGGGGGGGGGGG
>NZ_JASCOR010000026.1 GCF_029959445.1 Stenotrophomonas sp. PS02298 | reverse complement strand
GCGCCCCGCCCATTGCGGCGGGGCGCGGTGCTGCTGATCGCAGCATCGCACGCACAGGGTTTCGGCAGTTGCCCCATGTCCCGCATGTCCAAGGCCAGCATTGCATTGGTGATGGTCGAATGGCTCGAAGCCCGTGGCAGTAGGAACAGCATGGCGTGTCGGCGCATTGCGCCGCCGGGCTTTCGGGCTGCGCCCCATGCCGCCAATGGCGTCATGTCCATTCGGCTTCAATCCCTCACGCCTTCGCGCCTGGCGGCGCTGCGCGCTCCGCTTGCGGGCATTCAGACGCGCTAGGGCGCGTCGCGCTCTTTCAGCACGGCCTCGAACTCCTGGCGCACCCGCGCCAGCAGTTCGTCGGCCTTGTGCGTGTCGTCGCCGGCGTAGGCCAGCGTCAACAGCGTCAGCGGATGCACTTCCATGACCTCGCACAGCTCGGTCAGCTTGTGCAGGGTCGGACTTTTCAAGTCGCGCTCCAGCGTACTCATATAGGTGCGGCTGGACACGTCGGAGAACGCTTCCTGGCTCAAGCCTCGCGCCTTCCTGACTGTCCGTATTGCCGTTGCCAATGAGTGTTTCGCTGTCACTAACTTGGTTTCCCCATAAAAACCAAGATGACAGCCCATTGCGCCCTATAGGGCTACAATCTATAGTGTTCATTCATGGCTGAAAGGCCCGCTTTCGTGCTTTTACGGAAATCCGCAGATGCGGATTCCGACAGAACCGGGGAATCGCATCCGTGTCTTTCCGGCTTCCGACAATTCCGCTTCGGCGCTTCTGTTCTTCTACGGATGCGATGGCTTGCACATCGGTGCTTCCACACGAATGCACGGATGCGTTTCGGCAGTTCTGCGCTTCGGCACCAAAGCGCATTCGCGCATCGTCGGTTTCGTGGAGAAGCTGCCCATGACCCTGCCGCTTGTCACCGCTGATGAACGCGCCCGGCTGCTGGCCCACGGCGCGGCGCTCGCCGCTGGTCAGCGGCTCGACCCGCTGCCCGTGGTGCGCTTGTTCACCCCGGACGCGCATGTGACCTGGCTGCTGGTGTCGCTCGACCCGGCGGATGGCGACACGGCCTACGGCCTGATCGACCTCGGTATCGGTATGCCTGAGCTCGGGATGGTCAAGCTGTCCGACCTGGCGGGCATCGTCGGGCCGCGCAAGCTGCCGGTGCGGCGGGATCGGTATTTCCAGGCGGTGCGCCCGTTATCGGAGTACGTCCGGCTGGCGCAGGAGAACGGCGCGATCACGGACTGATGAAAACCAGCGCGGCCTAGCCAGCCGGGGCGCATCGTGACTATTTCAATCTTGATCAAGACCGTGCAGGTCTGAATCCGCATTCTTGCACCGAAGTGGTGCGATCCTGTTGAAAACAGTCCTGATCTTGGGCGCGGGCTGCGGCACGGTGTTCGGTGCTGCGCGTCATTTTCCTGAAGGCGTAGCCGTCGCATTCAGACGATTTCCGCAACACGCAGAGCCAAATGGTCTTGACACCGACAGTTACAGCCTAACCAATTTTGATGACGACCTGATGGCATTTCGATAGTTCCCGCATCGCGGAAATCGTGGCGACGCATCCCAAACAGAGGGAGGTTTCGCCATGACTGATCGCAGCGCCGAACACTGGTATCCGACAGCGGCCTATCTCTACGTTCTGCACCTTGACGGCCCTGCGCTGGCGTGGGAATACCTGCGCCGAAATCCCGACTACCGCCGCGACTGGCTGCGCCGCCGCCGCCGGCCGGACACGGCGCAGGCGTGGGGCCTGCGCCTGCTGGAAGACCCAGCCCTGGATGCGCGCGACGCGCATCCGGCCTGGTTTCCCGATCACGATGCCGTCGTGCAGGTTTACCCGGACGATGACCCGCCACCCGAAGCCCATGCCTTCGAGTTCTGGCGCGTCCCTGGCCGCAAGCAACTGATCCACGACGGCAAGCGCCTGGTGCTGGTGTCGCATTGGCCCGGCTGCTGCCTGCGGCTCGCGCTCGCGCCGGGCCTGGAAGACGGCATGGCCTACCTCTACGCCACCCGCGCCTGCGCCACGCCCTGCGCGCGCTATCGCACGCTCGCGTCCGAGCTGGACGCATTGGCCGTGGCCACGGTTGCCACGCCTGCGGCGGCGGCCCGTTCCAGGCCCACGACGGCCGCGGTGCTGGAACTGCACACCTTGCAGACGCTCGACGCGACCCTGGCGGGCGCGTCATTGCGCGAAGTGGCCGAAGGGCTGTTCGGCGCCGATGCCGTCGCCGCCGACTGGCACAAGGACAGCGCCTTACGTGCCCGCGTGCGGCGGCTGGTACGTCGTGGCGATGCGCTGATGCGTGGCGGCTATCGCCGCCTGGCACAGCTTCCGCCGCCGTTGCAGTAGGGGGGGACGTTTCGCGTCCCCCGTAGATCGTCCCTTAGCAAGCAGCCTCGCTTTCTTGAAAGTGCCTCTAACCGGCCGCGTGGTGTGGCCGGGCTTGATGGAGGTACATCCCATGCGACCCGCTCCCTTGCGGCCTGCCGCCGCTGCTGTCGCTGCGCCTGCGCAGCCCCAACGCTACCTGACCAACGACGAAGCCGCCGAGTACCTGCGCCTGTCGCCACGCACGCTGGAGAAACAGCGCGTGATCGGCGGCGGCCCGAAGTTCCGCAAGTTCGGCCGCCGCGTCATGTACGCGGTGTCCGACCTCGATGCCTGGGCCGACCAGCGCAGCTACGAGGCGACTTCCGACCCGGAATATGCCGAACGCCACGCGGGCGATTACCGTGATGGCCGCTGATCGCTGGCGCGTGGGTGGCCGTCGCCATGTCCAGCCCGCCAGGGCAAGCCTTGCAGCGCGAACAGCTCGACCTGTTCCGCGCGCTGCCGGGCGACATGGCACCCCGCGACAGCCAGGACTTGATGGCCTTTCCGTTCTTCTCGCTGGCGAAGTCGCGGCGTACCGCGCCGATCGACTTCCGCGCCGGCGGCATCACCATCCGCGTGGAGGGTACGCAGGAGCACGGCATCGCAACGATATGGGATGCCGACCTGCTGATTTGGGCCGCCTCGCAGATCGTGGAGGCGCGCGACGCGGGCTTGCGCCCGTCGCGCTGGATACGCGCCACTCCCTACGAGATCCTGCGCTTCATCGGGCGCGGCACGTCTCTCAACGACTACCTGCGCCTGAAAGCCGCGCTCGACCGGCTGCAATCGACCACGGTGGCCACGTCCATCCGCGAAACCACGGGAAGGCGATTGCATCGCTTCTCGTGGATCAACGAGTGGAAGGAACTGGCCGATGCCAGCGGCGTGCCGCTGGGCATCGAACTGATCCTGCCGGACTGGTTCTATGCGGGCGTGCTCGATGCCGCCTTGGTGCTGACCATCGACCCAGCCTATTTCCGCTTGAAGGGCGGGATCGAGCGCTGGCTGTACCGCCTGGTGCGCAAGCACGGCGGCAAGCAGCCGGGCGGCTGGCAATTCGACTTCCGGCACCTGCACCGCAAGTCGGGCAGCGCTGCGCGCTTCTCCGACTTCGCTTACGACCTGCGCGTCCTGGTGGCGCGGCAGTCGCTGCCCGGCTACGTCCTGGGCATCGAGCGAATGCCGGACGACGGACAAGAACTGCTGACCTTCCGGCCCGTGCTGCACACGGCACGGGGATAACTCGTGGAAAAGGTGTGGACGGCCTCGTGCTATCAGGAGTACCGGGTATCGTGCTATCGGGAGTACGCCTATCGTGCTATCAGGAGTACGAAAACGCCGGAAAGCCAATAACGGCGCGGGTTTGCGGCCCCTCTAACTTCCCTAACAAGAAATACATAACTTTTAGTAGAAGCGCGCCGTTTCGGTGGACAACCGAGAAACGGCACGGCGAACAGCGTTTTGCACGGCAGGTAAAGCCCGGCTTTCCAGCAGGGAGGGCCGCGCCATGATCCTCGCTCTGCTCAACCAGAAAGGCGGTGTCGGCAAGACCACGCTCGCCACGCACATCGCGGGCGAACTGGCGATGCGCGGCCAGCATGTCGTCCTGCTCGATGCCGACCCGCAGGGTTCATCCCTGGACTGGACGCAGCGCAGAAGCCAGCAAGGCTTGCCACGGCTGTTCAGCGCCGTGGGCCTCGCACGCGAAACGCTGCATCAGGAAGCGCCAGAACTCGCCAGGCGGGCCGATCACGTCATCATCGACGGGCCGCCGCGCATCGCCGCCTTGGCGCGCTCCGCGCTGCTGGCGGCCGAGCGCGTGCTGATCCCGGTGCAGCCCAGCCCCTACGACCTCTGGGCCAGCTCGGAAATGGTTTCGCTGATCCGCGAGGCGCAGGTGTTCCGGCCGCTGCTCCGCGCGGCCTTCGTCATCAACCGGCGCGTCAGCACCACCATCATCGGGCGCGAGGCGCGGCAATCGCTCGCCGAACAGCCGCTGCCCGCGCTGCGCTCGGAGGTGCATCAGCGCATCGTCTTCGCCGACAGCGTGGCCGCTGGCCGGCTCGCACGCGAGACAGCGCCCGACAGTGCCGCCGCCCGCGAAATCACCGCCCTGGTGGACGAACTGCTGCGGTGGCCGACATGACAGCGCAGCAGCCACCCAACAGCAAACGCACGGGCAAGCGCGTCGGCATCGGCGCACGTCCGCCCGCGAATCCGCACGCCGAGGCGTGGATTCGTCAGGGCGATGCCGACGCGCTGGGCAAAGGCGACCTCTACACGGCCCGCCTCACGCTCGACATCACGCCCGCCATGCGGGCGCGCATCAAGGTGTCGGCCTTCACGCAAGGCGTGACCGTGGCCGACCTGCTGCGCGGCCTGCTGGAGCGGGAGTTTCCGCCGGAGAACACACCATGAACGCATTCGCTTGGCCTGCCGCGAACGCGGCACCGGCTGCGCCGCTGCCTGCGCTTTCGGCACTCGCCGGACAGGCCGGCAATGTGCCGCTGACGCGCGTTTCGCTGGCCTACCTCGAACATCGCTTCAAGCTCTACCTGCGCTTCGGCGAACCGGCGCGCACGCTTCAGCTCGACCGCTGGCGGCGCTGCGCGGTGTTCCTGCCGGGCGCGATGCTCTGCCGCATCCGCTGGCAGGCCAACGACTACGGCACGATCCGCTGGCAACTCATGGTGATGCAGGCTTGCACACCGCTGGACGCGGCGCAGCGCATCCCCGGTGTTCAGCCGGGCGCGCGCTTGCTCCTACACACCGAAGGCGATGCCAACGTGCGCGCCGTGCTGGAGCGCATCGACGGCATCGAGGCGCTGGGCATCGCTGCCATCGACGTGTCGCCGGCGTACTGGCGCACGCTGGGCAACCGTCTTGCGGCTCGCCTTGCGCTGCCCGAATACACCACCGAGCGGCATACCGCCTGGCTGGCCGGGAAGGTGCTGCCATGACCGCCCCGACCACCACACCCAACGCGCCCGACGTGGCGCCGCGTCCTCGCTCACGCCTGCGCGCTCGCATCGTGCTGGCGACACTGGCCGCCATCGGCTTCGCTGCGCTGGCCTGGGCGGCTTTCGTGTCGCCGCTGCCGCGTCTGACCTACAACCCGTCCGACAGCGTGGCGGTCGGCTGGTATCGCATTGACCCGTTCGACCCGCGCACCGCCTCGCTGCCACGTCCGTTGTCCGTGGACAGCATCGTGCTGGTGCCGCTTCCGGCCACGGCTGCCGCGCTCGCTGCGCAGCGCGGCTACCTGCCGACGCGCGTTCCGCTGCTCAAACGTGTGGGCGCGGTCGCGCCGCAACACGTCTGCATCGTCGCCGGTCAGGTACGCATCGACGGCGTGCCTTCGGCCGCCGTACTGCCCGCCGACCGGCTGGGCCGGGCGCTGCCGTCCTTGCAGCTTTGCCGCCGCCTTGAACCGGGCGAACTGCTCCTGTTGAGCGTGACGAATCCAGCATCGTTCGACAGCCGCTATTTCGGCCCGGTCAGCGCATCCGCCGTGATCGGCGTTGCGCATCCGGTGTGGCCGGAGATACGCCCATGATGGCCGCCGATTCGCTGCGCTCTGACGTGCCATCGGGCATGTCGTTCTGCTGGCTGCTTCAGTGTCGCTGCGCCTGTCGTGCCGGTGCATTCGCACCGCACGTCGCGCAGCATCCGGCGCAGCCGTCCAACGTTCAGGCGTCTTGCCTCGAACGCGCCCGGCCTGCGGCCATTGGCGCTTTCGCCGGCGCGCTGTCTGTTCACGCAGCAGCGCCGCCGGGCCGCCGTTGCCTGGAGCGACAGCGAAGGGCAAAGGCGGAAGGCAAGACAAAAGGACGCGGCACCTGGCCGCGTCGAAAGCCAGTCAGCACATGGGGGGAACGCGGCACGGAGCGGCTTCGCCACCGTGCCGCGTTTGGCGCGAGGGTCGCGCCAATGCTGGCATGTCCGCGTGCTTCGCACGACAGGACACGCCCAAGCTTGCGGGGAGCGCAGCCATGACCGACAGCCGCGACGACGACTTTCGCGTGCGCCCCAGCGCCCCGAAGAACCGGGGCAAGGGCCAGGGGCAGAGCTTCGTTTCCAAGGTGCTCAAGCAGGCCGGCAAAGCCAGCAGCGGCAAGTCGGCAGTACGCCGTCCTGGCGCGGCTGGCACCGGCCAGCGGCCCGGCTCTCGGCTCGGACGTGGCCACACGGCGGCGCGCTTCGCCGGGGCGAAGCTAATGCCCATGTCGCGGCGCGTGACCATCAAGACCTTGCTGGTCAATCACCAGCGGGCCAGCCCGCAATCGCTCGCCAAGCACCTGCGCTACATCGAGCGCGACGGCGCGGGTCGCGATGGCGAACCGGGCCGGGGCTACGGGCCACAGGCCGACGAAGCCGATCTGGACGCCTTCAAGGAACGCTGCGCCGACGACCGGCACCATTTCCGCTTCATCGTCTCGCCCGAGGACGGGGCCGAGCTGGACGACCTGCGCACCTACACCCGGCATCTGGTGAGCCGCATGGAAGCCGACCTGGGCACGCGGCTGGATTGGGTGGCGGTGGATCACTGGAACACCGACAACCCGCACACCCACCTGATCGTGCGCGGGCGCGACGACACCGGCAAAGACCTCATCATCGCGGGTGACTACATCGCCCACGGCTTCCGCCATCGCGCCGCCGAGCTGGCGACCGAGTGGCTGGGGCCGCGCACCGAACTGGAGATTCAGCAGACCTTGAGGCGCGAGGTGGAACAGGAGCGGTGGACGAGCCTGGATCGCACCTTGCAGCGCGAGACCGGCGAGGATGGCCGGGTGCATGTCGAACGGCTCAACGAGCCGAGGTTGCAACGCCAGCGCCTGCTGCTGATCGGCCGCCTGCAACGCTTGCAGCGCCTGGGCCTAGCCGACGAGGTGCAGCCCGGCACCTGGGCCATTCATGCCGATGCCGAGAAGACCTTGCGTGCCCTGGGTGAGCGTGGCGACATCATCCGAACGATGCAGCGGGCCATGAGCGGCCAGCCGCGTGAGCTGGCGGTGTTCGAGCCGGGCGACGATGGTCGCAGCCTCATCGGCCGCGTGGCCGCGAAGGGGCTTGCCGATGAGTTGCACGACCGAGGCTATCTGATCATCGACGGCACGGACGGTAAGGCCCACTACGTTGCACTGAACGCCCGCGACGAACTGGCGAACTATCCCACGGGCGCTGTGGTAGAGGTGAAGGGTTCGACTGAGGTGCGCACGGCCGACAAGAACATCGCCTCGCTGGCGAGCGATGGCCTGTACCGCACCGATCATCACCTGGTAATCGAGCAGGGCCGGGCTACGCCCGGACGCGACCCGCAGGAAGTCGTCGCCGCTCATGTCCGGCGGCTGGAAGCCCTGCGCCGGGCTTGCATCGTGGAGCGCGTGGCCGAAGGGCTATGGAAGGTACCGGACGACCTGGCCGAGCGTGGCCGCCAATACGACGCGCAACGGCTGGGCGATGTAGCCGTAGAGCTGAAATCACACCTTCCTATTGAACGGCAGGCCCGCGTCATCGGCGCGACTTGGCTTGACCAGCAACTGATCGGCGGTGGCCGTGGGCTGGGCAACTTGGGCTTTGGCGGTGATACCAAGCAGGCCATACAGCAGCGAGCCGATTTCCTCGAAGAACAGGGGCTGGCACAGCGCCGCGGGCAGCGCGTCATCCTCGCGCGCAACCTGCTGGGCACGCTACGCAATCGGGAACTAGTGCAGGCCGCGAAAGACATTGCGGCGGAAACCGGCCTAGAGCATCGCCCGGTGGCCGACGGGCAGCGCGTAGCCGGTATCTACCGGCGTTCCATTATGCTCGCCAGCGGGCGCTACGCGATGCTCGATGACGGCATGGGGTTCAGCCTTGTGCCGTGGCGGCCGGTAATTGAGCCGCGACTGGGACAACAGCTTGCCGCAAAGGTTATCGGCGGAAGTGCCTCTTGGGAACTTGGACGAAAGCCCAGTATCGGTATCAGTTAGATATCAAGGGAAGCTGAGTACCAGGCGCAGTCTGCTTGGCTGCTGTGATTCTTCTTAGAGATTCAATCAATGCCATAAACTCCTTGGATTGCCTCAGTGCTTCGCCTCCCGCAGTTTGCAGGTCCAAGACATCCGTAGCCTCGATCGTGAAGGCTGTGGGCACGCGCAGCAGCGAATGCCGGATCTTGTCGTCCGGCACGTCGTTCAGACTTACGCTTACTACGTAGATTTCTGCGTCGGCCGCAAAGGGGCTGTCCGCTTGGCCACGGGTGCGGACAATCTCGGAACGCCAGTGTTGCAGGTCGTCGTTAAGCATGGCCAGCGTCACCTGGGTCTCGCGAGCGCCGGCACCGAAGATCAGCGACTCAAGTACTTGCGTCGTGCTGGGAACTCGGTCGCTACTGTCCACTCTCTCGCTCAGTCCTCGTTCGGAGTTCACCGTCACCAACACGAGTCGGCGCAAGCTTCCGGGCTTGACCTCCGAGAAATTGGCGCTCATTGAGCCCGAAGCTACTAGCCGGTCTAGCATCAGACGTACGCCGAGGTTGTCGGAGACACCACCGTCCACGAGGTGGATATAGGGCCGATCGTGCGCATTGAGGTAGCTGTCTATGCCGCTTTGCAGGATGCGTGATCTGTAATTTTGCCCTCTGACAGGCAAAGATCGGAGAGGCGGCGGACAGGTATTGGCGTTGTTTCGCACCGTTACGGGCGACAGCACCAGCGGTACTGCCGACGAGGCCGCCACCGCGAAAGACAGCGGCGTTGCATCGAGGTCGGAACAGATTAGCCGGAATTGCTCGGTGGTGAAATCGAAAGGGGCACCGGTCGTGAGGTCGGTTGCCGTGATCATCAGTTCGGGCGCGCCCGGTCGTCGGCGCACGTCACCAAAGGTGCGGCCTTCAAAAAGTTCGTCCAAGCGTTGAGCCAGGATCTGGCTGCGCCCAAACCAAGGTGAAGTTAGTCTATAAAGACGCTCAGGCCACAGAGCTTCACGTATGAGTCGCCCCTCAAAAGGCACAAGCAGAAAATCCGGCTCGAAACGAGTCAGCGTGGCATCGCCGAAGGCCGCGAAGTGCGCGGCAAGGATGCTGCCCCCCGACACTCCGCTGACCAGGAACACCTGATCCAACAGAGTGGTCTCCTGGCCCTCTAGCGCGAAGCGTGTGGCCTTGAGTTCGCGCAGCACGCCCAGGCCGAAGGCCGCCGCCCGAGCGCCCCCGCCTGACAGTGTCACCGCTACAACCACCGGTTGGTTGACCTCCGACGGCCTGATGCGTTGGTCGTTCTCGGCGAGAGACATTAAGGCGGCGTCGGAAAGTGTCGGGTTGATCCAAGGACGGTAAGTGGAACACCCTGTCAGAACTACCGTTGCCAGCACACCGGCCAAACTCCATCGTGTGAATTTACACACCTCCAGGCGCTTTACCTCTGCAAGCAGCACCACGCAGCGTTTCGAATAGACAAGAACGAGAAACGCCGGCAATTTTGCGACGAAGCAGAGCCACTCCAGAATGCTGCAGACGTTACAAGAACGGCACCCTACGAATCCCCTTGATGAGGCTCCTCGCGATCCGCGCGAAGTTATGGAATAGCAGCTATTCACGAGCCAGCACTTCTCCAAGCGCTATTGATCCGTTCAAGGCAGGTGGTGATTGCAGACTTTGCATGCCCGAGCAGTGTGTAGGAGCCTTTGAAATCCGCGAGAGCGTTGCCGTGCTCGAAGCAGCTAGCAGCAGCCACCCGACGATCTGTTTGTTCATCTACTGCCTCAAACTCCAAACTAGCTCCCCCAGTTGTCACTGGTCCAACAAGCAACGTCGTTAGGGTGTTGACTGCTCTATTGGGCGTCTCAATGGTCGTAATTGCCACACGCACACGTATGCGGCCTGACGATGCGGGAGCTTCGGACTTAGTTTGGAGATGTCGCAGTTCACTGTTGACGTGATCGAGAAGCTCTCGCACTTGCTCAGCTTCAAGCCCACCTATGCGTCCAGTTGCCGTCACTACCTGAGCATCCTCGACTAATATTTCCCGGTAACGACTGGGTTCAAAGCCTGGCGCCTTGAAGAGCAGAACATTTTCGTACTTCGTTTTTCCCAATACATCGTAATCACCAAGAAACCCTGATCGAGTCATTCCGTTTGAAGCACAGCCAGATAAGGTTGCCGTGAGGCCTGCCAGCAGCACAAAATGGATTAATGAAATAGGGCGTTTCATATATATTTTCATTTATCCCATTTTCAGACAGACGATGCCAGCAACAACCAGCGCAATTCCAACCCAACGTATCAAGGAGGCGGTATCGCCGAACACATACACGCCCACGAAAAACGCGCCCAGCGAACCGATGCCGGTCCAGACCGCATAAGCTGTTCCTATGGGGATCTGTTTAAGAGATAACCATAGGAAAAAGCCGCTGGCTGCCATACAGGCAACTGCAATCGCCGGCCCCACGTAGCGCATCGCTGCATTGGCCGCACCCATCTTGAGGCCTAGTGGCCAACCGATTTCGAACAGGCCGGCAATCAGTAGAACCAACCATGGATTCCATGACAACGGGTTCATATATTTCTCCAAATCTATTCAGTGAAAATTGATTATCAAAGCATCAAAGCATCAAAGAATAGGCAGTAGGCGGTCAATTCGCTCTGCTTCTGATTTCTTCTTAAACTCTCTGATGGCGAGAATCTGTCTCCCCGATCTCTCCGGCCACGAGAGAGATCGGGGGAAGCGTGTGGACAGTTACGCTGAGGGATCAGACCGGTTGCACTGGTTGTTGTACCGCCTCGTGACTCCGTTTGCTGCCCGGCCACTTCATTCCGAACAGCACCTCGTAGAGCAACGGAATCAGGCCAAGCGTCACGAGCGTGCCAAGTGCGAGACCACCGATCATGCCGATGGCCATGCCCTTCCACAGCGGCCCCGCAAACAACATCAGGGGCACGAGACCCGCGATACAGGTCACCTTGGTCATCACGATTGGACGCAGCCGCTGCATCGCAGCTCCCACCAGGGCTTCATGTCGGGCGAGACCTTCCGAGAGGCCGTGTTCAATTTGTTCGAGCAGAAGAACGGCGTTGTTGACGATGATTCCGAACAGCGCAAGCACCCCGAATGTCGCCATGAAGCTGAAAGGAGTGCCTGTTGCCTTCAGTGCAATCACGACCCCAATCAACGTGAAGGGAATCGTTGCGAGAATCACGATCAGCTTGCGGAAGGAGTTGAACTGCCAGATGAATAGCAGCAACATCGCCAGAAGAGCGAACGGCATGTAGTGCGTGAGCGATGCATTCGATTCAGCCGATTCCTCAATTTCTCCACCAAGCTCTATGGCATAGCCTGCAGGTAGTTCAATTGCGGCGATCCGAGGTGCGAGGTGATCCACGATCTCTTGCGCGGTGTATGCGGTGTTCTGCCCCTGAACTGTGACTGTACGAATGAGATTGCGGCGCTGGATCACAGACGGCTCGCTAGCGAGCGTGACATCGGCCACTTGCGCCAGGGAAACCGGCTGGCCACCCGACGCTGGATAGATGGTCGTCGAACCAACGTCCGCAGTGCTGCGCCGATCATTGGACGTCCCGCGCATCACGATTGGCACGCTGGTATCGCCATCTCGGATCACAGAGATCGACTGGCCGATGTAGCGGGTGCCAAGCCAGGCAGCTATGTCGTCGGTGGTGACGCCAGCACGTCGCGCACGATCTTGATCGACCCGAACATCGAGACGGCCGACACGGGTATCCCAGTTGTTCTTGATGTTGGCCGTACCTGGCAGCTCCCGTAGCGCGGACTCAATTTTCGCCGCCGCATTCATCAGCACCTCATGATCCGGCCCACTGACCCGGTAGACGGCTGTGCCGGCTTCGGTAGTGCCTAGCGAGAACCGCTGAGGCTCTGCGCGTACATCTCCATGATGCTGCGCGAAGTAAGCCCGAGTTCGGGCAATCACGACGTCAATGTTGGTGCCTGCCTTGACCGTCACGACAAAGTACGCGATGTTCGATGCTGGCAATGGGGGATTGAGCCCAAGGATGAAGCGCGGCCCACCGTCAGCGACGTAGCCAATGTGATCCGTGATTTCGGGGTTGATTTCTTGATCACCGAGCCAGCCGCTCACTTCCTTCACTTTGGCAAGAGTGAGCCGTGAATCCGTTCCAGGGGCGAGCTGCACCGGTATTTGGAATTGAACTCGGTCGGACTTCGGCAAGAAGTCGTATGGCAGTGTCGTGAATCCGTACAGAGCTACGGCCAATGCACCCGTCATCACACCAACGTAGATCGCCTTGTGGTCAAGCACCCACTCAAGCAACTTGCGATAGCCGCGATAGAAGCGTGTGTTGTAGGTTTGCGCGTCATTCGCCGGTTGATGATGCACTTTGGTGAAGTGGTAGCACAGCAGTGGAGTGACGGTCAGACACAACAGCCAAGATCCGAGTAACGTGAGCGCGAGGACAATGACGAGAGAGCGCAGATACTCACTCGTCGCACTCTGGCCGAAGAAGAACGGGGAGAAGGCGATGACGATAACCAATGAGGACGTCAGCAGCGGCAGTGCGAGGGTACGACCCGCTTCGAGACAAGCCTGTTTGCGGTCTTCACCGGCTGCCAAGCGCCGTTCAATGTCTTCGGCAATCACGATGCCGTTGTCTACCAAGAGCCCCAAAGCGATGATGATGGCTGCCATCGAAACACTTTGCAGCTCGATGTTCAGCGCGCGCATCACGATCAGTGCCCCCAGAATGGTAAGCGGCACGATCATCCCGACGATGAATCCTGTGCGCCATCCCAGGAAAAGGACGACGACGCCGAGCACGATGACAATCGTTTCGATCATCACCTGGTTCATCTTGCCCATTTCACGTTTGACGACGTCTGCCTGGAATGTCACATAGGAGAGCTCGAAACCTGCGGGCAGAAGTTTCTCAAGCTCGGCCACACGGGATTTGAGGGCTACGCCGAATTGCTCCACGTTCTGGCCCGAGGTCATGGACACTGCCATCACTACGGCAGGCTGGCCCTTATAGACTGCAGCAGACTCGGGAGGATCTGCAGGTTGTACCTGCACGCGCGCAAGCTCTCCCAGTGAGATTGAAGGAGCAGGCGAAGCACCGCGCGCACCCTGAGCTTGCGCCATCATGATCGGCAACGCGCGCAGCGAAGCGGCGTCGCGAACCTCTCCACTAACAGCCAGCGAAGCGTTGATGCCACCGATGGCGATTTGCCCGCCTGAAAGCACGACGTTTTGTTTAACGAGTTGATCGATCACCCCTTGTGGGGTCAATCCAAGCTGGGCTAGTTTTGGTCGATCAAATTCGAGATAGACGCGCTCTTCCTGCAAGCCGTAGAAGCTGATGCGATCAACGCCGGGAAGCGCGTATAGGCGATCGCGCATCTCTTTCAACGACACACGCATTTCGCCCATGGAGTAGCCCGGCGCGGTCACCGCAATGGAGGCCACGGCAACACGGCCGAAGTCGTCGTTGACAAATGGCCCCAACGTACCCTGTGGAAGCAGAGGCTGAGCATCGGCAACCTTCGCGCGAACGCGCTGCCATATGGGGGCTAGGTCGGTGTACCGCTCCCAGATCGTGACCTGTATGACGGCCCCGCCCGCGCGAACGGTTGTGGTTACACGCTTGACCTCGGCCAGCTCCCGCAAACGCTCCTCGATCGGACGCGCGATCAACTGCTCAACACGTTCGGCTGGCATGCCAGGGTTCAGAACGGCAACAACCGCATCTCGAATCGTGACCGATGGCTCTTCCTGCGAAGGGAAATTGAGAAACGTGGCAATGCCGGCAACAAGAATGATGACCGCGGCAAGGTAGGTGAGTCTGCTGGCGCGCAGCGCCATTTCTGTG
This sequence comes from Stenotrophomonas sp. PS02298, assembly GCF_029959445.1. Taxonomy (GTDB): domain Bacteria; phylum Pseudomonadota; class Gammaproteobacteria; order Xanthomonadales; family Xanthomonadaceae; genus Stenotrophomonas. The sequence continues at coordinate 25,445 of NZ_JASCOR010000026.1, read as the reverse complement.
ATCTTCATAGCGAAGTCTTCCTGTAGCGGGTCAGCGTCCGGCCAATTGGGTCGTGGCCTTGAGTGGGGTGACTTGTTGCTCGTTCGTCAGCCAACTCGCGCCAGCCGCGACTACCATCTCGCCGCGCTTCAGGCCGCCCACAACGCGAACGTTGTCGCCGCCTGGCTCGCTCTGGAATTGCACTTCCCGGCGGTGCACCTTCTTTCCGGTCACGTCATATACAAACACTGCGGCTTGTCCTGCTTTCTCACTGAGCACCAGTGCCGAATAGGGAAGCATCAGACGATCTGGTGAGGCATCCTTCGCTTCCGGTGCCTTCAGCAATACTTGAACGGCAGACCCGGGTCGAAGACTGCGCGCAAGAGTAGCATCTTGAGGAACGAGCACGACAGGTAAAAGTGAGCCATTTTCAGCACGCAAGCCGATGCGTTGTACCGAAGCACGAACGGGACTTGCTGACTCGCTCAGGCGCAGTTCGGCGACCTGCCCAATTTTGATATTTGCCGCCTGGGTCGTCGATGCAGTCGCAAGGACTTCTACGCCGCTGCGTAGTCCATCCACTTGAAGCACCGGCGCTCCGGCTGCAATATCTGTGAACGGCAGAGCGAGTTTCTCCGCGACGACGCCGTCGAATGGCGCATGAATGGCGGCCCCCCTTCGCGCACGCTCGGCAAGGCCGAATGCGGCCTTTGCATTGCGCACCTGGCCTTCAGCTGCAACCAACTGTGCTTTCACACTCTCGAATGCAGCCGGGGAGATTACGTTGCCCTCAAGCAGCCCCCTTTGCTGCGTTGTCTGCACGATTCTGTCTGCCAATGCGGCTTCCGCAGCAGCGAGTGTCGCCCGAGCCTGTTCTAGGCGGAGTTGCTCGGGCTGAACATCCAACTCAGCCAGAAGCTGTCCGCGAGAGAAGCGATCTCCCACGTCCACATGAAGCTTGCTGATACGCCCGCCAGTCTCGAACCCCAAGGTACTCCGCTCACTGGAGCGAGCTAGACCACTCAATTCAATGCGATTGGCCACAGAACCTACATCCCCCACCGTGAGCAGCTTGACCGCTCGCGGTGGATCGGAAGCAGGCTCCTTCTGACTACCACAGCCGGCAAGCGATGCGAGCAGAACAAACGCGAGGCCGACTTTCTGCATTTGCCAGGACTGGGATTTAAAGGGAGTGCAAGACACGGGAAGGCCTTTCATCAGCGTTTATCAATAGGGGTGAGTTCCAGTTCGCCGCGGGCGAGCGCCTGGAGGGTGTGCATGAGTCGAGAAAGGTCTTCGGCAGCAAACGTCGGAAAACCCATCATTTCGGCGAGGAAGACTCCGTCCAAGGCAAATAGAACGATTCCGGCGATATCGGTGCCGCGTGGAGATTTGCTCGCGTTCTCGTACTGCCTGCGGTACCAGCCGCGCACAGGCTCAAGCAGCGTGGGGTCTTCAGCCACGGCCGCCAGCAATGCAGCGCTCATCTTTTGCATCCCGCCGTCAGGCATAGCCGAGACCTGGCTGGATAGCCAAGGGTCTGGATCGCCGACGAATGGCAGCTCTCGCTCTTCCTGCCCGCCATCAAACGCCGAGACCTGGTCATCAATCATCGTGAGGAGCAGATCGCGCTTGGTCTTGAAGTGGTACAGGAACGCACCTTTGCTCATTCCTGCCCGTGCAACGACCGCGTCAAGCGTTAGGTGCCCGGCACCTCCCTCCATGACTACGTCACGCGCAGCTTGAAGGATGCGCTCCCGTGTTTGTTGCGCTTTCTTAGAGATGGAGGGGGCTTCAGCGCCGTTGTCCGCCGAATGCGACTCCTCTGGGCTTGATTTCATACGAGTTGCCATGGTGAAACTCCAAAGATGCTTGATTTTTGAATCGTCTGGACGGTATAGTACACGCCATGAACTATGCCCGTCAAGACGGCCTCCTCAATTCACAACCTAGTGGCTCAACATGTCCGATCCCTACGCCCGCCGCGGCCTTACTGCTGTTGCATTCCTATCGATCACGCTTCTCGCCGCGTGCAGCCACTCGCCTCACAGGGTGGAGACATCACGCGTTGAGGTTCCGGCCAAATTCATGAACGAAGCGGGTCTGGCTGTGCAGCAGGTGCCAGCACAAGCACTCCCGGCCGAGTGGTGGACGGCGTACGGTGATCCGCTGATTGACGCGCTGGTGCGCAACGCGCTGGAGCACAACACCGATCTCGCTATTGCAAGAGCGCGGATTGATGAAGCTGTGGCGATCACCCGACGTACACGCGCTTCAATGTTCCCTAGCTTGGCGCTCACGCCCCAAGCAACGCGCGCGCGCGACTTTTCTTTGGCACCGACCATCAGCAGCGATGCCAGGCTTCCGCTGTCGGCTTCATGGGAAGTTGATCTAGCGGGCCGCCTCTCGCATGCCGCTGATGGCGCACGGATGGACGCAGTTGCTGTCGAACAGAACTGGTTCGCGACACGTTGGCAGATCGCCTTTGAGACAGTGTCCGCTGCACTGCAGCAGCGGCAGGCGGCAGAGCTGGAAGATCTGGCAAAAGAGCGACTTCAAGTCGCCGAGCGCCTTGAGCGTCTGACAGAGCAGAAGTTCAAGGCAGGTCAAGCTACGGGCTTTGACATTGAACGCACGCGTTCCGAGGTCATCGCCCTCCGGGTGGAGCAAGAGCAGTTGCGACGCGTACGCGGCGAAGCAACGCATGCCTTGGATGTGCTCGTTGGCCGGATTCCGGGGGCGCTTGGCAGCGGTCCTGCGCTTGCCTCTCTCACCATGCCCGATTGGACTCCCAGAAGCGTGCCAGGCGAATTGCTGCAGCAGCGCCCCGACGTCAGAGCCGCGCAGGCGCGTCTTGCAGCGGCGACGGCGCGATGGAACGCAGCAGAAGGCGAGCGGCTCCCCAAACTTGTGCTCGATTTGAGTGGTGGGCGCCAACGCTTCGAGAACAACGGAACACGTGTGGCAGGGAACATTTTCTCTCTGGGCTTGGGTGTGACGCTTCCGATCTTTGACGGTGGAGCAATACAAGCGGGAATCGACGAGGGCTCAGCACGCAGTCGCGGCGCACAGGCTGACCTGGAACGCACGGTTTTGCTTGCGCTTCAGGATGTGGAGAACGCTTATCTGGGCTGGCAGACCCAGCGGACTTCTCTGCAGCATCAGGTCGATGGTCTTGTCGTCGCTGATCGACTCCTTGACCGCAGTCGACGCCTCTTTGAGGCGGGACAGGTGGATGCGACCGTTGTTGCAGAAGCGGAGCGTGGCACCTTGTCCCAGCGAGCGGCTCTGGTCCGTGCTCGCGCCGACGCAGCCGTGCAATGGGGTGTTCTCGCTAAAGCGCTTTCTGGTTCGCCAGAGCATGTGAATCTGCAATCTTCACCCTGAGTCCTTGAGTTGGAAGAACGCAGCATGGCAGCGAGTTTTAAATACTGAATAGATCGACGATTAGTAGGGGACGCATGGAAATTCGACATCTACGTTGTTTTATGGCGCTCGCCGAGGAACTTCACTTCGCTCGCGCCGCTGCGAAACTGCATATTGAGCAGTCCCCACTGTCTCGCACGATCAAAGAACTCGAAGAGGAGTTAGGAGCACAGCTCTTTATTCGGAACACGAGAAGCACGCGTTTGACACGAGCTGGGTTGATGCTCATGGAGCACGCACCTCGGGTGTTCGCATCCTTGCAACAGGCGCGGGACTGCGTGAAGGCAGCAAAAAATGGCTTTCATGGACAACTCCGCGTCGCCTTGTCAGACGGCGCAACACTACTGTGCTTACCAGCCCTATTGGCGTTGTGTCGCGAGGAGGAGCCCGAGGTTGAGATTCGCTTTTTTGAGGTGCCACTATCCCAACAAATCAAAGGATTGCACGACGACCTGTATGACGTCGGCTTTGCACAGTCCGACGACGTAGGTGATGGAATCGTCGCACTTCCCGCGTGGACTGACACGCTTATGGTGGCGCTGCCAGCTCGGCATCCGTTGCTGGCTCTTAAGCGAATTCCATTGGATGAACTGCTGCGCTACCCGCTAGTGCTATCTGATCCTCAAGTGTGCGAGGGCCACGCCAAGCACATTGAGCGAGTACTTAGCCGGGCTGAAATGCAGCCTCTAGTTGCCGAGCGGGTTACCACTTTCGACCTGATGATGGCGTTGGTATCTGCCGGTTTTGCACTCGGACTTACAGGGGCTGCACACATTGCAGCCTCCCGAGAGCCAGGAGTCGTGGCGAGGCCGCTTTCGACACGCGTACCACCTTTGACGACCTATCTACTCAGACTTGAAGGCGATCCGTTTGACGAGCTTGCGCGCTTCATTCAGCGAGTACAGGCCATCGAATTGCCAGAGTTTCTCAGGTCAACAAAAAGCCGAAATCCCGATCTTCCGGAGGAATTGATGCCATGAGACTCGCCATCACGCTCGTCGCTGCAATGCTAGTCGCATGCGGTCAATCTGATAAACCGCACAAAGCCACTAGTGCAGAAAAGAAAACCCCGACAGTAGAAGAGCTGGTGGCAGACCCGGAACAGCTCAAGAAGTTGCGCCAGCAATGCAAGACGGATCGGCCTACTTTGGGCGAACTGCTTTGCAACCGGGTAGCGGAGGCAACACGTAAGCGGTTCTACGGTGACGGAAAAACGCCATACACACCGCCCAAAGAATCCCCCAAATTCTGAAATTCAGCAATTCAGCAATTCAGCAATTCAGCAATTCAGCAATTCAGCAATTCAGCAATTCGCTAGTCTGCCTGAATCTTCTGTTCGGCACGCTGATATTCGCCGGCGCTTACGGAGTCACTCCCTGGCTAGACACAGCGCGAATTCATTCTTTCTTATCGACCTTTCTGCCCCAAACGGTCTTTGACCGGCACTAAGCCAGCACCGATCCTGACGCCTGCGGCACATTTCTAAGCCGCGTTTCCCAAGGGAATCAGCGTAGGAGAGATTGGAGGCGGGGCTATGCAAGGTACGAATGTGCTGTTCGGTCAGATAGCCGTGGTATTCGGCATCGTGATCGCGGGTGTGTGGGGCGCCACACAATGGACGGCAGCAGCCCTTGGCTATCAGGTACGCCTTGGCTCCCCCTGGTTTGATTTCCTCGGCACACCGATCTACCTCCCGTGGAAGCTGTTTGAGTGGTGGTTCTTCTTCGATGCCTACGCGCCACGCGTTTTCGACACGGGCGGTGCCATAGCGGGTGGCAGTGGCTTGCTGGCGGTGGTGGTCGCAGTCTGCATGTCGATCTGGCGCTCTCGTCAATCACGCCTAGTCACGACCTATGGCTCGGCACGCTGGGCAAGTACGGAGGACATTCGCAAAGCCGGCCTTACGCAGCCGATCGGCGTGTTCCTCGGTCAGCACGATGGCAAGTACCTTCGGCATGAAGGCCCGGAACACATCCTCACTTTCGCGCCCACGCGCTCAGGCAAAGGCGTCGGCCTTGTGGTGCCGACGCTGCTTTCTTGGCCTGCATCCGCCGTAGTCCACGACATCAAGGGCGAGAATTGGCAGATCACCGCAGGTTGGCGCTCACGCTACTCACACTGCCTGCTGTTCAATCCGACCGATGCGAAGTCGGCGGCCTACAACCCGCTGCTAGAAGTTCGGCGCGGCGCACATGAAGTGCGTGACGTACAGAACATAGCCGACATTCTGGTCGATCCAGAAGGCGCGCTTGAGAAGCGCAACCATTGGGAGAAGACTTCGCACGCGCTGCTGGTCGGGGCCATCCTGCATGTGCTCTACGCGGGCGAGGACAAGACGCTGCGCGGCGTCGCCAATTTCCTCTCCGATCCGGCCAGCCCCTTCGAGCTGACCTTGCACCGGATGATGACCACACAGCACCTCGTGAACGTGGAAGGTGGTGGCCCGCATCCAGTCGTCGCTTCGGCGGCGCGCGAAGTGCTCAACAAGTCGGACAACGAGCGTTCCGGCGTGTTGAGCACCGCCATGTCGTTCCTGGGCCTCTACCGCGACCCCACGGTGGCCGAAGTCACCTCGCGCTGCGACTGGCGTATCGCCGACCTGATCGCGTCCGAGCATCCGGTGTCGCTTTATCTGGTAGTGCCACCTTCGGATATTTCGCGGACGAAACCGCTCATTCGCCTGATCCTCAACCAGATCGGCCGACGGCTCACCGAATCGCTCGACGGCAGCGACGGCATCGAACGCCGCCACAAGCTGCTGCTGATGCTCGATGAGTTCCCGGCGCTGGGCCGCCTGGACTTCTTCGAGACGGCGCTTGCCTTCATGGCGGGCTACGGAATCCGCAGTTTTCTTATCGCCCAATCGCTCAACCAGATCGACAAAGCCTACGGCCAGAACCATTCGATTCTGGATAACTGCCATGTCCGCGTGACGTTCGCCACCAACGATGAACGCACTGCGAAACGGATCTCCGAAACGCTTGGCACCGCTACCGAACTGCGCGCGCAGCGCAACTATGCCGGGCACAGATTGGCACCGTGGCTGGGGCACCTCATGGTGTCGCGGCAGGAGACGGCCCGCCCGCTACTGACGCCCGGTGAAGTGATGCAGCTTCCGACTGAGGAAGCTGTGGTGATGGTGTCCAGCGTGGCACCGATCAAGGCCAAGAAGCTGCGCTACTACGCCGACGCGAATTTCAAGAACCGCGTTTTACCGCCGCCTGTGCTCGCGGCCGGGCAATACGCGGACGCGCCACCGGCCCGGCCCGACGACTGGAGCGGCCTATCGATCCCAGCCGTGTCAACGGTCCGGGCTGCGGGCCTGTCCGGCGATGGCACAGGCACCGCCGATGACGGCGGCCCACGCCGACAGCCGGAGCTATCCGAAGTCAGCGAATACAGCCCCGAACCGCTGCTCGCCGGCCATGACCTGACTCTGCTCGATGACGACGACGACCTGCCGCTGCCGCTTCCCGGCCAGCTCGACCCGGCCATGCAGCGCACGGCCCGGCTGGCTTCCCTCGACCCCAACGACGGAATCGACTTATGAGCCAATACCGCCTCAATCTGTTCATTCAGCCCGAGCACGCCAAGCGTCTCGAAGAACTGGCCGCCAAGAAAGGCGTGTCCAAGTCGTCCATTGTCGCGGCGGCGCTCGCGTCGTGGCTATCGCCCGATGCTGGCGACCAGCGCGAGGCGGCCATCGCCAAGCGGCTCGATCGCCTGTCGCGGCAGGCCGAGCGCATGGAGCGCGACCAGAACATCCAGATCGAAACACTGGCGCTGTTCATCCGCTACTTCCTGACCGTCAGCACCCCGATTCCCGAAGCCCATCAGGACGCAGCTCGCGCCCAAGGCAAAGCGCGTTTCGAGCAATTCGTGGAGCGGCTCGGCCGCCACCTGCTGCGTGGCCGCAGCCTGGTGCGCGACGTTGTGGAAGAACTGCACCCAGACCCGGCGCGAATGGATGACGCGGAGGCACTGGCTGAAGCGCAGGAGCGTGCCTCATGAGCGCCATTCCGCAAACCCCGCCCGAACTCTCATCCGCCGCAACCTCTCTGGATCGCCGTATCCAGATGCTGCGCACGGCAATGGGGCCAGTCATCGCCGCTGCGCTGGCCGACCCCGACGTGGTGGAAATCATGCTCAACCCCGACCGCACCCTATGGGTGGATCGGTTGTCATCGGGCCGCATGCCGCTGGGCGTGGAGCTGTCCCAAGACGATGGCGAACGCATCATCCGGCTGGTGGCTGCGCACGTCGGCGCAGAGGTGCATCGCGGGCGGCCGCTGCTGACCGCCGAGCTGCCCGAAACCGGCGAGCGGTTCGAGGGCATCTTGCCGCCCGCAGCGCCCGGCCCAGCCTTCGCGCTGCGCAAGCGCGCCGTGAGCATCATCGGGCTGGATCGCTATGTGGCCGACGGCATCTTGACCACAGGCCAGGCCGAGTTCCTGCGCCGCGCCGTGCGTGAGCGCCAGAACATCCTGATCGCCGGGGCGACGAGCAGCGGCAAAACCACACTCGCCAATGCCTTGCTTGCGGAGATCGCCGCCACGGGCGACCGCGTGCTTGTGCTCGAAGACACCATCGAGCTGCAATGCGCAGCCCGCGACCATGTGCCGCTGCGCACCCGCGCTGGCGTCGTGTCTATGACCGAGCTGGTGCGGGCCACGATGCGCCTGCGCCCCGACCGCGTGATCGTCGGCGAGGTACGCGGCGGCGAAGCCCTGGACTTGGTTAAGGTGTGGGGCACCGGCCACCCCGGCGGCATCGCCACCATCCACGCCGGTTCCGCGCTGGGCGCGCTGCTGCGCCTCGAACAGTTGATTCTTGAAGTGGCGGTGAACCCACCGCGTGCGCTGATCGCCGAGGCGGTCAACGTCGTGATCCACATCGCCGGGCGTGGCCGCAAGCGCCGCGTCGAAAGCATCGCCCGTGTCGTCGGTTTCGACGGCACCGGCTATCGCCTGGCGGACGCGCTGGAAACACCGTTTCCCGAGCTGATGCCGGTTCCTCTCGCAGCCGATGCCGCTGCGCCTTCCTCGTCCCTTGACCTACCTGGAGAACTGCCATGACGCAGATGCACGTTCACGCTTTCCGTAATTCCGTAAATCCGGTTTCAACCATCGCACGCCTGCGGCGGCTGGCCGGCCCCGCGCACCACGGCCTGCTGCTGGCCGCAGTCATGCTGATGACGGCGGGCACGGCGAAGGCATCCGGCTCCTCGATGCCGTGGGAAGGCCCGCTGCAATCCATTCTGGAGTCGATTCAGGGGCCGGTGGCACGCATCGTCGCGGTCATCATCATCATCGCCACGGGCCTCGCGCTCGCCTTCGGCGACACGTCGGGCGGCTTTCGCAAGCTGATCCAGATCGTGTTCGGTTTGAGCATCGCGTTCGCCGCGTCCTCGTTCTTCCTGTCGTTCTTCAGCTTCTCCGGCGGGGCTGTCGTATGAGTGGCCCGGATAGCTTCGCGGCCGGCTTCGAGGTGCCGCTACATCGCTCGCTGACCGAGCCGCTCTTGATGGGCGGCGCACCGCGCACGGTGGCGATTGCCAACGGCACGCTAGCCGCTGCCGTCGGGCTGGGCCTGCAACTCTGGATTCCTGGCGTAGTGCTCTGGATCGTCGGTCACTCGCTGGCCGTGTGGGGCGCGAGGGTCGATCCGCAGTTCATGCAGGTCTTCGCCCGGCACATCAAGCACAAGCCGCTGCTGGACGTGTAGGAGACGCCGCCATGCTTAACCTTGCCGAATACCGCCAGCGGCCCGCCTTGCTGGCCGACTGGCTTCCCTGGGCTGGGCTGATCGCGCCGGGCGTGGTGCTGAACAAGGATGGCTCGTTTCAGCGCACGGCGCGCTTTCGCGGGCCTGATCTGGACAGCGCCACGCAGGGCGAATTGATCGCCACGACGGCACGGCTAAACAACGCGTTGCGCCGGCTGGGTTCGGGCTGGGCGCTGTTCGTGGAAGCCGAGCGCCAGTCGGCCGCGGACTATCCGCATTCCGACTTTCCCGAACCGCTGTCCTGGCTGGTGGACGAAGAACGCCGCGCTGCCTTTGAGGAATCGGGGAACCACTACGAAAGCAGCTATCACCTGACGCTAGCCTATCTGCCGCCGGAGGAATCCCGCGCTCGTGCAGCCAAGCTGCTCTACGAGCACGCGCCGGGCGATGGTGTGGACTGGCGCGGTCGGCTTGACGCCTTCCTGGCAGAAACGGATCGGGTTTTCGACCTGCTCGATGGCGTGATGCCAGAAATCGTCTGGTTGGACGATGCCGCGACGCTGACTTATCTTCACGCCACGGTGTCCACGCGGCGCTACCGGCTGGCCGTGCCCGAGGTGCCTTTCCACCTCGACGCACTGCTGGCCGATTCCGCCCTAGTCGGCGGCCTTGCGCCCATGCTGGGTGACCAGCATCTGCGCGTGGTGTCGGTGCGGGGCTTTCCGACCTCGACCTGGCCGGGCCTGCTGGACGACCTCAATCGCCTGGGCTTTGCCTATCGCTGGAGTACCCGGTTTCTCTGCCTCGATAAAGCCGAGGCGGAAAAGGAGCTGGGCCGCCTGCGTCGCCAGTGGTTTGCGAAACGGAAGAATGTCATTGCGCTACTGCGCGAAACCATCTTCCAGCAGGAATCGCCGCTGGTGGACACGGATGCCAGCAACAAGGCGGCCGACGCGGATGCCGCCTTGCAAGAGCTTGGCAGCGATCAAGTCGCCTTCGGCTACCTCACCGCCACGGTGACGGTGTTCGATGACGACCCTGCCGTAGCCGACGAAAAGCTGCGCATGGTGGAACGTGTCATCCAAGGACGTGGCTTCGTCACCATCCCCGAAACCTTAAATGCAGTCGATGCGTGGCTGTCGTCCATACCAGGCAATGCCTATGCCAACGTGCGCCAGCCCATCGTCTCGACGCTGAATCTGGCGCACATGATGCCGGTGTCCGCCGTGTGGGCTGGGCCGGAGAAAAACGCCCATCTCGACGGCCCGCCGCTGATCGTCACGCGCACGGATGGCGCGACGCCGTTCCGGCTGGTGACGCACATCGGCGACGTGGGGCATACGCTGGTCGCGGGGCCGACGGGCATGGGAAAATCTGTCCTGCTGGCGATGCTCGCCTTGCAGTTCCGCCGCTATGGCGGCTCGCGCATCTTCGCCTTCGACATGGGGCGATCCATGCGGGCGACGGTGCTGGGCCTGGGCGGCGAACACTACGACCTCGGCGCGGACGGCGCCATTGCCTTTCAGCCCTTGGCCCGTATCGACAGCGAAGGCTATCGCACCTGGGCCGCCGAGTGGATCGAAGGCCGCCTGCTGCATGAAGGCGTGACCGTCGGCCCCGACGAGAAAGCCGCCATTTGGTCGGCGCTCGGCAGCCTCGCTGGTGCGCCGGTGGAGCAGCGCACGATGACCGGGCTTTCGGTGCTGCTGCAATCGAACGCGCTGCGGCAGGCATTGTCGCCGTATGTGCTGGGCGGCGCGCACGGCAAGCTACTGGATGCCGACCGCGACCGGCTCGGCAGCGGCGACGTGCAGGGCTTTGAGATGGAAGAGCTAATGCACAGCCCCGCCGCCGTGCAAGCGGTGCTGCGCTACTTGTTCGCCCGCTTCGATGCACGTTTCGACGGTGCTCCCACGCTGCTGATTCTCGATGAAGCCTGGCTATTCCTTGATGAACCGTCCTTCGCGGCACGCATCCGGCAATGGTTGAAAACTCTGCGCAAGAAAAACGTGTCGGTGATCTTCGCCACGCAGTCGCTTGCCGACATCAAGGATTCGACCATCGCGCCCGCGATCATCGAAAGCTGCGCGAGCCGGATTTTCTTGCCCAACCCGCAGGCGACCGAGCCGCAGATTCGCACGGTCTACGAGGGCTTTGGCCTCAACAGTCGGCAAATCGAAATCGTCGCCACCGCGCAGCCCAAGCGCGACTACTACTACCAATCGCGCCTGGGCAATCGTCTGTTCGACCTCGACCTGGGGCCAGCCGCGCTCGCCTTCTCGGGCGCATCCACACCGCAAGACCAACGCGACATTGACCGAGTGCTGACGCAGGCCGGCGCTCCCGGCTTCGCCGGTGCGTGGCTACGCCATCGCGGCCTCGATTGGGCCGCCGACCTGCTGCCGTCCTCGCCGTCGGCGGCTTCTTTCCTCGCTACTCAACCCCTGGAGATTTCGCCATGAAGACCCGTGTACTTTCCGTTTCGCTCGCCGCCGCGCTGGCCGGCTCGCTGATGCTCGCTCAGCCAGCGGCGGCGCTCACTTTCGTTGATCCCGTCAACTTGGTGCAGAACACGCTGACTGCCATCCGCACGCTGGAGCAGATCAACAACCAGATCAACCAGCTCCAGAACGAAGCGCAGATGTTGATGAACCAGGCGCGCAACCTGGCGAATCTCGACTTCAACATCGTCAACCGGCTGCGCTCGACGCTCGCCACGACTGAACGCCTGATTGCCGAGGCGCAAGGGCTGGCCTACGACGTGCAGAGCATGGATGCCACGTTCTCGCGCCTGTACCCGGAGCAGTACGCCGCCACCATCAGCGGCGACCGCATGGCACAGGACGCACGCGAACGCTGGAAGAACACGCTCGACGGCCTGCACACCGCGATGCGGATGCAGGCGCAGGTGTCGCAGAACCTGACGCAAGACGAAAGCGCGCTGGCCGACCTCGTGAGCCAAAGCCAATCGGCCACGGGTGCGCTGCAAGCGATGCAGGCAACGAACCAGCTTCTCGCCTTGCAGGCCAAGCAGTCCATCCAGGCCCAGCAGCTCCAGATCACACAAGACAGGGCGGCCTCGCTGGAGCTGGCGCGGCAGGCAGCGGCCACCGAGCGCGCCCGCGAAGTGCGGCGGCGCTTCCTGGGCACCGGCACGCCGTACACACCGCAGTCCGTCAACTTCTACAACAACTGACGGGAGGCGGCCATGCGATGCGTTCCTGTCCTGCTGGCCGTGCTGCTGACCGCATGCGGCCAGCAGCCGGCTGAAGACCTGACCGCCACCTTGGCCGCCGATCCCGTGCGGCTCAAGGCGCTGCGCGCCCAATGCGCAGCCGACCGGCAAACCGCAGGCGAAGACACCTGTCGCGCCGCTGCCGAAGCCTTCCGGCGGCGCTTCTTCACCGGCCAGACTGGGCCGGACGAATACCGGACGCTGGCAGAACTGCCGCCGATTCCGGCGAGTTTCGACACGCCAACCGACGACGCGCCGGAAGGTGATGCGTCGCTCGCCGCTGCGGAGGACACGCCATGAACGACGTAACGATCATCGACAGATTCCTCGATACCTTCTCGCGCTACATCGACTCCGGTTTCGGTCTGCTGCAAGGCGAAGTCGCGTTCCTGACGGCCACTCTCATTGTCATCGACATGACCATTGCCGGTCTGTATTGGGCCATGAGCCATGCGACCGGCCAGGGCGAGGACGTGATCGCCAAGCTGCTGCGCAAGGTGCTTTACGTCGGTGCCTTCGCCTACATCATCGGTAACTTCAATTGGCTGTCGAGCATCGTGTTCCGCTCGTTCGCCGGGCTAGGCATCACCGCCACTGGCTCGGCCATAACGATGGAGAACTTCTTGCAGCCGGGTCGGCTTGCCAAGACCGGCATCGACGCCGCTGCGCCGATCCTCGACCAGATCGGTGACATGGCCGGCTTCCCCGAAGTGTTCGTGAACCTCGACCCCATCGTGGTGCTGTTCATCGCTTGGCTGGTGGTGATCCTCTGTTTCTTCGTGCTCGCGGTTCAGCTTTTCATCACGTTGATCGAGTTCAAGCTGACCACGCTTGCCGGCTTCGTCTTGATCCCGTTTGCGCTCTGGAACAAAACCTCGTTCCTCGCGGAAAAGGTGCTCGGCAATGTGGTTTCGTCAGGCATCAAGGTCTTGGTGCTGGCGGTAATCGTCGGCATCGGCTCGGGCCTGTTCGCGGAGTTCCAGGTTCATCCCGACGAGCCTTCCATCGACCATGCGCTTGTCGTGATGCTGGCTTCGCTTGCCTTGCTGGCGCTGGGCATCTTCGGCCCCGGCATCGCCACGGGCCTTGTGTCCGGTGCGCCGCAGCTCGGCGCGGGTGCGATGGCGGGCGCTGCCGTCGGCGCGGTAGGCACGGGTGTTGCCATCGGTGCCGCCGCGACCGGCGTGGGCGGTGCCGTCATGGCGGGCGCACGCATGGCCCCGGCCGCCGCAAAGCTGGCCGGGAGCGGCGCACGCGCCGCCACGTCGGCGGCCAGCAGCGCCAAGTCCGCATTCCAGGCCGGTTCCGCCGCTGCGGGCGGCGGGGCTAAAGGCGCGGCTGCGGGCCTCGGCAATGTCGCCAAGACCGGCGCGCAAGCGGCAGGCCGCCGAGCTGCATCGGGCGCTTCCGCTGCCGGTCAGAAGGTGGCCGACTCCTTCCGGGCAGGATGGAACGGTGCGGATGTCGGCGCTGCCGGTTCCGGCCAGGCCGCCGCAGGCGAAGGCGCAGCCAGCGCGCCGAAGCAAGAGCAACCCGCCTGGGCAAAGCGGATGCACCGCCGCCAGCAGATCACCCATGCCGCAACCACCGCAGCCCACACGCTGCGCAGTGGCGACGGCGGCGGCTCAGGGCAAGGCCCAAGCCTGCGCCCCGATGCGTGACCCGATACCTGACCACCAAGGAGAACCCTATGCGATTCAAACGCCCGCAGGTGCGCTATGCCGACACGCCGCAGCCTGCCACCCCGTACCAATCCGCCGCGCAGGTGTGGGACGAGCGCATCGGCTCGGCCCGCGTCCAGGCCAAGAACTGGCGTTTTATGGCCTTCGGCTGCCTCACGCTTGCGCTGCTGATGGCCGGTGGCCTGGTGTGGCGCTCGGCGCAGTCCATCGTCACCCCTTACGTCATCGAGGTCGATCAGTCGGGGCAGGTGCGCGCCGTCGGCGAAGCCGCCACGCCGTACCGGCCCGCCGATGCGCAGATCGCGCACCACCTGGCGCGCTTCGTGACGCTGGTGCGCTCGCTGTCTATCGATCCCATCGTGGTGCGGCAAAACTGGCTGGACGCCTACGACTACACCACCGACAAAGGCGCGGCGGTGCTCAACGACTACGCCAGCAAGAACGATCCTTTCGCCCGTGTTGGCCGCGAGTCGGTGACGGTGCAGATCACCAGCGTGGTACGCGCCAGCGATGCCTCGTTCAACGTCCGTTGGACGGAGCAACGGTTCATCAACGGTGCCCCCGCCGGGACCGAGCGATGGAACGCGGTGCTTTCCACCGTCCTGCAAACCCCGCGCACCGAACAGCGCCTGCGCAAGAACCCGCTGGGTATCTACGTCAACGGCCTGTCGTGGAGCCGCGAACTGGATTCTTCTGAAGGAGCCAAGCCATGAACCTGTCTTTCCGCTTATACGCTTTCGCGCTGACCGTGGTGGCCCTGTCGGGCTGCGCTTCGCAGGGCAAGCCGCCTCCGTCCATTTCGCTCGATGAGCCGGTGCAGGCACAGCCGCTGCCGGAGCCGCCTGCTCCAGTGGAAGTCGTCGCCATGCCCGAGCCGCTGGCGCTGCCAGCGCAGTTGAAGCCGCTGCACGAGTTGGACGCGGCCCCGGCTAAGCCGGAGCCGGCCGATGAGAAGGTGCGCGTTTCCCGTGCCAATGCCGAGGCGCGCATCGCGCCCACGCGCGAGGGCTACGTCAATGCGATTCAGGTGTGGCCCTTCACCGATGGTGCGCTCTACCAAGTCTATGCCGCGCCGGGACGCGTGACCGTGGTTTCCTTGCAGCCGGGCGAGGAACTAGTGACGGTCGCAGCCGGCGATACCGTGCGCTGGATCGTCGGTGACACGTCCAGCGGCAGCGGCGACGCGATGCGCATCAATGTGCTGGTCAAGCCCATCCGCTCAGGCCTCAAGACGAATTTGGTCATCACCACCAGTCGCAGAACATACCTGCTGGAACTGACCTCGACGGAAAAGGCATGGATGGCGTCGGTGTCCTGGGACTACCCAAAAGACCGGATGTTGGCCTTGCAGCGCCAGTCGCAGGCGGCTAGCGCCGCCGCACCGGTCGATACCGGACTGTCGCTGGAGAAGATCCGCTTCCGATATTCCGTCTCAGGCAGCAATCCGCCGTGGAAGCCGCTGCGCGCCTTCGACGATGGCGAGAAGGTCTATATCCAGTTCCCGCCGGGAATCGCCCAAGGCGAGCTGCCACCGCTGTTCGTCATCGGCGCGCAGGGCGACGGACAACTGGTGAATTACCGTTTTCGCTCGCCTTACTACATCGTGGATCGGCTGTTCGGCGCGGCCGAACTGCGCCTGGGCGGCGACAAGGGTGACGTGGTGCGTATCGAACGCACGGATGGCTTGGCGCGGAGGAACTGACCATGAGCCAGGACGACACTCCCGACCTCGCCACGCCGCATGCGGGCAAGGTGGCACCCGAGGCAGTTGCGCTGCGCGCCCAACCGCGCCCGGTCACGCGCCTGAACCGGCGCACGCTGGCCATCCTCGTCGGCGGTCTCTCGGTCGCTGTGCTCGGCGCGCTGATGTGGTCGCTGCAACCGCAGCGGCGCGGTGCAGGCGAGCAGACCGAGCTTTACAACGTCGATCGCGTCTCGAAGTCCGAAGGGTTGGACGCGCTGCCGGCGGACTACTCGAAGCTGCCGCCCCCCTTGGCGGCATCCGTGCCGGAGTTGGGGCCGCCGCTGCCAGGCGATCTTGGCCCGGCCATTGTGAAGTCGCAGCAGCCGGTGACGGCCGCCTACGCGGCCCCCGGCAACGACCCCAACGACGCGTTGCGCAAGGAAGCCGAAGCAGCAGCGGCATCGGCGGTGTTCTTCCGCTCTGGTTCGCAGAAGGCCGCGCCGGTGGCGCAGACACAGGTAGCCGCTGCGCCGGGCTTCACCGCCAATGCGGCCTTCGACCCGCTGGCGGCCGGGCCTGCGTCGACGGCGGCCCAGCCCGCCGACCCGACCGCCGTGCAGAACCGGCAAGACCAGAAAGAGGCATTCCAGAAAGCCGGAACCACGGAAGCCCGTGATTCCGGCAACCTGACGCTGCCGGCGTCGCCGTATCAGGTCATGGCCGGAACGGTGGTCGCCGGGGCGCTGGTGACGGGCATCAAGTCGGACTTGCCGGGCGATGTGATCGCCACAGTGACGGAGCCGGTCTATGACACGGCTACCGGCAAGTTCCTGCTGATCCCGCAGGGGTCACGCATCCTGGGCAAATACAACAGCCAGGTCAGCTACGGGCAGAGCCGCGTGCAAGTGGTGTGGAACCGGATCATCCTGCCCGACACGTCTTCGCTCAAGCTCGACAACTTGGCCGGCACCGATCCGGCCGGCTACGCCGGCTTGGAAGATGATGTGGATTGGCATTGGGATCGCGTCTTTGCCGGTGCGGCACTGACGACGCTACTGGGCATCGGTGCCGAACTGGCTGCGCCGGAGAACCGGCAGGACGGTGATCGCGTCATCATCGCCGGCCGCGATAGCGCCCAGGACAGCATCAATCAGGTCGGTCAGGAGATGACCCGGCGCAACCTCAACATCCAGCCCACCTTGACGGAGCGCCCCGGCTTGCCGGTTCGCATCATCGTCAACCGCGATCTGGTGCTGCGGCCGTACCAGCCACTTTTCTTCAACAGGGGGACTTCGCGATGACGACGCGCAAGCTACGGCTCGGGCCGCTGCCGAAAACGGAATCCACGAAGCTGACTTTTGCTTGCCCGGCCAGCCTGAAAGCCGACCTCGACCGCTACGCTACGCTGCACGCGCAGACCTACGGCGAGGCGGTCGATGCCACGGTGCTAATTCCGCACATGCTAGAAGCCTTCATGGTCGGAGATCGGGGATTCAGGAAGGGAGGCGCGGGCAAGGCCGCGCCGCCGAAGCCAAGCTGATGATGCCGGTTTCCGCTGGCGGCCATCCCTCAAACGCGCAGCCCAAGGCTGCGCGTTCTTCATTCTGGAGGACGGCGACCGATTGGGCTATGAAGACCAAACGCGGCTACCGCCTGCAGGCAACCGCCCCCGATGCAGCACGCTCGGGCTTTCTACCGCGAAGCTCCTATGTGGCTCCCAGCCCACAACGCCACAGCCCCGCAAGGCGGCCCGAAGTAGAGCCAAACCCGCACCCCATATAGACTTCCGGCCATCAGGCTGATTTCAACAATCGCTTGACTGCGGACATTTTTTATTGCCCCGCCAGCGCGATCAACCGACCAGCTTGGCCTTCAGCGTTGCGATCAGCTTGGTTGCAGCGGCGTCAGTGGCCGGCATGCCGCGCGGATCGACCGCCGACACATAAGCGCCAGCGTCGGTTGCGACCACGCGCACCAGGAAGTTGCTGCCTTCGTAGGCGACATCGTAGCTGCCCAGCAACTGCGCACGGCTGGCAATGGTCAGGCCTTCGACGCCGGCAAGCGCGTCGCCGACCTTACCGAACACGTCGTCCCGGCTGCCGCTGACGGTAAAACCGCTCTGCGACGAGGCCACGGTAGCGGCCGGGGCAGCCGCCGGCTTGGTCGCCGAGGCCAGTGCCGGGATCGGCGCCGAGCCAGAGGTGTTGGGCAGGTTCAGATCCGGCGGCACTTCCAGCGGACGTGCTTCCGGGGCCAGCGCGTAGTCGCCGCGCGCACCGCGCTTGAAGAAGCAGCCAGAGGTGGCCACGGCGGTGACCACGCCCAGCAGCACCAGCGAGAACACGCGAACGGTAGAGGTTTGACGCATGGGTGAATCTCCAGAGTTCAAAGGCCGCCGGATCAGCGGCTGGATAGTTCTTCCAACGCACCCACGTCAGCGGCCAGATGATCGGCATGTGCGTGGTATTGCGCGGAAAGCGGGAGCAGCGGCAAGCGCAGCCCATCACCGATGCCGATGCGCTGCAGCAGCGCCTTGACCGGAATGGGGTTGGACTCGACACCGCAGAAATCGTGGTACGGCTCAAGGCGGGCATCCCAGGCCTCGGCCGCCTCGTGCTGACCGGCGCGGGCCAGGTCACACAGGGTACGGTAGGCGCCAGGCAGCACGTTGGAGCCGACCGAAATCAGGCCATCGGCGCCAGACAACATGGAACGGGCTGCCGAGCCGTCATCGCCACTGAGGATGGCGAAGCTGTCGCTGCGCAGCTCCAGCAGGGCCTTCAGGCGGGTGGTATCGCCCACCGCTTCCTTGATACCGATGATGTTCGGATGCGCGGCCAGTTCGGCGACGGTCTCCGGCAGCAGGTCGCAGCCAGTGCGCCCGGGCACGTTATACAGCAGCACCGGCAGGCCACCGTGTTCGGCCACGGCCAGGTAATGCTGACGCAGGCCTTCCTGGGTGGGCCGCACATAGGGCGGGGTGACCACCAGCGCATGGGTGGCGCCATTGGCGGCCGCGCGTTTGGTCAGAGCAATCGTCTTGGCGGTGCCGGACAGGCCGGTCCCGGCCAGCACCGGCACCTTGCCGCCAATGGCGGCAACGGCGCTGCGCAGCAGGCCATCGTATTCATCGTCGGACAGGGTGGAGGCTTCGCCGGTGGAGCCAGCTACCACCACACCCTGGACGCCGCCCTTGAGCTGCTGCGCCAGCAGGCGCTGCCAGCCGTCGGGATCGAGTGCGCCGTCAGCCTTGAAAGGCGTCGCCAGCGCGGTGATGAGACCAGATATGGACAAAGGGTCAGTCGCTCTTCGTGGGGGTAAAGAAGCCCGCCGAGCGGCGGGTTCGTGACCGAAGGCATGTTACTTGCCGGTCGAAAGCACGGGCAAGTATGCTGGACACCAGCGAACAACCCCCAAACGGTGTTGTTCAGACTTACCTAGCACCCGGAACCACCTTGACCGACACCACGCCGCGGCCGCTGCCGACCGAAAACCACCTCCTGATCAACGCCTATACGACGCATCCGGAGTCCCCCCTGCTGTCCGTCACCCGTCGAATTGCCGACAGCGGCTGCAACCTGGTCGATGCCCGCCTGTCCACGGTCGGCCGCGATGTCTCGGTGACCACCCTGGCCACCGGTTCCTGGGATGCCGTCGCCAAGCTCGAAGCCATGCTGACCCGGCTTGAGCGCGAAGAGAACCTGAAGCTGGTCTGGTACCGCACCGCTGCCAAGCAGGCGCAGTCCAACCTGCTGCCCTACATCGTTGAAGTCGTTGCCGCCGACAAGCCGGGCATCCTGTTCCAGCTGGCCGATTTCTTCGACCGCCAGGGCATCACCATCGAGAACCTGCAGAGCACCCGTTACCAGGCCATGCAGACCGGCGCGGAAATGTTCTCTGCGCAGATCACCATTGGCGTACCCTCCAACATGCACATCGCCGCCCTGCGCGACGATTTCCTCGAGTTCTGCGACCACCTCAACCTGGACGCGATCATGGACCCGATGAAGTTCTGAAATTCGCGCGCCCATCACAGGCGCGCAGCGTTTCATGTAATTGCAATCGAACTACCCCAGGCTCCGGAAAGGATCTGATGAACATCGGCGATACCCTGGACCGAAACACCCTAGCCCTGCCCCTGGCCCTGTCCGGCGGCACCACCACCAGCCTCGGCGAACTCGCCGGCCAATGGTTGGCGTTGTACTTCTACCCGAAGGACAGCACCCCCGGCTGCACCACCGAAGGCCTGGACTTCAACGCCCTGCTTCCCAGTTTCAAGCGCGCCGGTGCACAGGTGTTCGGCATCTCCCGCGACTCCGTGAAGTCGCACGACAACTTCTGCGCCAAGCAGGGTTTCAAGTTCCCACTGATCAGTGACGCCGACGAAGCGCTATGCAGCGCCTTCGACGTGATCAAGATGAAGAACATGTACGGCAAGCAGGTGCGAGGCATCGAACGCAGCACCTTCCTGATCTCTCCTGACAGCCAGCTCGTGCAGGAATGGCGCAAGGTCAAGGTCGCCGGCCATGCCGATGCCGTGCTTGAAGCACTGAAGGCCGCTCAAACCAAGTGACCCACATCCCGTTCCAACCCACGCCATCGCCCTGCCCAGCAGGTGCGATGGCGTGACCCTGTCCCGCCACCAGGAATAGACGATGACCCGAGGCAAGCGCATCTACGTACTGGATACCAACGTGCTGATGCACGATCCGACCGCGCTGTTCAAATTCGAGGAACATGATGTCTACCTGCCAATGCAGGTGATCGAGGAGCTGGACAACGGCAAGAAGGGCACCACCGAAGCGAGCCGCAATGCCCGCCAGGTGAGCCGCTTCCTCAATGAGCTGATCGAACAGGCCGGCATCGGCAGCGTGCAGAACGGCGTGCCGCTGGCACGACCCAAGGGCCTGCAGCTACGCGGCGCACAGAGCGCCGGCAACCTCTACTTCCAGACCAGCCATTTCGAGGCCGGCAAGAGCTTTGGCAAGGTGATCCCGGACAACGCCATCCTCGGCGCGATCCTGGCCTTGAAAGAAGAACACCCGGAAACCCCGGTGGTGTTCATCTCCAAGGACATCAACCTGCGGATCAAGGCCGCCATCGCCGGCATCGATTCGGAAGACTACGAAAACGATCGCGCGCTGGACGACTTCAGCCTGCTCTACACCGGCGCCACCGTGCTGCCGGAGGATTTCTGGAAGAAGCACAGCGAAAGCCTGCGCAGCTGGAGCGACAAGGGCCGCACCAGCTACGAAATCCAGGCCGCCGACGACGAGGACTGGCATCCCAACCAGTACGCCTACCTGGCCGGCGACGACGAAGTAGAGCTCAAGGTCAGCAAGGTCGAGGGCGATGGCCGCATCACCTTGTCGGTAGTCAACGACTTCCGCCACGGCTCGCATTCGGTGTGGGGCATCACCGCGCGCAACCGCGAGCAGAACTTCGCCCTCAATGCGCTGATGGACCCGGAGATCGACTTCGTCACCCTGCTCGGCACCGCCGGCACCGGCAAGACCCTGCTGGCACTGGCCGCCGGCCTGGCGCAGACCATGGACACCCAGCGATACCGCGAGATCATCATGACCCGCGCCACGGTCAGCGTGGGCGAGGACATCGGCTTCCTGCCCGGCACCGAAGAAGAAAAGATGACACCGTGGATGGGCGCACTCACCGACAACCTGGAAGTGCTGACCCACAACCAGGACGGCGGCGCCTGGGGCCGTGCGGCCACCAATGACCTGCTGGCCAGCCGCATCAAGATCCGCTCGATGAACTTCATGCGCGGCCGCACCTTCCTGTCGCGCTACCTGATCCTGGACGAGGCGCAGAACCTCACCCCGAAGCAGATGAAGACCTTGATCACCCGCGCCGGCCCCGGCACCAAGATCGTCTGCCTGGGCAACGTCGAGCAGATCGATACGCCCTACCTCACCGAAACCACCTCCGGCCTCACCTATGCGGTGGACCGTTTCAAGAATTGGCCGCACAGTGCGCACATCACACTGCGCCGGGGCGAACGCTCGCGTCTGGCCGATTACGCTTCGGAGGTTTTGTGAAACATCTGCACACGCTGTCCCTGCTGGCTGCGGCAACACTCACGCTGGCAGCCTGCACGCCGTCGAACACGCGCCCCGGCAGCGTACCGACGGCGGTCAAAACCGGACAGTCCTGGGTTGTCACCCGCCCCGTGGTCGCCGCGCAGGTGCTTGACACCTGCTCGCGCGACAGCCCGGCCAAGCATGCCGGTGAAGTCACCGGTTACTGGGCGCCCAGCCGCGCCGATATCGACGCACTGGAAAGCCAGCTGGCACAACTGCAACCCAGCATTGCCGAGCCGGCCCTGTCCGGCCGGCAGTACGTGGGCTTCGAGTCCAGCGGCAAGCGCCTGATCTACATCAACGCCTTTACCCTACCCGACCACAGCGACATCAACCCTGCCCGCGAGGCGATCCGTGTCTGTGATGGCGGCGCGCAGTTCTGGGGCGCGGTGTACGACCCACAAGCCGGCACGTTCTCCAGCATCGAGCGCAACGGCGCGCTGTCCAAGCCCTGATCCGGCGTCGGTATGAAGGTTCGCCTGCCCACCTGGGTCTGGATTGGCGCCATCGTGCTGTCCTGCGTCGCCGGCATCGTCAACGTTGTCGGTTTCCTGGGGTTTGAACACCAAGCCGTCAGCCACCTCACCGGCAGCACCAGCCAGCTCGGCATTGCCCTTGCGCATGCCGACTGGCGCTCGGTCGGGCACCTGTGGGGGCTGTTGATCGCCTTTGCCCTTGGCGCAGTGCTCAGCGGCCTGATCATCCAGGACAGCACCCTGCAGCTCGGCCGCCGTTACGGCATCGCACTGGCGCTGGAATCAGCCTTGTTGCTGCTGGCCATCCCGCTGTTCAAACAGCAGCAGATCTGGGGCGCACTGGCTGCCGCCATGGCCTGCGGGCTGCAGAACGCGATGGTCACCACCTTCAGTGGCGCCGTCGTTCGCACCACCCACCTGAGTGGCATGTTCACCGACCTGGGTATCGGCCTGGGCCACCTGCTGCGCGGCCTGCCGGTGCCGATGCACCGACTGACCCTGAGCGGCCTGATCATCAGTGGCTTCCTGGCCGGCGGCATCCTCGGCGCCTGGCTGTTCGCACGCTGGCAGTACGACGCACTGCTTGTCCCCGCTGTACTGACCGGACTTACCGGCCTGGGCTACGTGCTGTACCGGCAATGGGTAACGCGCCGCCAAGCTTGAGGCAGGCGGCGGGCAAACCCTGCACAATCGACGCATGAGCCCTTCCACACCCGTTTCCGCCCTCACCATTGCCGGCTCCGACTCCGGCGGCGGTGCCGGCATCCAAGCCGACCTCAAGGCCTTTGCCGCCCACCGCGTGCACGGCCTGTCAGCGATCGCCGCCCTCACTGCACAGCACACCCGCGGCGTCACCGCCGTGCACGTGCCACCGTTGCCGTTCCTGCAGGCGCAGCTGGACGCCTGCTTCGACGATTTCGACATCCATGCGGTCAAGCTGGGCATGCTCGCCAACGCCGATGTGATCCACCTGGTTGCCGATGTACTGGAGCAGCGATGCCCCACCCATATCGTGCTCGATCCGGTGATGGTCGCCACCAGCGGCGCCAAGCTGCTTGAGGACAGCGCCCTGCGCGCGATGCGCGAACGCCTGCTGCCACTTGCCACCCTGCTGACACCCAACACACCCGAAGCAGAACTCCTGCTTGGGCGCAGCATCGGCAATGGCGACGAGGCCGAAGATGCAGCTGCCGCATTGATCGAGATGGGCGCTGGCGCAGTGCTGCTCAAAGGCGGCCATCTACTGGAAGGCAACCGCGTCGTTGATCGTTACTTCGACGGTGTCAGCCGCGAGGAATTCAGCCATGTCCGCCTGCCGGTGGATGCCCACGGCACCGGCTGCACGCTGGCCTCGGCCATCGCGGCGCAGCTGTGCTGCGGACTGTCGCTGGCCAATGCCTGCGAAGCGGCGATCGACTATGTCGCACGCGGCCTGCAGGGTGGCTATCACCCGGGCCGCAGCGAAGTGATGGTGCTGGATCATTTTGGCGCGGCACCTTCGGCATGAGTACGAACTCCCCGCATTTCAAGACAATGGCGGTTCCAGTCAACTGCACCGATGGCCACAGCTTCGAACTGCTGACCTACCTGCCCGCTCAGCCCCGCGCCTGCCTGTTGTGGCTGCCGGCGCTGGGCGTGGCTGCGCGCCATTACCAACTTTTCGCCGAGGCCCTCGCCGTCCGCGGCATTGCGGTCTTCCTGCACGAATGGCGCGGCAACGGCAGCAGCACTCTGCGCCCGGACCGCAGCCACGATTGGGGCTACAAGGAACTGCTACAGCTCGATCTGCCGGCCGCCGAAGCAGCCGTGCATGGTGCACTGCCCGGCCTGCCGTTCCGGTTGGGCGGCCACAGCCTCGGCGGTCAGCTCAGCTGCTGTTACGCCGGCCTACGCGACGCCGAGCTCGACGCATTGTGGCTGGTCGCAAGCGGCACGCCCTGGTGGCGCAGCTTTCCGCCACCGCGTGGCTGGCTGTTGCCGCTGGCCTATCGCTTCCTGCCATGGCTTGCACAACGTAATGGCACCCTGCCCGGCCGACGCGTCGGTTTCGGCGGTACTGAAGCGCGTGGACTGATACGCGACTGGGCGCGCGTGGGCCTGAGCAATCATTACGCCGCACAGGGGATGCCAATCGACCTTGAAGCTGGCATGCGTCGTATCACCGCAGCGACGCGCGCCGTGGTACTGGACAGTGATTGGCTGGCACCGGTCAGTTCGATGCAGCAGCTGCTGGCCAAGCTTCCAACGTCGGCACGCAGCCTGAAAGTACTGTCGTCACGTGACCTGGGTGCACGCGCCGACCACTTTCACTGGATGAAATCACCGCAGAACGTGGCTTCGACACTGATTCATCCCGAAGATTAAGAAATTTTCACAAAAGCGTTGACGCAAACGTCTCAAATCCGCATAATCTCGCTCCTGGCAACGACGCGCTCGTAGCTCAGTTGGATAGAGTACCTGGCTACGAACCAGGTGGTCGGGAGTTCGAATCTCTCCGAGCGCACCATGTCAGAACGCAGATTCAATCTGCACCGCTTCAAACTACAACAGCAATGTTGAGCGCTCGTAGCTCAGTTGGATAGAGTACCTGGCTACGAACCAGGTGGTCGGGAGTTCGAATCTCTCCGAGCGCACCAATACTAAAAACAGCAGGCATTGCCTGCTGTTTTTTTTATGCGTGTTTTTTAACAGGCACTCCGTAGTGCCGAGCCATGCTCGGCAGAGGCGTTACCAGGAGAGCTCCAGCCGAGCATGGCTCGACTCTACAGCGGCACCCCACCGCACCCTATACGTCCTTCAGCGCGCACCAGCGACGCGCAGGAACACGAGCACTGTAGTGCCGAGCCATGCTCGACAGAGGCTTTCACAGCAGTGCATCAGCACAGCAGGCCCCCGCCCTACAAACCCCCAGAGGCGCATCAGCACCTGCAGGAGCGGCGCAAGCCGCGAAGCTGACACCATTGAAATCACCCACAGGCCCGCAACCTGATCGAGCATCAGCTTCGCGGCTTACGCCGCTCCCACAAAGAAGCGAATGCGCTTCGGCGCAAGTAGCACTGCGCCGAGCCATGCTCGGCACAGGCATTATCGGGAGGACTCCTGCCGAGCATGGCTCGGCACTACAGCGCGACCATCCGGCAC
>NZ_JASCOR010000269.1 GCF_029959445.1 Stenotrophomonas sp. PS02298 | reverse complement strand
GCCATGCTCGGCAGAGGCCTTGCCGGTAAAGCCCATTGCCGAGCATGGCTCGGCACTACAACAGGCCCCTTTTGCCTGCGGCACAGGGGCTTGGGCGATCAATCTTCGAAATCGGTCTCTGCTGCCGGAGCGGCTTCAGCCACCGGGCGCGGGCTGCGCTTGACCGGCTTGCTCAGCACTTCCACGTAGAACTGGGTATTGCCGGCGGCCACCAGCGCGTCGATGGCACGGAACAGCTCGTCGTAGCCCACCGGCTTGGCCGAGGCTTCGTCCACGCCCAGCTTGCTGTCGAAACCCCAGGTATCGGCGCCGGCCGGCACGGCCTTGCCGCGCTCACGCTTGGTGTACTTGCGGATGTCGTGCTTGCTGGCTTCCAGCAGGCGGTCAGGGTGCTTGCCTTCGATGGCGAGGCTATAGGTCTTCTTCACGGGAATCTCGTTGCTGCGCCAGCCCGGTTGGGCCGGCAGGGAATGGCACCATTATCGGTGCAAACGGCTTGACCGTGGTTCAACCGCGTCGGGCGACCAGCAGCCAGTTGTTGAATGGGGTGTTGCCGTACAGCGGGGTGAGGTTGACGGTCAGCCCAGCCTGCTGCAAATGGGCAAGTACTGCATCAACATCCAGGTAGTCGCGGGGGCGCGAGCGCATCCAGCCAATCAGGTTGGCGGCGCGGTCGGCAACCCGTGAGACGCCGCTGCGGCGGCTGCCGTCAGCCACGGTCATACGGATCACCAGTCGTGCATCTTCGCCCAGCATCGCCGCCGCGCGCTGCAGCAGGCCCGGCTGGGCGGCCGCCGGCAGGTATTGCAGCACGTCGAGAATGGCGACGTTGCCCTGGTGTGCTGGCAGAGCTGCGAGCAGATCGATCGGGGCGAAGCTGACGCTGCGCAGCATGCTTCGTTCGGCGGCGCTGGCGGCGCGTTGGATCTTGGAAGCATCGCTGTCCACGCCCAGATAGGCCATGCGCTGACCGTCCTGGCGCAGCGCATGGGCCAGCAGGCCCAGCCCGCAGCCCATGTCGAGCAGCGGCGCGCTGCTGCCGCGTAGCGCGTCGAGCACGCCGGGGTAAAGCGGGTCGCTGCGCAGCTTCAGCAGAGCGTAGTAATAGTCGCCGCGATGGCCCCAGAACCGCTGGGGCGCGAAGGCCTGGGCAATCGCGCGCGCGCGTTCGCCGGCCATCGCCGGGGTGGCTTGCGGGCGGTTCAAGCGGCGGATGCTGGCTTGAGCAGCCCGGCCGCGACCGGCAGTGCCAGTTGTGCCCAGCGCCCGTACATGGCAGCCGACGGATGCAGGCCATCGTCGGCCAGCATTTCCACCGTTTCACCACCGTCGCGGCTGGTCGGGGTGATGTCGACGAAAGCCACGCCGTAATCGCCACAGCAGGCGTGCGCGGCGGCGTTGAAATCATCGATCTCGCGGGCGACCTGGGCCGAATCGCGTCCGTTCTGCTGCGCGTAAGGGGTAAACCCCCAATCCGGCGTGGACAGCACCAGCACCCGCTGCGGGTCTTCGCCAGCCAGGGCGATCGCGCGCTGCAGCAGCTGTTCGAACTGCTGGCGGTACTCGGCCAGCGGCCGTCCGCGGTACTGGTTGTTGACCCCGATCAGCAGGCTCACCAGCGCGTACGGCCCTTGCGGGGCTTCGGCATCGATGGCGGCAGCCAGCTCGTCGGTGGTCCAGCCGGTGGTGGCGATGACCTGCGGGTCGTCCAGCTCGATGCCCTGCGCACGCAGCGCGGCGGCGAGCTGGAAGGGCCAGGTGGCGGCCTGCGGCACGCCTTCGCCGATGGTGTAGGAGTCGCCCAGCGCCAGGTAGGACGTGGAGGTGGCTGCGTTATCGCTCATCAAGTCCAATCAACCCACCGCGCTGCGTGGCTTCAGCTGCACCACCTTGGTGACGGCTTCGGCGCGCCGGCTGAGCAGTTTGTCGATGCGGCCGAAGACCTCGCGCATCACGCTGGCTTCGGGCAGCAGGGTGACGCGGAAGTGGTTGCGGTAGGGCACGTTGAAGCTGGAACCTGGCACCACCAGCACGCCTTCTTCTTCCATCAGCTGCAGCGCGAAGTCGTGGTCATCAAAACCCTGCGCCGCGGGACCGATCACGGCCGGGAAGGCATACAGCGCGCCGGAAGGCGCCACCAGCGACAGGTGCTCGCTGGCCTCACAGGCCTCGATCACCGCGCGGCGGGTTTCGTACAGGCGGCCGCCGGGGCTGCACAGTTCGGAAATGGTGTCCGGGCCATTGACCGCGGCTTCGATCGCGTACTGGCCGGGCACGTTGGCGCACAGGCGCAGCGCGCTGAGCAGGTCGAGTGCGGCGCGGAATTCCCCCAGCTGCTCACCGGCGCCGGACAGCAGCATCCAGCCCACCCGCCAACCACAGGCGCGGTGCACCTTGCTCAGGCCGCTGAAGGTCAGGCAGGGGTGATCACCGGCCAACGGTGCGACCGGCTGGAACTGGGCGTCGTCGTACAGGATCTGGTCGTAGATTTCGTCCACCAGCAGCAACAGGTTGTGCTTGCGGGCGATGGCGACGATTTTCTCCAGCAGCTCGCGCGGGTAGCTGGCGCCGGCCGGGTTGTTCGGGTTGATCAATACGATGGCGCGGGTGCGCGAGGACACCAGCGCTTCCATCTCCACCGGATCAGGCAGGAAGCCGTTTTCCGGACGGCAGCGGTAATACACCGGTCGACCGTCGTTGAGGATGGTGGCAGCCGACCACAGCGGGTAATCCGGCGAGGGCACCAGCACTTCGTCACCCGGGTTGAGCAGGGCTCGCAGCGACAGGTCGATCAGCTCGGAGACGCCATTGCCCAGGAACACACGGTCTGCCACGGCATCGGGCGCACCGCGACGGGCGTAGGCCGACGCGATGGCGTCACGTGCGACCGGCAGACCCTGCTGATGGGTATAGGGGTCCGTGCGGCCCATGTCATCGGCGATGGCGTGCTGCAGGTGTGCAGGCGCACGGAAACCGAATGCACCGGGATTGCCGATGTTGAGTTTGATCAGCTTGCGGCCCTGGGCCTCCAGCTCCCGCGCTCGTCGGGCCAGTTCACCACGGATTTCGTAGCGGACTTCGGACAGGCGTTCACGGGTAGCTAGCGGTTTGACAGGGCTTGACATTTTCTCAGGGCCATCAAGGGCATGGACTTCGCATGGTAGCTGAATTGTTGCGCTGCGGGGCGGCGCTTTGGGGCCGGGACTGGGGATTCGGGAGTGGGAATTGGTTGCAGGTAAAAGCAAGGCGAAGGCACCCCTCCCCAACCCTCCCCTTGCCTGACGCAAAGGGAGGGAGCCAAGCCTTGCCCCCTCCCTTTGCG
>NZ_JASCOR010000268.1 GCF_029959445.1 Stenotrophomonas sp. PS02298 | reverse complement strand
CGCCGCTCCCACAAACCTGCGCGTGCTGATGGGTTTCGGGAAAAGCCCCTGCCGAGCATGGCTCGGCACTACACCCCCTCCCTTTGGCGAAGCCAAGGGGAGGGTTGGGGAGGGGTGGGCTTTTCGCTGGGAAAGCCCCCTGCCGAGCATGGCTCGGCACTACACTCCCTCCCTTTGGCGAAGCCAAGGGGAGGGTTGGGGAGGGGTGGTTTTTCGCCTGGAAAGCCGCTGCCGAGCATGGCTCTGCACTACCTCAGTCCGGTAGCTTCCAACCGAACAGGTCCATCGCCTTCTGGAACTCGCGGTCCAGTGGTGCACGCACCTCGATGCGGTGGCCATCCTGCGGATGCGGAAAGGCCAGGCGCTCGGCGTGCAGCAGCATGCGGTGCACGCCCTGCATGCGGAACGTGCGGTTGTGGCGCCCGTCGCCGTGGCTGGTGTCGCCGATCATGTGGTGGAACATGTGCTTGAGGTGCCGCCGGATCTGCCGGAAGCGCCCGGTCTGCGGCTGGCAACGCAGCAGCGCATAACGCGAGGTCGGGAAGCCCGTCGATGGAATCGGCAACTCGCCTTCCAGCAGTTTCTGGAAATGGGTGATGGCCTGCTTCTTGACCGGCTTGCCGGGGCCGCCGTCCAGATCATGGTCGACGGTGAACGCATCTTCCGCCGGCCAGCCACGACACACCGCCAGGTAATCCTTCTCCACCTCGCCGCCCATCAGCGTCTTGCCCAAGGTGCTGGCGCTTTCGCGATCAAACGCCAGCAGCAGGCAACCACTGGTGGCGCGATCCAGCCGGTGCACGAGGAAAATCGGCTTGCCCAGCTGCTCGCGCAGGCGGTCAGCAAGGAAATCATCTTCGCCACGCGCCAGCTTGCTGTCGTGAACCATCAAACCCGCTGGCTTGTTGACCACCGCCAGCCACTGGTCTTCGTACAGCAGCGGCAGCGGTTCAAAAACTACCGCTGCTTCCACTGCCTCATCGACAACATCACTCATCGACGCAACCACGCCGAAGCCAACGCTATCGCACCAACCGCGCCCGTCACCCACGACCACAGCGGCACCGAGGCGAACTGCGGACCGCCTGCTTGCAGGCCGTACAGCAGCGCCGACACCACCATCAAACCGACACCGGCAACCGCCGTGACCACACGACGTTGCATGCGCTGCAGCGTGCCTTCGAGGTTGACGATGTCCTGCGAGCGCATCGCCAACTCATGCTTGCCTTCCACCTGCTGGCGCAGCCAGCTGTGCAGCAGGGCCGGCATGTCCGGGGCCTGGGTCATGATTTCCGGCAGGCGCTTGCGCAGTTCCTTCAACGCGCGACGCGGGCTGTACCGCTCGCGCAGGATGCGCTCCAGCACCGGCTTGGCCACTTCCCAGATGTCCAGGTTGGGGTCGAGCTGGCGGCCCACGCCTTCGATGTTCAACAGCGTCTTCTGCAGCAGGATCAACTGCGGCTGCAGGGTCAGCTGGTAACGCTGGGCGGTGCGGAACAGCTTCATCAGCACTTCGGCCAGCGAGATCTGCGACAGCGGACGGGTGAAGTACGGCTCGCAGACCGCGCGCACAGCGGCTTCCAGTTCGTCGATGCGCACCGTGTTCGGCATCCACTGCGCCTGCAGGTGCAGCTCGGCGATGCGGCGGTAATCACGGTTGAAGATGGCCATGAAGTTCTCGGCGAGGTAGAACTGATCCTCTTCCGACAGCTGGCCCATGATGCCGAAGTCCAGCGCGATGAAGCGCGGGTTGTCGCGGCGCGCCGGATCGATGTCGACCCAGATGTTGCCGGCGTGCGCATCGGCGTGGAAGAAGTTGTCGCGGAACACCTGCGTGTAGAACACGCGCACGCCCTTGGCGGCCAGCGCCTTGCGGTCGATGCCGGCCTTGTCCAGCGCCACGATGTCGTCGGAGGGAATGCCCCAGACGCGCTCCAACGTCAGCGCGCGCTCGGCGGTGTGGCTCCAGATCACTTCCGGGACGTACAGATCGTCCGAGTTTTCCCAGAAGCGGCGCAACACGCTGGCGTTGGCGCCTTCGCGCTGCAGGTCGAGCTCGGCAGCCAGCGTGGTTTCGATCTCGGCCACCACTTCGCGCGGGCGGATCTTGTCGGCACGCGGATGGGTACGCTCGACCAATGCAGCCAGTGACTTGAGCAGGGCGATGTCACCGGCGATCTGCTTTTCGATATCCGGGCGCAGCACCTTGACCACGACCTGGCGGCCATCGTCCAGCGTCGCTGCATGCACCTGCGCGATCGAGGCCGAGGCCAGCGGCGTGGTGTCGAAACTGGCGAAGGCCTCAGTGATCGGCAGACCCAGCGCCTGCTCGACGATCTGCAGCGCGCGTTCGCCGTCGAAGGGCTTGACCCGGTCCTGCAGCAGGGTCAGCTCGGCGGCGACGTCCGGCGGCACCAGATCGCGGCGGGTGGACAGGATCTGGCCGAACTTGACGAAGATCGGGCCCAGCTCCTGCAACGCCAGACGCAGGCGCGCACCGCGCGACTGCGAGGCGATATCGGCACTGGCGCGCGGCACGAACGGCTTGGCGATGCCGAGCCAACGTTCAACCGGAGTGCCGTCGAGCAGATCATCCAGGCGGTAACGCAGGATCACCCGGCCGATGCGGCTGGCGCGGAACATGGCGCGGGTGGCTTTCATGCAGCACCTCCGGCGCGCTGACGCAGGCGCGCGATGCGCGCGGCCATGCGTTCGACGTCATCGCGGATCACGTCCACATCATCATGGAAGGCATCCAGCTCGGCACGGGCAACGACATCACGCGACTCCTCGGTAACGTATTCGGCGGCGGTCTCGGCCAGGTCCTTGGCGCTGCGCCTGGCCTGCAGCAGGGCTGCACGCAGGGTCTGCGCGATCTGCACGCCGAGGATCTCGCCAAAGGCTTTGACAAAAGGCTGCTGCCAATCCGGATCAAAACGGGTGGCCAGCTGCTGCAGGCGGCGCGCCAGCTCGGCATCGCCGGAGACCTTGACCCGCCCAGCAGGCGCGCTGTTGCCGCGCCGTGCATTGGCCAGGAAGGGCAGTTGTGCCAGCACCCCGCCCAGCGTGCTGCGCACCGCCAGGTCCGGCTCCAGCGAGGGATCGACCGGGCCCACGGTCAGTCGTTCACCGGCGACCCCGATCTGCATCGCCAGTGACGGCGATTCCAGGGTCAGGGCGATGCGTTGGCCATCCAGCGAGGCCAGCGCGGTGCGGGTGTCCGGGTCCAGCGCCAGCGCGCGGTTCAAGGCCACTTCCAGCGCACGGCCGGCCAGCGGCTTGATCATTTTGAGGGGGGATGCAGGCATGCGGGCATTCTACCGGAGGGGCGCAGATCGGGGATTGGGGAGTCGGAATCGGAACCCGTCAGCAGGAGCTACCGTAGCCCGGGTAAGCGCAGCGCACCCGGGGGCAGTGATCTACGGGCTGGCTGCCAACGGCCGCGGGTGCGCTGCGCTTACC
>NZ_JASCOR010000267.1 GCF_029959445.1 Stenotrophomonas sp. PS02298 | reverse complement strand
GGGGCGCCCCGCCCCCCCCCCCCCCGGGGGGGGGGGGGGGGGGGGGCGCCCGCGGCAGCTGCGATGGAGGTCGGACCCTCACCCCCAGCCCCTCTCCCGGTGGGAGAGGGGAGCAAAGCTGAGGGATTTGCCGCCGCCTGCTTCACATCATTCATCGTCACCGCGCCTTCGGCGCCGGTGGCGCGGACGCGGGCCAGGTCGACGCCCAGCTTGCGGGCCATCGCACGCACGGCCGGCACCGCCTTGACACCACCGACGGCCACGGCCTGTTCGGTGTGCACGGCATTGGAGCTGACCATTGCGCCGACCACGGTGCCTTCGTCGGCACGTTCGGCGGCACGTTCGGCGGCAGCGGCAGCGACCGGTGCCGGTGCTGCGGCAGGCGCAGGCGCGGCTTCGGCCGGGGCGCCGTGGTGATGGCCGGTGTCCTGGCCATCGGCACGCTGCGGCAGGTTCGGGTCGAGCTCGAAACTCGCCAGCACGTGCCCGGTCACCACGATGTCACCGGCGGGGCCGGCCAGCTTCAGCACCTTGCCGGAGAACGGCGAGGGCACTTCGACCACGGCCTTGGCAGTTTCCATGGCCACCAGCGGCTCGTCGAGCTTGATCACGTCGCCTTCCTTGACGAACCACTCAACGATGGTCGCGTCTGGCAGGCCTTCGCCCAGGTCGGGCAGGTTGAAATTCTTGGTCTGGCTCATGTGAGTTTCTCTTCCAGCAATTCAAGTTCGCGCGCTGGCAGCCAGCCCTGCGCGCCATCGGCGCGCTCGGACCACCACCAGCCACCATGTTCGTGATGCAGTCGTACCTGCTCACCCCGGTCCACGTCCAGTTCGCGTGCGCTGTAATCGCGCAGCGCCTCGGCGCGGCCATCGTCCAATACCTGCAACCAGGCCACCGGCGCCCAGCCGGCGCTGCCTTCGCTGGTTTTAACCCAGGCGAAGGCCGGCCATTCCTCGTCGCGTACACCGAGCTCGACGATCTGCCCGGTCCTGAACTGCAGGGGGTTGCGGTATTGGCTGCGGTAGCTGCCAATCAAGCGTGCCAGCATGTCAGCCCACCGCGACCGCACGCTTGGCGGCGGTCACGATCCGCTCCACGCTGGGCAGGTACTTCATCTCCAGGCGGAACAGCGGGATGTGGGTGTCATAACCGGCAACGCGCTCGACCGGTGCCAGCAGGTCGTAGATCGACTCTTCGGCCAGGCGCGCGGCGATTTCAGCGCCAAACCCAGCGGTCTTCGGTGCTTCCTGCACGATCACGCAGCGGCCGGTCTTGGCCACCGATTCGGCGATGGTGGCGAAATCCAGCGGGCGCAGCGTGGCCACGTCGATGACTTCGGCACTGATGCCTTCGCCGGCCAGTTTGTCGGCGGCTTCCAGCGCTTCCTTGACCTGCGCGCCCCAGGTGACCAGGGTCACGTCGGTGCCGTCACGCAGCACGAAGCAGACGTCCAGCGGCAGTGCTTCGCCGTCATTGACGACCACTTCCTTGTACTGGCGGTAGATGCGCTTGGGCTCCATGTAGATCACCGGATCCGGCTCACGGATCGCGGCCAGCAGCAGGCCGTAGGCGCGCTGCGGGCTGGACGGCAGCACCACGCGCATGCCCGGCACATTGGTGAAGATGGCTTCGTTGGCTTCGCTGTGGTGCTCCGGCGCGCGGATGCCACCGCCCCACGGCACGCGCAGCACCATCGGGCAATGCAGGCGGCCACGGGTGCGGTTGCGCAGGCGTGCGGCGTGGCAGATCAGGTGATCGACCATCGGGTAGACGAAGCCATCGAACTGGGCTTCGGCCACCGGCTTCATGCCCTGCGCAGCGAGGCCGACGGTGAGGCCGGCGATGGTGGTTTCGTCCAGCGGGGTGTCGAGCACGCGCTGCGCGCCGAACTGCTGCTGCAGGCCGGCGGTGGCGCGGAACACGCCACCGTTGACGCCCACGTCCTCGCCCAGCACCAGCACCGACGGGTCGTGTTCCATTTCCCAGGCCAAGGCCTGGGTGACGGCTTCGATGAGGGTGATCGGGGTGGCTGTCATCGGGGTGTCTCCGCTGTTGCTCGCCGCGCTGTGCGCGACGCCGTGATCGTGGCTGGCCGAGGTGACGGCAGCATTGCGCTTGATGTCATCCATGGCGCTGCTCCAGGGCGATGGCGGCAGCACGCTGCGCCAGCAGGTCCGGCGGCGGATCGGCATACAGATAGTCGAACATCGCCTCGACCGGCTGCACCGGGCAGTTGAGGTAGGCGTTGACCTCCTCGTCGACGCGGGTGCCGCACTCGGCGATCCAGTTCTTTTCTTCTTCCTCGCTCCACACGCCGCGCGCGGTCAGGTACTTGCGCAGGCGGATCAGCGGTTCATTCAACCAGGCCGACTTCACTTCGGCGTCGTCGCGGTAGCGGCGGGCGTCGTCGGCGGTGGTGTGGTCGGACAGGCGGTAGGTGAGCAGTTCCAGCACCGTGCCGCCCTGGCCGGACAGGGCGCGCTCGCGCGCCTGTTCCATCGCCGCCATCACCGCGATCAGGTCGTTGCCGTCCACCTGCAGGCAGAACAGGCCGCCAGCCAGGCCCTTCTGGGCCAGGGTTTCAGCGCCGGTCTGGGCCGAGCGCGGTACCGAGATGGCCCAGCCGTTGTTCACCACGCACAGGATCAGCGGCAGCTTGTAGGCGCCGGCCGAGTTCACGGCGGCGTAGAAGTCGGTCTTGGAGCTGCCGCCATCACCGCAGACGCTGACCGCGACCTGCGGCATGTTGCGCAGCTTGAACGACAGCGCCGAGCCGGCCGCGTGCAGGCACTGGGTCGAGATCGGCACGCAGATGGGGAAGTCGCGGACCGCATCGCTGTCGCGGTCGTAGTCGCTGCCGCGCTCGTCGCCGCCCCAGTACATCAGGACGTCACGCGGGCGCACGCCGCGCATGAACATGGCGCCGTACTCGCGGTAGCTGGGAGCGAACACGTCGCCGCTCTTCATGGCCGCGCCGATGCCGACGTGGGCCGCTTCATGGCCCAGGCAGGAGGCAAAGGTGCCGAGCTTGCCGGTGCGCTGCAGCGCCACGGCCTTGGTGTCGAACACCCGCGTGGCCAGCATCTGCTTGAACATCGGCAGCAGCGAGCGCGGCTCACGCAGCGAGGCGGGAAGGTCTTCACGTACCAGGTTGCCGTCGGCATCCAGGTACTGCAGGTAATCGATTTGGAACTGGGCGGAAACCGTCATTGCAGCAACACCTTGGACAGATGGTTTCAAATGATAGGAATTACGCATGGTAAGGACTCAGTCCGAAAAAGCCGTCCTGCGCCGCAACAAGATTGACTGGGTACAGGGCGATTTTGTTCCGCGGGGCGCGATTCGGGTGAGCAATTACAGCGTATTCAGTCTGTAGCAACAGAAACGGCACATTGTCGCGCTGCTTGGGTTTGGGCGTGTTTCGATTCCGTTTGCGCGGGAAAGGTCTCTGCCGACCCATGGTCGGCAGGGGCTTCACCGGTACTGCCTCTGCCGACCATGGGTCGGCACAACAGGAGGTGCAACCCTGCGTTACCC
>NZ_JASCOR010000266.1 GCF_029959445.1 Stenotrophomonas sp. PS02298 | reverse complement strand
GGGGCCAGAACACCAAAGCGTCATAAGCCAAGAAGCCTAAAGCTGGCAGAAGTATGAGCGTAGCGAGAAGGGCGACTACGAACTTTGCGAGACGCTTCATGTGGGCCCTAACTCTGGAATTAAGCCGCGCCGCGAAGCGGCGTCGGCTTGAATGAATTGTTAGGTGGCAACATTTGGTGGTGCAATTGCCGCCAGAACACTCGTGCCACAACTTGTGCAACGGAACCCGGGTTTGCCAATGTTGTCGTAAGCGACCCCGTCTATGACCAGACGACAGCGGACGCAATGAAACGCCCCGCCAGACTTTTGGCCTGCTCCGGGAACATATCTAACTCCTTGCCCGTCAAACTCAACGACCCACCACTGGCGCTTGTGGTCGTACTGCGCAGTGCCATGTCCTTCCAGGTCCTCAGTATCATCGGACTCATCGTAGGCCACGAGTGGCAAGCCAACCGAAAGGACAGTCCCTGCGTTTGACAGGTCTCGGATGCTACCGAAAGTGTCCAAGACGACAGCAGCACGCATGGGGTCAACAACACCGGCAACCAGGCCGTTGAAGTCCGCGTAGATCCGTAGTCGCGTAGAACTTTCCATTGCCACCTAACTCCGGAATTAAGCCGGCCCGCGCAGCGGCTTCGGCTTGAATGAATTGTTAGGGGGCAGGCAGCGGTGCATAGCTTCTTGCCCCGATGTACCCATCAAACGATTGACGCTCGCCTTCGGGTAAGCGGCTCCTCTGGACACGCAGAGAATAGCCACCATGCATCACGCCAGAAATGATTGCCGCCCAGTCTCCTACTTGGTCATTGGGTACGAAGCGGCGCGATCCAGGAGTCAACTCCGGGAATTCTGGCGGAGCCTCAAATACGTAGGCATTAAAGCCAGAGTCGGTAGCGCTCTCAACGCTAAGCCAGAGCCACATACCGTCGCCCTTTGGGTCAGCGATGTAGGTCTTGACCATCGGCGGTGCGTCGGTGATTGGGGAAGCCGCGAGCAAAGTCCGAAAATGGCGAAGTGCTCCGTTAGCAGCCTTCGCTGCCTCTGCGAGTTCCCGGTTAGGCATAGCCATAAACAAAGGTTGGTTTTGCACCTGCTCGAACTTGCTAGCTGCTCCGGCCGGACCAAACCCAAACAAGCCAAGAAGTAGCCCAATGACGTTTCCCACGCGATTCACTCTCCCTGCCCCCTAACTCCGGAATTAAGCTGACCCGCGCAGCGGGTTCGGCTTGAATGAACTGTTAGGCGCCAATAGCGCCGCCGAAGTAGTTGTAGCACCCAATGGCAACGATAGCGACTACCAGTGCGGTCAATCCAATAGCCTCGATGTCTAGGTCGGCTTTGAGGATCTTGCGCCGCAAGCTTGGGATCAACAGGCAGGGCGAAATGACCACCAAGCCAACACAAAGGCTGGCGAGGCCTAGCCATAAGTTGAACTGCCAGGAATCAAGAAGTTGGCTAAACATCCATATAGCGCCTAACTCTGGAATTAAGCCGACCCGCGCAGCGGGTTCGGCTTGAATGAACTGTTAGGCCGCATCATCAGGCTCCCAGCGGCGATAGACAAGATGCTCCAATGGCGCGAGTGAAGTGGGAAAAGGTGCAGCCACATGCTCCTCGTCCAAGTCCCAAGAATCAGGGAAGTCACCGATGACTTCCGCAGCAGCACATGAGCAACTCTCTTGCGCTTGGCCTTTGGCTTCTCCGTCGTACTCGAAGCGCAGCCGAACAATGCACGTGGTTTCATCTGCCTCAATGGAAGCTTGGCGCAGCTGCGGATGGACCTCGCCCCGTAGGCCGCGGGCCAGTGACAGAACTAAAGTTTGACGTGATGCGATGCTGCTCATACGGCCTAACTCTGGAATTAAGTCGACCCGCGAAGCGGGTTCGGCTTGAATGAATTGTTAGCTCTCAGTAGCCGGACCTAACCCGCTGCCTTGCTAGGGTAATGTCCCGAGTAGTGCTATCTCGCAGCACCCGGAGAGTGACGCTGGATCCCGGCTCGCCGCGTATGAGCGAAACAACGTCCTCGAGCGAGAGATGGGAGACGCTATAGAACGGTGCTTTTGCATCAGG
This sequence comes from Stenotrophomonas sp. PS02298, assembly GCF_029959445.1. Taxonomy (GTDB): domain Bacteria; phylum Pseudomonadota; class Gammaproteobacteria; order Xanthomonadales; family Xanthomonadaceae; genus Stenotrophomonas. The sequence goes on along the minus strand of NZ_JASCOR010000266.1, from coordinate 1,496 downwards.
AGCAATGCAAGTGAGTACGTCGGACTCACGAAGTTGCGACATTAGCGCAGGGCCACCAGGAACAAATTTGACGAGGCGAGTAATGCCATCACGACGGTCCACGCTCGCTCCGATTCCTTCCTCGTGCGCACTGATGGTCCACATTGTGGCAGCATCTTTGGCGAAAATGGTCTCTCTCTTGGCAAGTATGTCCGGTCGTTCGGTCAAGCAGCGACTAGGTGCGAGCTCTTCACGCGGTGTCGTAGCGCAAGACGACAACAGCAGCAGAGCTGTCACATAAGTGAGGCGCTTACGCATACTTCCCCCTGAGAGCTAACTCTGGAATTAAGCCGACCCGCGAAGCGGGTTCGGCTTGAATGAATTGTTAGGCGCGGTGCCACGCACCGTACTTGGCAAGCATATGCGACTCAAATGCTGGCGTGCCAGATATTTCCCAAAAGGACGAATCGACGGCCAAGAGCTCAAGTACCGGCTCTCCTCCGGAGAGGACAACAAAGTGTCCATCGATTGTTTGGAAAATGTCGTGGTATAGCGAGCGGAATGCGCAGTCGGCCAAAGTGTGGTCCGATGAAGAGAGCTGCTGGATCTCCACAGCGCGATCTCCCATGCACTCATCAATGACGATCGTCCAGGTGTCCGGACGAACAAATCGATCTATGTCGGTGAGAAACGAGGAGATGTCGAACAGCTCGCCGTTGCTCCCGTGTTGCCGGATAGTGACCATGCGCGCCTAACTCCGGAATTAAGCCGAGCCGCGAAGCGGCTTCGGCTTGAATGAATTGTTAGGCGGCACCCGCAGCAACCTCAATGACGCTGCGCCTCTCTGCGCCTGTGCCATACAGCTCGGTCACTGCCGCGGTGTCGCCTGTGAGCGTGAACTCTTCAAGCATCGTAGTGCCGATGCCATAAGAGGTGATGTCATCGTCGGCCCAGAGGGTGAAGTGGCCGCCACTCATGGCCCACGTCACACTCTTGACCCGAAACGACAGCCGGATATGCACCGTGGAATGTCTCTCAAAGTCGGAGCCTGGGCGCCAGGAAAGAAGTTGAGAAACTTGGACGGTCTTCCCCTCAAGCGACTCAAGGAACTCGCCGAGGCCGATCGCCTGCTTTACTCGGTTGCTGGGATGGCTCATGTGACGCCTAACTCTGGAATTAAGCCGACCCGCGCAGCGGGTTCGGCTTGAATGAATTGTTAGGTCCAAGCCCGGAACCCGGTGACGTTGTACTCATTGGTCCTGGACTTTGCCGAAAAAGTTCTGCTTGGGTTTCCAGAATCATAGGCGCCCTTTACGACGAAGCCGCTATAGCCAGAAGAGTTGGGGGTAGTCAGCTTGGCTTGGACTTGTACAAGAACACGCCCCGGCGCCGACGTTCCCCCGATTTTGAGTAGCGCGGCGATTTGGAGTTCAATCCCCAACGAGACGGAGATTGGACATGAAGAAGCGCTTTTCCGAAGAGCAGATCATTGGCTTCCTGCGTGAGGCAGAGGCCGG
>NZ_JASCOR010000265.1 GCF_029959445.1 Stenotrophomonas sp. PS02298 | reverse complement strand
GTGCCGAGCCGTGCTCGGCAGGAGCTTTCCCGGTAGAGCCTCAGCCGAGCATGGCTCGGCACTACAGTCGCCAGGCCTGGACTCCATCAGCCGGCCAAACGCCCCCCTCCCCAGCCCTCCCCTTCGCTACGCGAAAGGGAGGGGCAAAACAAAAGCCCGGACGGTTTCCCGTCCGGGCTTCCTTATCAGCAACGCAACCCGGACTTACTTCGAGGCGGCGTCCATCTCCTTCAGCAGCTGCGGCGCCGGCGCCACTTCCTGCATGATCCAGCGCATGTAACGCTCGTCGACCGAGATCATGCGGGTCATCACCGGGTCGAACACCCAGTTGCTGGCAACCGATTCCCAGATGCCGTCAAACGCCAGGCCAACCAGGCGGCCGTGCGCGTCCAGTACCGGCGAGCCGGAATTGCCGCCGGTGATGTCCAGGTCGGAGAGGAAGTTCACCGGCACGCTGCCGATGCGCTTGTCCTCGAAGCCGCCGTAACGCTTGGCCTTGACCGCATCGATCAGCGCCTGCGGCGAGTCGAACGGGTCCTTGCCGGTTTCCTTGCCGACGATGCCTTCCAGGTCGGTGAAGGCTTCCTGCACCTTGCCGTCCAGGCCGGTGTAGCCCTTCACGTTGCCGAAGGTGATACGCAGCGACAGGTTGGCATCCGGGTAGACGAACTCACCCTTGGTCTTCTTGTAGTCGGCAATGGCCTGCAGGAACAGCGGACGTGCCACCAGCTCCTCGCCCATGCGCAGCTTGCGCTGGTGTTCCAGCTCCAGCAGTGCCGGCATCACTGCCACGGCGTACTGGATGGCCGGGTCGTTGCTCGCTTCGAACGCGGCCTTGTCGGCACCGAACCACTTCAGGCGCTCATCCAGGCTGCCGAGCTTGGAGCCGTCCAGACGCGCGACCGTAGCCTCGACCGCCTTGGCATCCACGCCGCCGATCCACTTGTCGAACGCGGACAGGTGCTGGCCGGCCGGCAGCTGCACGTACTGCTGCAGCCAGTACTGCTGGAACTGACGGTCCATGGCCGGCACATAGCGGCGGTCCATCTGCTTCAGGCCGCCTTCGATGGTCGGCAGATCGCGCTCCTGGTACCCCTCTTCGCGCTGCGCGTCCGGCTTGGCCTTTTCAATGGCCAGGCGGTACAGGCGCACGGCGGTGCCCAGGGTGCCGGTGCGGTTGAGCATGGCCAGATTCAGGTCACGCGCCTGATTGGCGCGCGACTGCTGGCCCAGCGTCTGCAGCTGTGCGAACGCATCCAGCGCCGGCTTGCCGGCAGCGCCCTGGCCACGCAGCCATTCCAGCACCGCGGTTTCCGCAGCCTGCTTCTGGCCCAGCACGTTGTTGCGCTTGAAGCCGTCCAGCTGGCCGTCGTAGTTCTTGCTGGTGTTGTTCCAGCTGGCCATGTTGGACGCGTACTTGACCGCGATGTCGGGGTTGTCCTTGCTGGCCGCTTCGACCATCGCGATCTGGTCCTTGTAGGCCTTGGCGATCGACGGGTAGGTCCAGGTGGCGGTGTTCTCGAACTCGCTGACCAGCGCATAGCGATCGGTACGGCCCGGGTAACCGGCCACCATCACGAAGTCACCCTCGCCCAGCGGCTGGTTGGCCAGCTTCAGCCAATGCTTGGGCTGGTACGGCACGTTGTCGGCGGCGAAAGCGGCCGGCTTGCCGTCCTTGCCGACATAGGCGCGGTAGAACGAGAAATCGCCGGTGTGGCGCGGCCACATCCAGTTGTCGACGTCACCGCCGAACTTGCCGACGCTGCCCGGCGGCGCATAGGCCAGGCGCACGTCCTTGATTTCCATGTTCTTGAACAGGCGGTAGGTGTTGCCGCCGGAGAAGCTGTACAGGGTGCAGCTGTAGGCGTCATCGGTTTCGCAGGCGGCGATGGCCTGCTTCTCGAAGGCTTCCAGTGCCTGGGTGCGCTTGAGCGGGTCGTTGCCGGCGCCAGCGATGGCGGCCTTGGCCTGTGCGGTGACATCGGTGATGTCGTCCAGCACGTAGATGCGGGCATTCGGGCCGGCACTCAGTTCGTCTTTCTGGGTCGGCGCGTTGAAGCCGTCCTTGATCAGGTTCTTCTCGGCGGTGGAGTTCAGCTGGATCGAACCGTAGGCGCAATGGTGGTTGGTCACCACCAGGCCCTGCGGCGAAACGAAGCTGGCGGTGCAGCCACCCAGCGCAACCACCGCGCCCATCGGGTCGCCGGTCAGGTTGGCCAGCTGCTGCGGGTCCAGCTTCAGGCCAGCCTGCTTCAGCGGGCCGGCAATTTCCGGCAGCTGCTGCGGCACCCACATGCCTTCGGCGGCGTGTGCGGTCTGCGCCAGGCCCAGGCCAGCAACGATGGAAAACGCAAGGAAATTCACGCGCATTACGCACATCCGAAAGTTTGGAAGGGCCGATTGTAGCTGTTGTAACCGTCCGCCTCCCCTGCCATCGGTCAGTACGGGGCGGTTACGGCTGAAAGCTTATAATCGCCCTCTTTCCTCACACTGCGGTCTCCTGCAATGGCACAGACGATGAAGGCGCTGGTAAAGCGCGAAGCGACCAAGGGCATCTGGATGGAAGAGGTGCCGGTGCCTACGCCGGGCCCGAACCAGGTGCTGATCAAGCTGGAAAAGACCGCCATCTGTGGCACCGACCTGCACATCTACCTGTGGGACGAGTGGAGCCAGCGCACGATCAAGCCGGGCCTGACCATCGGCCATGAGTTCGTCGGCCGCATCGCCGAGATCGGCCCGGGCGTGACCGGCTATGAAGTCGGCCAGCGCGTCTCGGCCGAAGGCCATATCGTCTGCGGCCACTGCCGCAACTGCCGCGGCGGCCGCCAGCACCTGTGCCCGAACACCGTTGGCATCGGCGTCAACGTCAACGGCGCCTTCGCCGAATACATGGTGATGCCGGCCACCAACCTGTGGCCGATCCCGGACCAGATCCCGTCCGAGCTGGCCGCATTCTTCGACCCCTACGGCAACGCCGCGCATTGCGCGCTGGAGTTCGACGTGATCGGCGAAGACGTGCTGATCACCGGCGCCGGCCCGATCGGCATCATTGCCGCCGGCATCTGCAAGCACATCGGTGCGCGCAACGTGGTGGTCACCGACGTCAATGATTTCCGCCTGAAGCTGGCCGCCGACATGGGTGCCACGCGCGTGGTCAACGTCGCCAACCAGTCGCTGAAGGACGTGATGGCCGAGCTGCACATGGAAGGCTTCGACGTGGGCCTGGAAATGAGTGGCAACCCGCGCGCTTTCAACGACATGCTCGACTGCATGTACCACGGCGGCAAGATCGCCATGCTCGGCATCATGCCCAAGGGCGCCGGCTGCGACTGGGACAAGATCATCTTCAAGGGCCTGACCGTGCAGGGCATCTACGGCCGCAAGATGTACGAGACCTGGTACAAGATGACCCAGCTGGTGCTGGGCGGCTTCCCGCTGGGCAAGGTGATGACCCACCAGCTGCCGGTGGACCGTTTCCAGGAAGGTTTCGACCTGATGGAACAGGGCAAGGCCGGCAAGGTCGTGCTGAGCTGGAATTGAGCCCAGGCGGAATCGGTAGTGCCGACCCATGGTCGGCATTGGCGTCACCGGTAATGCCCGTTGCCGACCATGGGTC
>NZ_JASCOR010000264.1 GCF_029959445.1 Stenotrophomonas sp. PS02298 | reverse complement strand
ACGCCGCTCCTACAAAAGGCAGAGCAAAGCAAGGCTCAATGCAGCCTCGGCTTTTCGCCACCCAGTTCCACCAGACGCTCGCGGATGCCGATGGCATCCGCGGCTTCCGGCGCCATCTTCAGGTAGCGCGCCAGATCGGCACGGGCACCGGCCAGATGCTCCAGCTGCATGTAGGCCAGGCCGCGATCGCGTACGGCATCGGCCTGCTCGGGGGCCAGCTTGAGGATGCGGTCGGCGCTGCGTGCGGCGCGGTCCCATTCGCCGCGTTCGGCATAGACACCGTGCAGGTTGCGCAGCATGCGCATCAGGATGGCGCGGTGTGGGGCCGGGTCGAGGATCTGTGCCAGTACGTTGTCGTCCGGGGTCTCGCCGCCCAGGTTGCTGCGTGCGCGCTCGCGCAGTTCGTCCACGCTCAACGGTCGGCCACCGTTGAACGGGTCCATGATCAGCACGCCGTCTTCCACTGGTAGCCGCACCAGGAAATGGCCGGGGAAGGAAATGCCTTCCAGCGGCAGACCGAGCCTGCGCGAGACTTCGATCTGCACCAGGGCCAGCGAAATCGGGTTGCCCAGGCGGCGCTCGAACACTTCGTTGAGGTAGCTGTTGCGCGGGTCGTAGTACTCGTCGTTGTCGCCGCTGTAGCCCACTTCGTTGAAGAGGTGGTTGTTGATGGCGGCAACCTTGAGCGGCCATTCGCCGATGGCGTCCACTTCCACCCGCAGGTGATCGGCATGGGCCTGCAGCACGCGGTCATAGGCGGCCGGGTCCAGCTGTGGGTATTCGTCGCGGGCGATCAGCAGGGCAGTCGACAGCAGCGGCAGTGCCTCATCGGGCAAGCCGGCCAGTTCTTCCCACTGCGGCAGGGTAATGCGTGTTTCAGACATGCCCCCAAGACTGGCGGCAAAGCGGCGCCGGTTCAAGGGCGCCGCGGTTCAATTTGTGTGTATCAGTCAGTTGCCGGTGGCGATGCCTGGGCCGAAGGTCAGTTCGGCACCGTCTTCCAGCTTGAGCTTGGCGGCCTGGCCGGCGTTGAGCTCAAGCACGTACAGGGCCGGGTTGAAGCTGGGGTAGGGCGGGCACATGTCGCCGGCCGAGCACGGCGGCACATCGCGCTGCTGGCCGACCAGGCGGCGCTGGCTGTCGAAGTAGAGGATGTCCAGCGGAATCCTGGTGTTCTTCATCCAGTACGCCTGTGGTTCCTCGCGGTCATGGACGAACAGCATGCCGTGGTCGGCATCCATCTGGTCGCGGAACATCAGGCCGCGGGCGCGGGTTTCGTCGTTCTGGGCCAGTTCCACGTTGTAGCGGGTGCCGGCCAGTTCCACCCAGTGCTTGCTGTCGGCGCTGGCGCAGCCGGCCAGGGCGAGCAGGGACAGGGCAAGGAGGGTGCGCAGGAATGATTTGGGCATGGTTGGGACCTGGTTCCTAGGGGAGCCTTCGGGCGGGTTCGGTCGAAGTCAAAAGCTTCCCCTCATCCGCCCTTCGGGCACCTTCTCCCTCTTGCGGGAGAAGGGAAGAGCAACAAGCCAAGGCTGGAGCAACTGCCAAAGCCGAAGCAGCAGCAAAGGCCAAATCAACCGCCAAAGCAAAAGCCGAAGCCGAAGCCGAAGCCGAAGCCGAAGCCGAAGCCGAAGCCAAAGCCAAAGCCAAAGCCAAAGCCAAAGCAGCTGCTTTGCTGGCTTGGCTTACAGCACCTGCGGCGGCTCGCCGCCGATGATGACTACGTCAGCCGGGCGGCGGGCGAACAGACCTACGGTAACGACGCCGGGAATCTGGTTGAGCTGCTGTTCCAGCTTCACCGGGTCGGTGATGGACAGGTTGTGCACGTCCAGAATCAGATTTCCGTTGTCGGTGACCACGCCGTCGCGCCATACCGGCTGGCCGCCAGTCAGGGCCAGGATCTCGCGGGCGACCAGGCTGCGCGCCATCGGGATCACTTCCACCGGCAGCGGGAACTTGCCAAGAACCTTCACCTGCTTGCTCGGGTCGACGATGCAGACGAACTGCTTGCTGGCCTCGGCGATGATCTTCTCGCGGGTCAGTGCGGCGCCGCCGCCCTTGATCAGGTTCTTGTTGCCGTCGCACTCGTCGGCGCCATCCACGTACAGTGACAGGCCGCCGGTGTGGTTCAGGTCCAGCACCTCGATGCCGTGGCCCTTGAGCAGGGCGGTGCTCTGGTCGGAGCTGGAGACCGCGCCTTCGATCTGGTCCTTGATGCGGGCCAGGGCTTCGATGAAGTAGGCGACGGTGGAGCCGGTGCCGACACCGACAATCATTCCCTTCTGGACGTACTCGATGGCTTTTTCGGCGGCCAGGCGCTTGGCTTCGGACATGGTGGGCTCGATCAGTTGGAAAACGGGTTTTTTGTAGGAGCGGCGTGAGCCGCGAAGCCGGGGAGCTGAAAGGTTGTCAGCTGCGCGGCTCACGCCGCTCCTACAACAAAAGAGGCTTACTTGGCTTTCTTTTCCAGCGACAGCAGCAGCTTCCACTGTGCAGCAGTAACCGGGAACACCGACAGGCGGTTGCCCTTGGCGGTCAGCGGGAAACCTTCGCCCAGTTCCTCGGCATGCAGCTTGATCTCGTCCAGCGCGATCACCTGCGCCAGCTTGCGCTCGAAACCCACGTCCACCAGCATCCAGCGCGGTTCTTCGCGCGTGCTCTTGGGGTCGTGGTAATCGGATTCTGGATCGAACTGGGTGTCGTCCGGGTAGGCTTCGCTGGCCACCGTGGCAATGCCGACGATGCCCGGTACCTTGGTATTGGAGTGGTAGAACAGGATGCCGTCGCCGACCTTCATGCCATCGCGCATGAAATTGCGCGCCTGGTAGTTGCGCACGCCATTCCACGGTTCCGTGCCCACGCGCTGCAGGTCGTCGATGGAAAAGGCGTCCGGTTCGGACTTCATCAGCCAATAGCGCTTGCGGGCGGTCATGCGTTCAACGGTTCCGGGTAGAGAGTGGCCTGCTCGGTACAGATGGCATCCACCGCCACATCCCAGTCCTCGACCGGCAATGACGGCACCTGCTGGGCGGAGAAACCTACCCCCACCAGCCACGGCGGCGCGGCCTGGCGCTGCCGAAATGCGAGGCTGCGATCATACCAGCCGCCCCCCATGCCCAGCCGCCGGCCACCGTCATCAAAGCCCACCAGCGGGGCGACGACCAAGGCCATTTCCTCCGGCCGCAGGGCCTGCGCGGGGTCTACATCCGGTTCGGGAATGCCATAACGGTTGCTGACCAGTGCCTGCCCGGGCCGCCACGGGGCGAAGCGCAGCAGCTTGCCGTGCAGTACCGGCAGGCAATAGGTCTGCTGTGGCGGCAACTGCATCTGCCAGCGGTGCAGGGCGATCTCGCCGTCCATCGCCCAGTAACCGGCGACATGACCACTGATCCCGGCGAAAGGCAGGGACAGGAGGTTTGTGGCCAGGGCTTCGGCCGCGGCGATGCGCTCGGCGGCAGGGATGTCGCGGCGGCGCTGGCGCAGTTGTTGGCGGAGGAGTTGGCGGGGATCGGTCATCTGCGAAGGTCGAGGCTTGGAAGCCTATCTTCCAGCGGGAAAGGGCTGAGGGTAAGTGCGAAGCACTTGGGGAGCCAAGCTTTTGTAGTGCCGACCCATGGTCGGCATTGGCTCTACCGGTAGTGCCCTTGCCGACCATGGGTC
>NZ_JASCOR010000263.1 GCF_029959445.1 Stenotrophomonas sp. PS02298 | reverse complement strand
GCCGAGCCATGCTCGGCAGAGGCTTTACCAGGAAGGCCGCTGCCGAGCATGGCTCGGCACTACAGATGAAAAACCCCGGGCTTTGCCCGGGGTTTTTCAACAACGCAGCATCAACACCGCCTACGCGGTCTTGTCCTTGATCGTGGTGCTGGGGCCGTTGCCCTTGACGCTGGTGATGCCGGCTTCACGCGCGGCCTGCGAGGCATACATCTGGCTGCTGCCGATCACCTGGTGGTTGGCCGCTTTCAGATTGAAATGGTAGCGACCGTCGCTGGCGGTCTTGCGCTCGTAATGCGCTTCATCCGGGCTGTTCTTCTGCACCGAGGCGATGCCGTTCTCCGCGCCGGCGCGCGTGGTGTAACGCTCGCTGGTCAGGATGACCTCGGCGTTGCCTGCCTTGAGCACGAAATAAAACTGACCGTCGCTGCTCTTGTCCAACTCGTACCAACCTGCCATTGCAATACCCCGCTTGAGGATGATGCCGGCACGCTGCCGCCCTGCTACCGCCGCTGCATGCGTGGCTGTTGCCCGGATGACCGGACGTTGGAAGCCGCTGGCTACCGCGGCTACAAGCGCGACTCTACCTCAATCTTCTGTCCGTTCCAGCCAGGCCAGCTTGCGCTCACGCGGCAGCTGCTTGATCTGCCATTCGGCGCGGGACGCAGCCGAGCGGTCGGCATAGGCGCGACTGGCAAGGATCCGCAGCGGCGGGTGCGCGCGGGTATAGCGCGCGCCCTTGCCAGCGACATGGGCCAGGAAACGGGCCTGCACATCGGTACTGATACCCGCGTAATAGCTGCCATCACGGCACTCCAGCAGATACAGAAACCACGGACCCTTCACCCGACCCCGCCCTGCCCCGACTTACAGGCTGGCTGCGTCGGCAATCTTGCACAGACCTTCGCCAACCGCCTTGTTGGAGGTCATCTGGCCACCCTTGATGCTGAAACGCACTTCGACGCGGACGCTGCCGTCAGGCTGGCGACGCACCGTGGTGCGCAACGGAACGGTTGAACCGCCGCCGCCACGGACCGGATTCTCGGCAGCGATGTAGCCAGTGGTCTCGTTCGGGTAAATACCGACCATGCCTTCGGCTTCGATCGCGGCCACGGTCTTGGCGAACGCGTCGGCGTAGCTGACACCTTCATGGTCGGTCGAAGCCAGGAACTGCTTGCCGCTGGTGAAGCCACCGGCCACCGACAGGTTCTGCAGGCAGCCACTGCCCGAATCAAAAACTTCCTTCTTGGCCAGCGCCAGCGACGGGACCAGCATCATTGCCAGTGCCACGGTGCACATACGGATACGCATCAGTTCCTTCTCCATGGAGCGGTGATTCATGGGCTTCCTGCCGGAGACGGTGCTCCCCCTGTCTCCAAAGCAGGCGGGAGGCCTACCGCCTCCCGCCGCGTAAACTACTTGGACAGCCCGATGTGCGCCAGTGAAACTGTCACGGAATCCTCAGGCCGCCGCCTCCAGCTGGGCGCGACGGCGCGCACGCACCGCCTCGGCCAGGCGCTCCAGCACCTGCACGGTGCTGTCCCAATCGATGCAGCCATCGGTGATGCTCTGGCCGTAGACCAGCGGCTGGCCTTCGACCAGGTCCTGGCGGCCGGCCACCAGATGGCTCTCGATCATCACCCCGACCACGCGCTGCTCGCCGGCTTCCAGCTGGCTGGCAATGTCATCGACTACCTTGGGCTGGTTCTCCGGCTTCTTGCTGCTGTTGGCGTGGCTGGCGTCGATCATCAACCGCGCAGGCAGCTGCGACTTGGCCAGCACATCGCTGGCGGCCTGCACGCTGGCGGCGTCGTAGTTCGGGGCCTTGCCGCCGCGCAGGATCACATGGCAATCCGGGTTACCGCGCGTTGCCACGATGGCGGTACCGCCTTCCTTGGTCACCGACAGGAAGTGGTGCGGGTGCGAGGCCGCGCCGACCGCATCGGCAGCGATCTTCACATCGCCGGTGGTGCCGTTCTTGAAGCCAACCGGGCACGACAGGCCCGAGGCCAGCTCGCGGTGCACCTGGCTTTCGGTGGTACGCGCACCAATCGCGCCCCAGGCCACCAGGTCGGCGATGTACTGCGGCGAGATCACGTCCAGGAACTCCACGCCAGCCGGCAGGCCGAGGCGGTTGATGTCACGCAGCAGACCACGCGCAACGCGCAGGCCCTTGTTGATGTTGAAGCTGCCGTCCAGGTCCGGGTCATTGATCAGGCCCTTCCAGCCCACCGTGGTGCGCGGCTTCTCGAAGTACACGCGCATCACGATCTCAAGCTCGCCGGCCAGCGCATCGCGCAGCGGACGCAGGCGCTGGGCATACTCCATCGCCGCCACCGGGTCATGGATCGAGCACGGGCCCACGACAACCGCCAAGCGGTCATCCTCCCCATGCAGGATGCGGTGCAGCGAGGCACGGGCGTCGGCCACGGTCTGCGAGGCTTCCTCGTCACAGGGCAGCAGCGCCAGCAGCTGCGCCGGCGAGGTCAGGGGTTCAAGTTTGCGGATGCGTAGATCGTCGGTATGGGGGGGCATGGGGGTCTCCAGTTCAAAGCGGTGAATGGTTTGGCCCCAGCGTGGCGGCATGAAAAAAGCCGCCAGGTTCGCTGGCGGCTTTTCGGGAATGCATCTGAAAGTTTCTTCAGGGTAAGCGCAGTCCTTCCTCCGCCAGCGGCTTGGGAAAGTAATACCAAAAGTAAAAGCTGGCGCGGGCTGCGTTCATGGGGAGCATTGATAACACGGTTTTTTGTGCGATGCGACAGTTTCAGCGGCAACAGACCCGCAGGTCGGCGGGTTCAGCTTCCGCGAATATGCAAGAGCCCGTCGTGATTTCGCCTTTCATCCACCTGTTTAATCAGCCAGCGTGACCTGCAGGATCTGCGATGAAACAGCTGCACAGGAATTGTTCATGGCATGCGGAAAAGCGCGTTCCACAGCCAGCTGGACAAACGGCTCAGCGTGGCAGCGATACTGGCAACTGGTCCAGCACACAAAGCCATTCCGATGAACGCCACCAGTTCCGATCCGCTGCAGATCGCCTGCCCGCACTGCAATGCGATCAACCGCGTCCCCGCTGCGCGGCTGTCGCAAGCGCCATCCTGCGGCCGCTGCCACCAGCCATTGTTCGTGGCCGCGCCCATTGCATTGAACGCGGCGGAATTCGAAGCGCATGCCAGCCGCGCGCAGATTCCGCTGCTGGTGGATTTCTGGGCCAGCTGGTGCGGCCCGTGCCGGCAGATGGCGCCAGAGTTCGCCAAGGCTGCCGTGCAACTGGAGCCGCGCATGCGTCTGGGCAAACTGGATACGGAAGCGGAGCCAGCCATCGCCACCCGCTATGGCATCCGCAGCATTCCGACGATGGTGCTGATCCAGGGCGGCCGCGAGATCGCCCGCCAATCCGGCGCGATGCCCGCCAGCAGCATCGTGCAGTGGGCCAGCGCGCACATGTAGCGCCGAACCATGCTCGGCGGGGGCGTTCCCGGTAAAGCCCTTGCCGAGCATGGCTCGGCACTACAGCTGGGCGCTGATGTTTTTAGGCGCGGCGTGAGCCGCGAAGCTGGTGCTGCTTGAAAGGCCACAGAGCTCCCCCTCCCCAGCCCTCCCCTTGCCTGCGGCAAAGGGAGGGGGCAGAAGACATTGTCGGTAAAGCCCTTGCCGAGCATGGCTCGGCCC
>NZ_JASCOR010000262.1 GCF_029959445.1 Stenotrophomonas sp. PS02298 | reverse complement strand
AAATTTTTTGAAATTTGTAGGCGCGGCGAACCCCGCCAAGCCAGCGCCAATACCCCCCCCCTCTGACTGCCATTGCATGCATGCAGACTGCCGGCGCTATCTGCTTCGCGGCTTACGCCGCTCCTACAAGAAAAGCCAAAAACAAAGGCAAAAAAAAACCGGCACGTCTCCGTGCCGGTTTCTTCATCGCCATCGCCACTTACAAACGCCGCCACTCCGGCCCATCACCGCGTCGCCAATAGACCGCCACTGCCTTGCCATACACCGTATCGGCATCCACCAAACCGAAGAAGCGGCCATCAAAACTGTTACCACGATGGTCACCCACCACCAACAACTTGCCAGCCGGAATGGTGATGCCATTGATGTCCGGGCCACCGCCATCACGCAGGTCCAGCTGCACTTGCTTGCTGCCGAACAACTCCCGCGCCACGTCCTGACGCAGCGGCTGTTCGTTGATGGACAGATAACCATCATGCAACTGCACGCGATCACCGGCCACGGCGACCACGCGCTTGATCAGGCGCGTGCCATCGGCCGGCGAATCAAACACCGCCACATCGCCACGCTGCGGGGCCTGCCCCGCCAACAGCTGTACATCCGTGAAAGGAATGCGCAGGCCGTAAGCGCGCATATCCACCACCACCCGATCACCGGGTTGCAGGGTGGGCTGCATCGAGCCGCTGGGCACCTGGTAGTGGTTGGCCAGACTATCGCGGGCGGCGAACAGCAGCAGCAACATCACCGCCAAAGGGAAAGCTTCGCGTCGCAGCCAGGCCAGCACGGGATGGGGCGATGCAAGGGACGCAGTCTCATTCATGGCTGATCACCAACTCCGGGGTCAAGCCGAATTGACCGCCCAAGACGGCCGAAGTTCCCCGTGGTTCCGGCGCCCGGGCCGCACACTTTGCTACGCAGACTTTACGCCGCCGCGTCCAGCCACCATCGCGATTTGACGTGGCTGCAGCGCATCGTGGCACCACCGCGCCGCACGGCGCTTGAACATGGTGCTACATGAGCGTTTTACTGATCCGGCATACCCAGAAGCCAATGCCGGATGCATCCTTCCTGCCCGCACAGCTCGCAGGGCAGCCGCTGCAATGCCTGTACTGCGGCTCATTGCCCGCTTTGGCCCAATGCCTGCAGCACGCACGGCAGCAAGCGCCGAGCTGGGTGCTGATCGAGAACAGCGCAGCCGACGCGGCGCAATGGACGCTGCACGGCCGCAGCGTATGCAACGCTCTGGACGCCCTGCCGGCACCGTACATCGAAATCGCCAGCAACGATGCAGATACGCTGGAGGCCCATCTGCATCCGCACCACGCTGCAACTGCGGTGGTGATCTGCAGCACCGGTACCGACGAGGCGCGACGTTTGTCGCTGGCGATTGCCACACGCCTGCTCGGCAACGGACAAGGTGGCTGAGCCATGGCGATCTTCATCGTGCGTGGGCCCGATGCCTGTGATGCACTGCTTCAGGCTAGCGTGCCGCTGCCACGCCAGGTCATGAATGCATTGGTGCATCGCGCACTCGATGTCGGCATCAGCGTGGCGCACCGCAGCTGCCACTCCGAGCAGGAGCTGTTGGACGCGCTATGCGCTGCCGACCACAACCCGGACGACGTGATCCTGCTTGCACCAGCGGCCTGCGTGCACAGCCAGCGCTTGCAGCGGCTGCTGCCGCGCCTGCGAAACGCCTACGTGGAGGTTCACGAGGACGCCAGCGATGCCCCGCAGTCCTGCCTGCCGGAGCATCTTGGCCATCGTCTTGGCATCGCCCAGGGCTACTGTGCACAAAGCTACGTGCTGGCCATGGAGCTGGCGCTGGAACACCTGTGCTGCAGCGACGTCGGCGATCGCGTGCACGTGGGCACCTGAGATGGACACGCATCGCTACATCGTCTGCTACGAGGTCTATCTGGATGGTCATGCGTTCTGGTGGGGGCATCTTGCACTGCGGCTGGATGAAGGCGATCCGATGCTGCTGCAGCCGCAGGCATTGCTGGACCATGTGTGCGCGATAGCGGCAAAGCGACATGATGTGGCTGCGGCGCAGGTGCGCTTGAAGATGATCAGTAGTTTGTAGCGAGTGGCGCTCATTTCTACCGGCTTCGCGGCTTACGCCGCTCCTGCAATTGCCTGGATGGCGCTTTGCCGAGCATGGCTCGGCACTACATGCGGCCGGCTGGGCCGCTTTCGCGGTGGAGCATCGCCCAATACACTCGGCCTGCCCTCTTTGAACTGCAGGTCTTCGACTCCACATGCCTCTACTCAACGGTTTCGCGCTGGGCCGGGAATTCGATATCGAGACGGAACTGGTGCAGGCATGTTCGGAAGCGCCAAACCACATCCTGGAACAGCTGGTTTTCAGCTCGGAGCTGGACTTTGATCCCTGCCGTGAGCAACTGGAGAAGGCGCTCTCGCTTCGTTACGGCCCATCTGCAGCGCCCATCTTGAGCGTGAACGGAGAAGTTTCCGTGGCCTGCTATACCTTCGCCAAGGACGCAACACGGGTCACCGCGCAGATCTCCTGCGAAGGGCCGAACTACCGCTGCCATGGCTTCGTCCATGCCACCACCCGCTGGCAACCGGATTCCAGTCCGTGATTCGCTATCATCGGCTCGCGGGCGTGTACACGCCAACCTGAAGCACGCATTCGATTCCCAAGGACGATCCCTGACATGAATAGTCATTCCATGCTGCTGTGCTTGCTGCTTGCCGTTGCACCGGCTGCGGCAGCGGATACCCAGGATGAAGCAGCCACATTGGCCATCGTCACCGCCGGCCATTGGCAGTCAGGGCAACAGCAAGGGATTTATCGGGTGCGTCTGGAGAATGTTGGCTTCGAGCACGTTTCCTGCCGTGTCTGGATTGAATGGCTGAGCACAGCTGCGCTTGCAAAGCCCTTCGCTACCGTTGCAAAACTGCCGTTGGCGGAAGCATCGGACGGCTTCTGGTCGTGCCCCAACCGCAGCGGCACCGTGGTTCTGCGCGATGCCTCGTTGCAGCTGCATCTGGTCCATGCCTATTCGCATGAGCCGCGCCTGTTCAATGTGGTGCTTGGGGCACCGGGACACTACCAACTGCAGGATGGGAACGAGCCCTGAAACACCTGCCAATCGCTCGACAACCGGGCAACGGCAGGCATGACTTCACGCTGTACGCGAGCACTGTCCAACAAAGGAACACACCACCGTGACGAATGGAATCAGCCTCACTTTGCTACCGACGACGAACACCGGGCAGCGCATCTGCCGCGGCCTGTTGTTGGCAGGCATATTGCTGCTGGGCGCATGTGCCACGCAGCCCGGTCCACTCGGCACGCTCTCCAACATCACGGTCACCGAGAGTGGCGTGGACAACGAGCGCGACGCGCTGCTGTGTCATGGATTCAAACCGGATCCCCGGCAGGTGCGTGCGTTCTTCCGCCAAGCCGTGCTGATCACCCCGCGCCAGCAACACGACTTCTTCCTGCATGGGCCCTGCTATGTGCGCGGCACCCTCACCACCGCGTACGAGACCTGGCATTGGGAGCTACGCAATGGCGGCACTGCGCGGGTGACTTCCGCTGCGGGCGATGATGCTTTCCTGCTGGCCGATCCGCGTGAGGAAACATCCCTAGGCGATGAGTGAGGCATGCGCAGTTCTGTAGTGCCGAGCCATGCCCGGCAGATGCCTTGCCGGTAAAGCTTCTGCCGAGCATGGCTC
>NZ_JASCOR010000261.1 GCF_029959445.1 Stenotrophomonas sp. PS02298 | reverse complement strand
GAGCCATGCTCGGCAGGGGCTCTGCCGGTATGGCCCCATGCCGAGCATGGCTCGGCACTACAGGTGAAGCGCTGTATCGTCATGTCCTCGAACTGACTGATCCTGCGTACCTTTCTGTCCAAAAGGACAGCTGCCAGACAACATACAGATGCAACTGTTTCAGGTTTGGTGCACTGCAAAATTGTGCTGATTTTTGCGGTAGGCTTGACGGGTTTCCGCTCTCCAGGCTCTACGTCTTCGATGAACGAGTACCGCAGCAGCGTTGTCTTCGCCACCCCCGACCTGCCACTGCGCGACGATGTGCGCCGCCTCGGCACACTGGTTGGTGATCTGATTTCCGAACAGGTGTCGCCCGGTTTCCTCGACGAGGTGGAAGACGTGCGCACGGCGGCGATTGCCCGTCGTGAAAGCCAGGCGCCATTGGCTCCGCTCAGCGCGCAGCTGGCCGGACGTTCGCCGCGTGATGCAGAAGCGCTGGTGCGCGCTTTCAGCACTTACTTCCAGGTGGTCAACATCGCCGAGCGCGTGCATCGCATCCGCCGCCGTCGTGACTACCAGCGCGCAGGCACCAAACGCCCGCAGCCGGAAGGACTGCATGACGCCTTGCTTGCGCTGAAGGCGCAGGGCGTGACGCCGGAAGAACTGGCGCAGTGGCTGCCGCAGATCGACATCGAGCCGGTGTTCACCGCGCATCCGACCGAAGCCGTGCGCCGCGCGCTGCTGGAAAAAGAACAACTGATGGTTGCCGCGTTGGTCGACAACCTCGACGGTCAACGCACGCCCGGCGAGCAGGCTGCCGATGCCGCACGTTTCCGCATGGCCTTGACCGCCTCCTGGCAGACCGCCGATTCCTCGCCAGTACGCCCAACCGTGGACGACGAGCGCGAGCATGTCGGTTTCTACCTGACCCGCGTGCTGTACCGGGTCATCCCGGTGTTCTACGAATCGCTGGAACAGGCGCTGCGCGACACCTGGGGCCGAACCCTGCCGTTGCCGCGCCTGCTGCGCTTCGGTACCTGGGTGGGTGGCGACATGGATGGCAATCCAAACGTGGATGCCGGCACCATCACCAGTACCTTGAACGCACAACGCAGCGCCGTGCTCGGCCTCTACCTGAAAGACATGGTGGCGCTGGCCAGCCTACTCAGCCAATCGACCGAACTGGTTGGTGTGAGTGCCGAAGTGCAGGCGCGTGTGCAGGAGTACCAGCAGCTGCTGCCGCAGGTGAAGTCTCGCCCGCGCCATGCCGACATGCCGTACCGCCTGCTCAACGATCGCATGCGCGCGCGCCTGCAGGCGACATTGGAAGACGGAACGGGGGCATACGCGTCACCGGAAGAGTTCATCCACGACATCCAGCTCATCCTCGATAGCCTTGAGGCCAACAAGGGCAAACACGCTGGTTGGTTCTCGGTGCGGCGTCTGCTGTGGCGCGTGCGCACGTTTGGTTTCCATCTGGCGCGCCTGGATGTGCGCCAGGAATCCAGTGTGCATTCGCGCGCGCTGGCCGAAGTGCTGGGCGGGCAGGAGGCATTCGACGCGCTGGACGATGCGGCGCGTGCGCAGTTGCTGTCGCCGTACGCCGCAGGCACTGATGTGCTGGCGCGTGGCGAGGATGAAGCCGGGCAGCGACTGGACAAGGTGTTCGCTGCATTGGCCGATGCACGCCGTCGTCATGGTGCCGATGCCTTGGGCAGCTACATCATCTCGATGGCACATGATCGCGGCGACGTGCTCGCGGTGCTGGCATTGGCGCGTCGTGGTGGTCTGCTCGATGCGGATGGCGCAGTGCCGTTGGACATCGCGCCGTTGTTCGAAACCGTCGACGACCTGCAGCGCGGCACCGCTACGCTGCGTGATCTGCTTGCCGATCCGGTCTACCGCAGCCATCTGGCCGCGCGTGATGACGTGCAGATGGTGATGCTGGGCTATTCGGACAGCGGCAAGGACGGCGGCATCGCCGCCTCGCGCTGGGGCCTGCAGCACGCGCAGGTCGAGCTGCTGGAAACGGCGGCGGAATTTGGGGTCAAGCTGACCTTCTTCCACGGCCGTGGTGGTTCCATCAGCCGCGGCGGTACCAAGACCACGCATGCGGTGAACGCCTCGCCACGCGGCAGCATCGGTGGCCGCCTGCGCGTCACCGAGCAGGGCGAAGTGATCCATCGCAAGTACGGTATCCGTGCGTTGGCGCTGCGCTCGCTGGAGCAATCTGCTGGCGCGGTGCTGCGTGCCAGCCTGCGTCCGCGCGCCAGTGAGCCACGCGAGGAACAGTGGAAGCCAGTGATGGCCTTGGTCGCCGAGCAGAGTTCAGTGGCGTATCGCGCCTTTGTCGGCGATGCGCAATTCATGAATTACTTCCGCCAGGCCACGCCCATCGATGTGATCGAACGCATGACGCTTGGTTCACGGCCTTCGCGGCGCCTGGGCCAGGATGCGGCGTTGAGCAATCTGCGGGCGATCCCGTGGGTATTCGCGTGGAGCCAGGCACGTGCGGTAATTCCGGGTTGGTTCGGTGTCGGCAGTGGCCTGCAGGCCGCTGCAGATGCAGGGCATGAGCAGACCCTGCGAGAGATGGCGCATGACTGGCCGTTCTTCGAGACCTTCCTCGATGATATGTCGATGGTGTTGAGCAAGGGCGACATCCATATCGCCGAGCAGTTCTCCAGACTGGCCGGCCCCCTGCACGAGCAGTTCTTCCCGCTGATCCGCGAGGAGCTGGCGTTGACCGCGCATTGGGTGAAGCGCTTGAGCGGCCAGCAGGACCTGCTGGAGCAGGACCCGCGACTGGCCTTGTCGATCCGCCTGCGCAATCCCTACATCGACCCGATCAGCATCCTGCAGGTGGACCTGCTGCAGCGCTGGCGTGCAAGCGACCGCGAAGATGAAGGTCTACTGCGCGCGCTGGTGGCCTGCGTGAACGGCGTATCGCAAGGCGTGCAGAACACCGGCTGATTGCTTTTACCCCCTCCCTTGCGCCGAAGGCGTAGGGGAGGGTTGGGGAGGGGTTGCCCTGCAGGCATTGCAAGCTTCGCGGCTCACGCCGCTCCCACAAAAGACCTAGGCGGCCGGCACCGACAAATCCGCCTCCCCCGACGGATTGCTCTGCAGCAGCTCCAGGTGCCGCTGCTCCATCTCCTGGCGCAGCTGGCGGCGGATCTGCGCGGCAGCGAAGCGACGCTTCTCATCGCTGGTCTCCGGTTGCAGCGACGGCACCGGCGTCGGCCGGCCGTCATCGTCCACCGCCACCATGGTGAAGAAACAACTGTTGGCGTGGCGCACCGCGCCCTTGCGGATGTCCTCGGCCACGACCTTGATGCCGACTTCCATCGACGAGTTGCCGGTGTAGTTGACCGAGGCCAGGAAGGTCACCAGCTCGCCGACGGCAATCGGTTGGCGGAAGGTCACCTGGTCCACTGACAGTGTCACCACATAGTTGCCGGCATAGCGGCTGGCACAGGCATAGGCGACCTGGTCGAGCAGGCGCAGGATCGCGCCGCCGTGGACCTTGCCGGAGAAGTTGGCCATCTCCGGCGACATCAGGACGGTCATCGACAGCTGGTGGGCTTTGTGTTCGCTCATGGCGGTTACTGCGGTTGCGGGACCAGCAGGCTACTCCAGCCGGCGTGCAAGCGATATCGACGACCCCAACTGTAGTGCCGAGCCATGCTCGGCTGGGGGCTCTATCGGGAAGGCCTCTGCCGAGCATGGC
>NZ_JASCOR010000260.1 GCF_029959445.1 Stenotrophomonas sp. PS02298 | reverse complement strand
GGCGTCAGCCGCGAAGCAGGGAATGCTTCAGGCATCAGCAATGGTGCCTGCATGACAGGCATCTGATGGATTGCCTGCTTCGCGGCTGACGCCGCTCCCACAAAACAGCAACACCGCTGCAGTTCACTGCAGGCCCTGCTGCAACTCCCGCAACTGCTGCTGCGCGCGGGACAGCGATTGCCCGGACAGGCTGTCCAGCAGCCGCTGTAGCCGATGGTTGGCGGGCAGTCGCCGCATCGCCCAGCGTGCGGCCGCGATGCTGCCTAGCATCACCACCACGCCAAAGCCCAAGCTGCCGAGGAACCACGCAGGTGCCATCGCGTACAGGTCCAGTCCCAGCCACTGCACGCACAGGCATTGCAGCGCCAGCAGCCACAGGCAGAACCACGGCAGGCCCAGGCCCAGCTCGCTGAGCGCGGTGAAGCGGCGCAGCCGCGCCAGCCGTTGCTGCTGGATCAACACCGGTGCCGATGCCATGTCCACATGGACGGCAAGCAGGGCGCGGGTCACCGATACCCAGATCGCGGCGATGCCGTAGATATGCACGACCAGCCCGCTCAGCAGCAGATGCGGCATCTGACGGTGCTCCACCCAGAAGCTGGCCGCCAGCACGGTCACCACGATCCATACCAGCAGCCAAGCCAGTTGCAGGCCACTGAACCAGCGCAGGCGGCGCCGCACGCTGGCCTGGCGCGGCTGCTGCCATGCCTGCAGGGCCAGCACTTCCAGCTGGTCGATACGTTGCGCCTGTTGTGCCCAGGCGGCCTTGAGTTCGTCGAGTTCCATGAGGTCAGCCTCGCGTGGTGTCGGTGGGGGCGAACTGGCTGCGCAGTTGCTGGCGCAGCCGGTGCAGGCGGGTGGCGGCGTTGCTGGCGCTGATGCCCAGCACATCGCCTATTTCACGGTGGCTGCAGTCGTCCAGGTGCAGCAACAGCAAGGCGCGATCCAGTGCCGGCAAGCGATGTATCAGCTGGTTGAGCTGGGCCAGGCTGGCGTTGTCCTCGGCGTTGTCGGCGATGCTGGCCATGTCTTCTTCCAGCGCCGCGTCGCTGTGGTATTGGCGGCGCAGCTCACGGCTGCGCAGCTGCGAGATGGCGGTGTTCAAGGCGATGCGGTACAGCCAGGTGCTGAACTGCGCCCGTTGCGGATCAAAGGCCGGGAAGGCGCGCCAGGCCTGGGTGCTGATTTCCTGGATCAGGTCGCTGCGGTCGTCGCGCTGCGCGCAATAGCCACGTGCGACCTTGAGCACTATGCCCTGGTGCTGGGCCAGCAACTGGGCAAAGCGCTGTTGCAGCTCGGCGATGGGGGTGGTCGCGGTGATGTCCATGCCCGGGTGATTCGCACCAGCGCAGCAAATATCACAGCTGTGAGCAGATTGCCGCTCAGGCGGCGGGCAGAACCTGGTTGCGGCCTACGCGCTTGGCCGCATACAGGGCCTGGTCGGCGCGCTGCAGCAGCGCCTGCAGGGGCTCGCCGGGCTGGGCCTGGGCGACGCCGGCGCTGAAACGGACCTGCACGCGCTGTTCTTCATGCAGGAACGGGCGCTGCGCCAGCTGCTGCTGCAGTTGCTGCAGGGTTTCCAGTGCAGCGGCGCGGCTGAGCCCGGGCAGTACCAGCACGAATTCGTCGCCGCCGAGGCGGGCGATGCAGTCGCGGCCGCGCAGGCGTTGCTGGGTCACCGCCACCAGGTGACGCAGGGCCTGGTCGCCGCCGGCGTGGCCGTGCTGGGCATTGGTCTGGCCGAAGTGGTCCAGGTCGATCATGGCCAGGCTCAATGGCGTGCTGGGGTCGGCCAGCAACTCGCTGAGTTGCTGCTCCAGGCCGCGGCGGTTCAGGGCGCCGGTCAGCGGGTCGGTACGCAGCTGGCTGCCGGCTTCTTCCAGCTCACGTTCCAGCTGCTGCACGCGCTGCTCGGCGGCCTTGGCCTCGGCGCGGGCATTGGCCAGATGATCGCGCGCGCGTGCGGCCTGTGCCTGTACCCGGGCGGTGTCCTGCAGCACGTCCTGCAGCAGCTGGGTCAGGTCAGAGATGCTGCGGGTCTGGCGTACTGCAATGGAATAGCTGGCGATGCGATCGTGGAATTCGCCGGTCTCGGTGACCATCCCGTCCACTTGCTCGACGAAGTCCACCATCAGGTCCTTCATCGCCTGCTTGGATTGATCGATGCCTTCGCGCAGCAGCCCTTGCCGGTAGATCACCTCGCGCAGATCGTTGCGGGTCTGCTCCAGCGAGTTGGCGTCCAGTGGCCCGGCCAACAGCTGCCGGATCGAGCGGATCTGGCCCTGCAGCCAGCTGTCGCCATCGAGCAGTTCGGAGATGTTCTCCAGCAGCATGTCGAACAGGTTGAGCAGCAGGTCGCGCTGTTCCTGCAGGCTGCTGCTGCGCACGCCGACCTGGTGGCAGAGCTCGCGCAGATGGATGGCCACCGGCTGCAAGGGTTGGCCGCTGCGCCAGGTGCGCAGTTCCTCGCCCATGCGCTGGGCCTGCTGTTCGAGCTCGGGCGACTGCTGCATCAGGCTGGCCAGCACGGCACCGAGGGTGTCGCGCAGCATGTCGCGCAGCTGTTCGGCCTGGCTGTTGCTGGTGTGGGAGGCTTCCAACTCGACGGTGCGGATGTACTTGTCGATCAACTGCCGCAGCAGGCGGCCGTAGCGCTCCCAGTCCTGTTCGGCGTGTGCGCTGTGCAGGCGCTGGCCCATGTCGCCGAGTTCACCGGGCAGGGTGCACATGCCCTGGGCGAAGGCCGCCAACACCGGTTCCGGTGCGTTGGCGCCAATGAAAAGGCGCTGCAGCATCGCCATGCCACCGTTCCCGTTGGCCACGACCTCGACCGCTGCAGCCGCCTGTGGCGCGGTGCGCCGGGACAGGATGCGGCCCAGCCCGCTGCTGCGGGAAGCGGAGGAGTCGTCGGGGCTGTCGGCCATTGCGCAGGGGTCCGGGCGGGTTGCGGCGGCGCCTGTGCGCAACCGGAGGTGGTGTCCAAGCCCCATTATCGGCAAGGTAGCAGCCGGCTTGAATGGCAGCCGATCACAGGAGCACATCATGCGGGTATTGCTGGCTGGCGCGACCGGGCTGGTCGGGGCGCAGGTATTGCAGCGCCTGCTGTCCGACCCACGCTGCAGTGGCGTGGTGGCGCCGACCCGGCGCGCGCTGGCGCGCACCGACCCCAGGCTGCTCAATCCAGTGCTGGATTTCGCTGGGTTGGCGGCGGTGGCACCGGGCTGGCAGGTGGATGCGGTGGTCTGTGCACTGGGCTCGACGATGAAGCAGGCCGGCTCGCGCGAGGCCTTCCGGCAGATCGACCATGGCTATCCCTTGGCGATCGCGCAGGCGGTACGGGCCAACGGCTGCGAGGTGTTTGCGCTGAATTCGGCGGCCGGTGCCAATCCGCGTTCGCTGGTGTTCTATAGCCGGGTCAAGGGCGAGCTGGAGCAGGATCTTCGCGCGCTGGGGTTTGCTTCATTGACCTTGGTGCGCCCGGGCCTGATTGGTGGCGACCGCGCCGAGCGGCGTGCCGGCGAGCATCTGGCCAGCGTGGTGCTGGGGGCGCTGGCGCCGGTGCTGCCGCGGGCATGGCGGATCAATCCGGCCACGCGGATTGCCGACGCCTTGGTGCAGGCGGTATTGGACCCGCAGCCGGGCGTGCGGGTGGTTGGGTCGGCGGAGTTGGTGTGAGTTCTAGTTGAGCGTGCTTGGTTTGTGGGAGCGGCGTAAGCCGCGAA
>NZ_JASCOR010000025.1 GCF_029959445.1 Stenotrophomonas sp. PS02298 | reverse complement strand
CCCCACAAAGCGAGGGCCTGTAGTGCCGAGCCATGCTCGGCACTACCGATGGCGTGCTTTTACCTCGTCGGCAACGGAATGCTGTCGTCCTGGCCGTGCTCGCGCGCCGCCATCGTCGCGCCATCGCCGCTCACGCGCATCATCTGCAGTGGTTGGCCATCGAGGCGGAACTCCAGTGCCGACTGCAGCCTATCCAGCGCCTGTACCTGCGTGCACAGCGAGCGCGCGTGCTGCTCCAGGGCGGCAGCTCGACCCTCCAGACGTTGCTCCAGTTCGGCGTCGAGTTTGTCTGCGCGTGCATCCAGCTTGTCCTCGCCACCGGTGAATACCGCCCACAGCATGCTGCGGGCGATGGAGCCGCTCAGGCTCTCGGCGGCATCCTGCACCCGTGCTTCGAAGCCTTCATTGAACAGGTCCTGGTCCCAGCGGCCGCGGCCGATGGTCTGTTCGACAAAGCGTTCGGCCTCCTTGCGCAGCTTGCGCACTTTGCGGGAGTTGGCGTTGCCGGTGAGGCCTTCGTAAACCGAGTCCAACGTATCGAAGCTGATGCCAACGGACTCGGTGGCGATGCCGGTCACCGCTGGCATCAGCCGGCGCACGCCATCCTCCAGTGCGCGCAGCCGTTGTGCATCTTCCGCTGAGACCGTCTGCATCCGGTTGTCGATGCTCAGCTGGCCGTCATGGAACACGATCTCGCGCATCGGCAGCGTATCGCGACGCAACCAGATACCGCCGCCGTCGACCAGCACGTTGTAGTCGGTGGACACACCGCACTGGTCGGCAGACAGCTCCGGCGCCTTGACCGTGCCTGCCTGGGCGGCCAGCGGCAGCAGCAGGGCAAGCGAAGTGGCGATGGGCAGCAGGCGCATGGCGGCGAGCTCGTGGCAGGAGGATGTCGCCAGCTTGGCCGCTCGCGGCAAGGGCTGCGCCGGCCGGAAGTCACGTCCCGAAATTTCATCAGAAATTTACGTTATCAAGTCAGGTGGTTTTCCTACAAAAAAACTCTGCAAAAGGCTTGACTGCGCACGCCGTTCGAGCAGGTTCCGGTGTCTGGTCCGGGCGCCAGACAGTCCAAGCCTTGTGCCACAAGGCTTGGCAAAGAAATACTAGATTTGGTGTTGACCCTGTAATACACCCCCACTATCTTGTGCTCCGTCGGTTCTGGCGGAATTTTCCGTCGGATTAATAGGGAAGCCGGTGATGCCTTCAAGGCTAGTCCGGCACTGCCCCGCAGCGGTAATTGGGAACGACCCCGCCAACAGCACTGAGGCACAGGCCTTGGGAAGCGGCGGAGTAGGAGAAGGCCCCCGCCTTCCTGCCCATGAGTCCGAAGACCTGCCGACAGCCACGCGATGCACACCGCGTGGTGCCGGCTGCGGTGTCTTCGAGGGGAAGACGGCTGGTGACGTGGTGCCGTGGCTGCTGCCGACCCTGGGTCGTGCGCTGTCGCGGCTGCTGCGACGCCGTCCTTCCATGCTCGCTGCTCCGTACCGGCTCTGCTTCCTGCGCGGGCAGGAGCTGCGTGCATAACGTTTGCAAGGACACCATCGTCGTGACTGCCACTCATACTGACGTCGCTCCGGCTGAAGCCGGTTTTGAACTGACCCCGCCGCCGACCGCCACCGCCATGAGCGTGACCAAGCGCAATGGCAGCACCGAGCCGGTAGACCTCAACAAGATCGTCCGCGCCATCCAGCGTTGCTGCGAAGGCCTGCACGCGGTGGACCCGATGCGGGTGGCCACGCGCACCATCTCCGGCCTGTACAACGGCGCCAGCACCCAGGAACTGGACGAGCTGTCGATCCGTACCGCCGCCCTGCTGATCGGCGAAGAACCCGAATACGGCCGGCTGGCCGCGCGTCTGCTGGCCAACTTCATCGGCAAGGAAGTCTCCGGCCAGGAAATCCACGCGTTCTCGCAGTCGGTCGGCCGTGGCCACGAAGTCGGCCTGATCAACGACTGCCTGCTCAACTTCGTGCAGGTCAATGCACGCAAGCTCAACGATGCGATCGATCCGTCCTATGACCTGAACTTCGATTACTTCGGCCTGCGCACCATGTATGACCGCTACCTGCTGCGGCATCCGCATTCGCGCAAGGTCATCGAAACCCCGCAGCAGTTCTTCCTGCGCATCGCCAGCGCGCTGAGCGAGGATGTGCCCGAAGCATTGGCGCTGTACCAGCGCCTGGGCAGCCTGGATTACCTGCCGTCCAGCCCGACCCTGTTCAACGCCGGCACCAGCCACGAGCAGCTGTCCTCGTGCTTCCTGCTGGACTCGCCGCAGGATTCGCTGGAATCCATCTACGACCGCTATGCCGACATCGCCCAGCTGTCCAAGTTCAGCGGTGGCATCGGCGTCAGCTATACCCGCGTGCGTTCGCGCGGCTCGCTGATCAAGTCCACCAACGGCCACTCCAACGGCATCGTGCCGTGGTTGAAGACGCTGGATTCCTCGGTGGCTGCGGTCAACCAGGGCGGCAAGCGCAAGGGCGCGGCCTGCGTCTACCTGGAAACCTGGCACGCCGACATCGAGGACTTCCTCGAACTGCGTGACAACGCCGGCGATGACGCGCGCCGTACCCACAACCTCAACCTGGCCAACTGGGTGCCGGACCTGTTCATGCAGCGCGTCGAGGCCGACCAGGAATGGTCGCTGTTCGATCCGCGCGTGGTGCCGGAGTTGACCGACCTGTTCGGTCCGGCCTTCGAGCAGGCCTATGTACAGGCCGAAACCCAGGGCAAGGCACGCAAGACCGTGTCGGCACGCAAGTTGTACTCGCGGATGATGCGCACCCTGGCCGAGACCGGCAACGGCTGGATGACGTTCAAGGACAAGTGCAACCTGGCCAGCAACCAGACCCTGCGCGCCGGCAACGTGATCCACCTGTCCAACCTGTGCACCGAGATCCTGGAGATCACCTCCAACGACGAGACCGCAGTCTGCAACCTGGGCTCGATCAACCTCGGCAACCACCTCGATGCACATGGCGATTTCGATTTCGAGAAGCTGGCCGAGACCGTGCGCCTGGCCGTGCGCCAGCTTGACCGCGTCATCGACCTGAACTTCTACCCGATCGAAACCGCACGCCGTGGCAACCTGCGCTGGCGTCCGGTCGGCCTGGGCTGCATGGGCCTGCAGGACGTGTTCTTCCGCAAGCGCCTGGCCTTCGATTCCGCCGAAGCACGCACGCTGTCGACCAAGATCGCCGAGACCATCTATTTCCACGCGCTGGAAGTGTCCTGCGAACTGGCCCAGGAACGCGGCAAGCACCCGTCGTTCAACGACACCCGCGCTGCCCACGGCGAGCTGCAGTTCGATGCCTGGAACGTGGTGCCGGAAGACACCGCGCGCTGGGACGCGCTGCGTGAGCGCATCAAGCAGCACGGCCTGCGTAACTCGCTGATCATCGCGATCGCGCCGACCGCGACCATCGCCTCGATTGCCGGTTGCTACGAGTGCGTCGAGCCGCAGGTGTCCAACCTGTTCAAGCGCGAAACCCTGTCCGGCGACTTCCTGCAGATCAACCGTCATCTGGTTGCCGAGCTGAAGCAGCTGGGCCTGTGGACGCCGGAAGTGCGCGATGCGATCAAGCTGGCCGACGGTTCCATCCAGAGCCTGCAGCAGATCCCGGAAACCCTGCGCCACATCTACCGCACCGCATGGGAACTGCCGATGCGTTCGCTGATCGACATGGCCGCCGCGCGCGGTGCCTATATCGACCAGTCGGCCTCGCTCAACCTGTTCATGGAGAGCCCGAACATCGGCGCGATGTCGTCCATGTACATGTACGCCTGGAAGCAGGGCATCAAGACCACGTATTACCTGCGTTCGCGTCCGGCCACCAAGATCGCCAAGACCACGGTCAGCAGCTATACCCCGGTGGAAGCCGTGGCCTGCTCGCTGGAAAACCCGGAAGCCTGCGAAGCCTGCCAGTAAAGCTCGAAGCCCCTCTCCCGCTAGCGGGAGAGGGGTTGGGGTGAGGGCGCTTTGAAAGCAAGCAGACCCAACCCTTCAAGAACCAACCCTCATCCGGCGCTGCGCGCCACCTTCTCCCGCAGGGAGAAGGGAAAGGAGAAGCCCCCATGTCCAATGAATCCCGCCAAATGCTGCTCGATCCCGGTTTCGAGCTGACCCTGCGTCCGATGCGTTACCCGGACTTCTACGAGATGTACCGCAACGCGATCAAGAACACCTGGACGGTGGAGGAGATCAATTTCCAGATCGACATCACCGACCTGCACCAGAAGATGTCGCCGGCCGACCAGCACCTGATCCATCGCCTGGTCGCGTTCTTCGCCACCGGCGACTCGATCGTGTCGAACAACCTGGTGCTGAACCTGTACCAGCATCTCAATGCGCCGGAAGCGCGCATGTACCTGTCGCGCCAGTTGTACGAAGAAGCGCTGCACGTGCAGTTCTACCTGACCCTGCTGGACAACTACCTGCCGGATCCGGAAGAGCGCTTCAAGGCCTTTGCCGCCGTTGAGAACATCGACTCGATCAAGAAGAAGGCTGCGTTCTGCTTCAAGTGGATCGATGCGCTGCAGGAAACCAAACGCCTGGAAACCCGCGACGACCGCCGCCAGTTCCTGCTCAACCAGATCTGCTTCGCTGCCTGCATCGAAGGCTTGTTCTTCTTTGCCGCGTTTGCCTACGTGTACTACTTCCGTTCGCGCGGCCTGCTGCCGGGCCTGGCTTCGGGCACCAACTGGGTGTTCCGCGACGAGAGCTGCCACATGGAGTTCGCGTTCGAGTGCGTGCGCAAGATCCGCGCCGAAGAACCCGATCTGTTCGACGCGAAGATGGAGCAGGAGGTCTACCAGATGCTGGAAGAGGCCATCGATTGTGAAGTGCAGTTCGCCGAAGACGTGCTGTCCGGTGGCGTGGCGGGTATCTCCACCCGTGACATGCGTGAATACCTGCAGCACTGCGCCGACAACCATTTCCTGAAGCTGGGCATGGCCAAGAAGTACAACGTGCGCAACCCACTGCCGTTCATGGAGCTGCAGGACGTGCAGGAACTGACCAACTTCTTCGAGCGCCGCGCCTCTGCCTACCAGGTCGGCGTGCAGGGTGAAGTGGCGTTTGATATGGCGTTCTGATGTGCTCCCTCCCTTTCACTGCAGGTGAAGGGGAGGGCGCTTGTCTCCCTCCCTTGCGCGAAGCGCAGGGGAGGGTTGGGGAGGGGTGCTTTTTAGCTTCTGAGGCTTTATCGGCTTCGCGGCTTACGCCGCTCCTACAAGAGCTGCAGCCGCGTACACAAGCTGCACAGCTTTGCGGGCGTATCATCGGCGCCAACTTACAGGTGATGCCTCCATGACGCCCATCGTCGAAACCAATCCGCCGGTCGAAGTCCGCATGGCGGAAATCGTGTTCCCCAACCACACCAACCATATGGGCACGCTGTTCGGTGGCCAGGCACTGGCGTGGATGGATAAAGCGGCCTTTCTCGCCGCCGCCCGTTATTCGCGTTGCACGGTGGTCACCGCGCGCTCGGACCAGGTCGATTTCAAGCTGCCGATCCGCATCGGGCAGATGGTGGAAACCATCGGCCGGGTGGTCAAGGTTGGCCGCAGCTCGATGCATGTGGAAGTCGAGCTGATCGCCGAAGACCTGCACAACGGCGAACGTGCGCTGTGCACCAAGGGCACCTTCGTGATGATCGCACTCGATGGCGAAGGTCATCCGACCACCGTGCCGACGCTGCCGACGCAGGCCTGAGCCTCGCGGTGATGACCACTTCATCGGTACCGACTGGGCGTCTTTCGTCGGCAGTGATCACCGAGTTGCCGGAGTTCATCGCCGGCCATCGGCGCCTGTTCGTGGTCACCGGTGCCGGTTGCAGCACCGATTCCGGTATTCCCGACTATCGCGATCGCGATGGTCAATGGAAGCGCACGCCGCCGGTGACCTACCAGGCCTTCATGGGCGAGGAAGCAACCCGCAAGCGTTACTGGGCGCGCAGCCTGCTGGGCTGGCCACGCTTCGGCCAGGCGCTGCCCAATGGCACGCACCGTGCGCTGGCGGCGTTGGAAGCCGATGGTCGCATCGAGCTGCTGCTGACCCAGAACGTGGACTGCCTGCACCAGGCGGCAGGCAGCCAGACCGTGATCGACCTGCATGGTCGCCTGGACCAGGTGCGCTGCATGGGCTGTGAAGCACGCAGCTCGCGCGAACACCTGCAACAGCGCCTGCTGGAAGCCAATCCCGGCTGGGATGTACTGGAGGCAGGCGTCGCGCCCGATGGTGACGCCGATATCGAGGCTGACTTCTCCTCATTCGATGTGCCTGCCTGCGAAGCATGTGGGGGCATATTGAAGCCTGACGTGGTGTTCTTCGGCGAGAACGTGCCGCGTGAGCGGGTCGCGGCGGTGCATGAGCATCTGCAGCGTTCCGATGCTGTACTGGTGCTGGGCTCATCGCTGATGGTGTATTCCGGTTTTCGCTTCGTCGATGCCGCCGCCAAGGCCGGTTTGCCGATAGCTGCGGTCAATCTTGGCCGCACCCGCGCCGATCACCTGCTGTCGTTGAAGGTTGAAATGCCCTGCGCGCAGGCACTTGCGTTCCTGTTGGACGGCATCAAGACGCAGTGATCCATCCCGCCGGTTGAATCAACGGCCCGTGCGGCGTGCAATGGGCGCCCCCACTGTTGATGGACGTCCCCCACGTGAGCCAGCTTTTCTCACCGTTGTCGCTAGGCCCGCTTTCCCTTTCCAACCGCGTCGTCATCGCGCCCATGTGCCAGTACTCGGCGCAGGATGGGCAGGCCACCGATTGGCACACGATCCACCTGGGTCAGCTGGCGCAGTCCGGCGCTGGCCTGTTGATCATCGAAGCCACTGCGGTCGAGCCACGTGCACGTATCAGCTGGGCCGATCTTGGCCTGTGGGACGACGTCACCGAAGCGGCATTGGCCAAGGTGCTGGCGTCGGTGCGGCGCTGGTCGAGCATGCCGATCGGTGTGCAGCTGGCGCATGCCGGACGCAAGGCGTCCACTGCGCGCCCGTGGGACGGTGGTGGCGCGATCGCCCCGGGTCAGGAACACGGCTGGCAGGTGTTGGCGCCGTCGGCGCTGCCGTTCAAGGCCGGCGATCCCACGCCTGCAGCATTGGATGAGGCCGGCATCGATGCCGTGGTTGAAGACTTTGTTGCTGCCGCCAAGCGCGCGGTGCGGCTTGGTCTGGAGCTGATCGAGTTGCATGCCGCGCATGGTTATCTGCTGCACCAGTTCCTGTCGCCGTTGAGCAACCTGCGCGGCGATGCGTATGGCGGCTCGCTGGAAAACCGCATGCGCCTGCTGCTGCGGGTATTCGATGCGGTGCGCGCGGTGGTGCCGGCCAATGTGGCCTTGGGCGTGCGCATCTCCGCCACCGATTGGGTGGACGGCGGCTGGGATGTTGCCCAGAGCATTGAACTGGCCAAGGCGCTGGAAGCGCGCGGCAACGACTTCCTGCATGTCTCCAGTGGCGGGCTGGACCCGCGCCAGCAGATTCCGGTCGAGCCCGGCTACCAGGTGCCGCAGGCCGCTGCGATCAAGGCCGAAATCGGCACGCCGGTGATCGCGGTGGGTTTGATCACCGAGCCGACGCACGCAGAGGAAATCCTCGTCGACGGCAAGGCCGACGCGATCGGCATCGCCCGCGGCATCCTCTACGACCCGCGTTGGCCCTGGCATGCGGCAGCGGCCTTGGGCGCACAGTTGACGGTGTCGCCGCAGTACATGCGTTGCGAGCCGCACGAAGCGCGCGGTCTGTTCAAGCTCGCCATGCAGGGCTGACGTTCGGCGGAGGCGCCAGCGGCATACCGCCGCTGGCGCTCAGGCGTGGTCGATGTCGATGCGCCAGGCCGGCGGCAGGGCATCGAGGATGTGCTGCAGCAGCGAGCGCACTTTCGGGGTCAGGTCGCGGCGGTCGCTGACGCACAGGAACAGGCGCATGGGTTCTGGCGAGGCCCGCGTATCGCTGTTGGCCTCATCCTGGAACAAGGCCTGCAGTTCGCCGCGGGCCAGGTAGGGCGCGGCGACAAAGGCTGCCAGCCGGGTGATGCCGCCGCCGCGCGCCGCCATCGCCGCCAGTGCATCGATGTCGTCGCTGACCAGTGCCGGTTGCACTTCGGCATCGAAGCGCAGGCCATCGCGGACGAAGCCCCAACGCAGGTAGCGCCCATCCAGCGGGTAGCGGAACAACAGGCAGCGATGTTCGCGCAGCTCATCGGGCGAACGCGGCGTGCCGGCGATGGCCAGGTAGGCCGGCGCGGCACAGAACACGAACGGCACCTGCGCGATGGGCCGTGCGACCAATCCCTCTTCCAATTGCGGTTCGATGCGGATGCTGACATCCACGTCCTCATGGGCGTGATCGACGCTGCGGTCGGCCAGCAGCAGCTCCATTTCCAGTCGTGGGTAGCGCTGTTGCAGGGCCGCCAGCAATGGCGCAAGCACATGCCGGCCAAACGCCGCGCTGCTGGCGATGCGCAGGCGGCCAGCCGGTATCGCGTCGGGATCGGTCACTGCTGCCTGGGCCCGTTGCAGGTCGCGCTCGATATGCCGCACCTGCGCCAGATACAGCGCACCACGCTCGGTCAGGGCCAATTGGCGGGTGGTGCGGTTGAACAGGCGCACGCCCAGATGGGCTTCCAGACGGGCGATGTTCTGGCCCACCGCTGCCGCACTGATGCCCAGGGTGCGCGCGGCAGCGGCCAGGCTGCCGGCATCGGCGGTGCGGATGAAGCTGCGGATGGATTGGAGAATGTTCATGCCGGTTGGCATTTTCCGGGAGGATTACAAAGTAAATCTTTATAAAGCCCCAAGCCGACGCGATCTAGCCGTCCCCCGGCTCGCCGACTATCGTGCCCGGCCCGCAGCACCTGATTGCTGCATGCATGGACCTCGTTGGATGCCAGACCCCCGTTCCGTCGCCGTTGCCCGCTGGAAATTGCATGCGCGCACCACGCCTGTTGTTTTCGCGTTTTTCATGGCCTCGATCATGGCCATGCTGATGTGCCTGGTGATCACCGCCGCCAATGCCGGCATCGATGGCCAGTTCCCGGCGCGGGTGCTGTCCGCCTACTGCCTGGCGATGCCGACCGCATTCTGCTGTGTACTGGTGGTGCGGCCCTTGGTGATGCGGCTGGTGGCGTTGACGGTGCATCCGCACTGAGCAGGCCGACGGGCAAACCGTGTCAGCTGCAACTGTCTTTGCTGGGAATCGACTGGAACGGTTACTTTCCACGACCCCACTGATAAATGTTGTTGGCCATGCGTCCTGATTTCATCCTCACCCTTTCCTGCCCGGACCGCACCGGCATCGTCTATCGCGTGTCCGGCCTGCTGTTCGAGTCGGGTTGCAACATCCTCGATGCCCAGCAGTTTGGTGACGATGAAAGCGGCCGCTTCTTCCTGCGCGTGCATTTCGACATGAGCACCAGCGGGGATGAGCCGGTGGTGCGTGCCAGGCTGCAGGGCCTGGGTGAAGAGTTCGCGATGCAGTGGGAATTGCATGATGCGCGCCGCCGCGCGCGCCTGCTGGTGCTGGTCAGCAAGCAGGGCCATTGCCTCAATGACCTGCTGTTCCGCACCCATAGCCGCCAGCTGAAGGTGGATATCGCTGCGGTGGCATCCAACCACAACGACTTCGCCGGGCTGGCCGGTTCCTACACTGTGCCGTTCCATCACCTGCCAGTGAGCGCCGAGAACCGCGAGCAGCAGGAACAGCAGATCATCGATCTGGTCGAGCGCGAACGCATCGATCTGGTGGTGCTGGCGCGTTACATGCAGATCCTGTCGCCGCGTCTATGCCAGGCGTTGTCGGGCCGCGCGATCAACATCCATCACAGCTTCCTGCCCAGCTTCAAGGGCGCACAGCCGTACCACCAGGCGCATGCGCGCGGGGTCAAGATCATCGGCGCCACCGCGCATTACGTGACCTCGGACCTGGACGAAGGCCCGATCATCGAGCAGGACGTGGCGCGTGTGGATCATGCGATGACGCCGCGTGACCTGGTGCAGCTGGGCAGCGATACCGAATCGCAGGTGCTTGCACGTGCAGTGCGCCGCCATGTCGAGCATCGCATCCTGCTCAATGGTCACCGCACCGTGGTGTTCCGCTGATCAGTCGAGCCGGATCCGCAGATCGGGCTTAGTCGATGTGGATCCCGCATTCGTTCAAGGCGATGCGGGTGGCGGCATCGTTGGCTGCCGACACCGGACGGGTCAGCTCCCACAGGAAGCGCACGGCAAAGCCGCTGATCGCAGCATCCTGCGCACTCCACAGCACGCAGTAGTCACGTGCCAGTCCGCAGACATGGACTTCGCGGATGCCGCGTTCGTGCAGCCAGCCAGCCAGTCCGGTGGGCGCGCGCGTCGCCTGTGGGCCGATGTTTTCGCGGAACGCGCTATACGAGTCCACGTCGCGCTGGGTGCCTTTGCGCAGGATCAGGTCGGCATGTTTCCAGTCCACGCGCGCATCCAGGCTGGCACCTGCGCTGCCCTGCACGCAGTGGTCCGGCCACAGCGTTTGTGGCTGGCCGTGCAGTTGGATGGAGTCGAAGGGTTTGTGCCCGACGTGCTGGCTGGCGAACGAGGCATGATCGGCCGGATGCCAGTCCTGGGTTGCAACCACGGTCTGATAGTCGCGCGCATCCAGCAGCGCAGCGATGGCGGGCACGATGGCATCGCCGTGCTGGCAGGGCAGGGCACCGCCGGGCATGAAATCCGGTTGTAGATCGATAACCAGCAGCGCAACGTCTGTTCCGTACATCGACAACTTCCTGACGCGGGGGACGCACAGTTTAAGGCAGTGCCGATCAATGCCTCGTAGTGCCGAGCCATGCTCGGCAGGGGCGTTGCAAGCAATACCAGTAGGAGTGGCATAAGTCGCGAAGCAGGCAAGAGCCAGAGCACCCCTCCCCAACCCTCCCCTTTGCTACGCAAAAGGGAGGGAGCGAAGCGGTAGTGCCGAGCCATGCTCGGCAGGGGCCTTCCCAGCGATCCCCGCCGGACCTATGCCTGCTCAATGTGCCGACGAACGCGAGAACAGGTTGATCACCAGCACCCCGGCGCAGATCAGGCCAATGCCGACGATGGCGGCCGCATCAAGCTTCTGTTTGAACACGAACAACCCGATCAAGGAGATCAGCACGATGCCGACACCGGACCAGATCGCATAGGCGATACCGGTGGGTATCGTCCTCATCACCAGCGCCAGCAACCAGAAGCACACGCTGTAACCGGCCAGGGCACCAACGGTTGGCCATAGCCGGCTCATGCCATCTGACGCCTTTAGGAGGGAGGTTGCGAGCACTTCCAGGGCGATGGCGCAGGCCAGCAGGGCATAGGCGTTCATGGCGGTGCTCGAATAAGGGGCCGCCAATTCTAGCGGCCCTGTTCTTACGGTACCGGTCTAGACTGGACCTGCCATAACGACCGCGGTCCGCATGGCAGGCGCCAAGACAAGAAGCACAGGGGTGGGTAAGTGGCCAGGCAGCGTGAGTGCTGCCGAGTCGGCATGCAGAGCGCACGCAGGGGGCGTGCCGGGCTTGCGTGTCGCCGGATATGGATCCCCGGAAGTTTGTGCAGCACAGATCGCGCCGGTACCCCAAGTGATGCCAGACTCCGATCCACGCCCCAACGCACACCCTAGATGACCTACTACACGCTGCTACAGATGTTTGGGTTGTTGGTCTTTGCTCATGTCGTGGCCGACTA
Organism: Stenotrophomonas sp. PS02298; assembly: GCF_029959445.1. Classification (GTDB taxonomy): domain Bacteria; phylum Pseudomonadota; class Gammaproteobacteria; order Xanthomonadales; family Xanthomonadaceae; genus Stenotrophomonas. The sequence goes on along the minus strand of NZ_JASCOR010000025.1, from coordinate 28,063 downwards.
CCCCTTGCAGGGTGAGTTTCTGTCGCGGGCCAAAAACCGGCATGCGCCGGTGCCTGATGTGCCCTGGTACCAGGCACTGGCCGCGCATGGCGTGATCCACGGCGGCGCGGTGGGCTGGATCACCGGCAGCATCGTGCTTGCGGTGCTGGAAACCCTGAGCCACATGCTGATAGATGACCTCAAGTGTGGCCATCGCATCAGCTACAACCTGGACCAGGCCCTGCACGTGGCCTGCAAGGTGCTGTGGCTGGTGTTGTTGTCGCTGATGCCGGGTCTGCCTTGATCAACGCCCCGGTGTTTGCCTTGGGCAGTCCTGATCCAGGCGGATCGCTGCGGCCTGTTCCTGCTGCCGTGATCCGCCAGCTTTTGGCGCCGCTTGCAGCCAAACGGCCGCACACAAACCCGGTCGCAAGCTGAAAGCCAGTACCGATATGCCAGCGTGAACGCGGGACTTGGGCGAAAATAGCCGATCCACGCATCACAAGACCCCGCGCTGCATGCCATCCCTGCCTCAAAACACCCGCTACGCCGACTCCCTGCGCCTGTCCGTCGCCCCGATGATGGATTGGACCGACAGGCATTGCCGGGTATTTCACCGGCTGCTGGCGCCGGGTGCGCGGCTGTATACCGAGATGGTGCACGCCAATGCGGTGATCCATGGCGACCGCGAGCGGCTGATCGGCTTCAATCCGGTGGAGCAGCCGCTGGCGCTGCAGCTGGGTGGCAGCGATCCCGATGCGTTGGCCCAGGCCGCGCGTATCGCTGCCGATTGGGGCTATGACGAGGTCAACCTCAATTGCGGCTGCCCGTCGGACCGGGTCCAGGCCGGGCGTTTTGGTGCTTGCCTGATGCGCGAACCTGAATTGGTTGCTGAATGCGTGGCGGCGATGGTGGCGGCGGTGGATATTCCGATCACCGTGAAATGCCGCCTGGGCGTGGACGAGGACAAGGACTACGAGGTGTTCGCTGGTTTTGTGGACCGGCAGGTCCAGGCCGGCGCGGCGATGGTGGTGGTGCACGCCCGCAATGCCTGGCTCAAGGGCCTGTCGCCCAAGGAGAACCGTGAGATCCCGCCGCTGCGCTACGAATGGGCTTACCAGCTCAAGCGCGAGCGCCCGACGCTGCCATTGGTGATCAATGGCGGCATCGCCACGGTCGAGGCCGCGCAGCAGCACATGCAGCACCTGGACGGGGTAATGCTCGGTCGTGCCGCCTACCACGACCCTTATGTGCTGCATGCGTTGGACTGTGCCCAGACCGGCCAGCCGCTGCGCGGGCGTGAGGAACTGCTGGTCGCGCTGCGTCCTTATGTGGAAGCGCAGCTGGCCGCCGGCCTGGCGCTGAAGCACATCACCCGCCACGTGCTCGGCCTGTTCCACGGGCAGCCGGGTGGGCGTGGCTTCCGCCAGGTGCTCAGCGAAGGCGCGCACCGCCCCGGCGCTGACTGGGCCTTGGTCGAGCAGGCGTTGCAGGTCACTCGCAGGCAGGCAGAGCGGGTCGCCTGAGCCGGTAGGTTGGGCGGGGAAGGGTTCTTTGTCCGGTCAGCTTGCTGAACGAGTGCGCGGGGCGGGCGGACGGATTCAGATCGGATTCACCCCTAAAAATCAAGAATTTGGCTCAATTTCGTAAGGCCCATGAAAAATCTTCCCGGGTCGTGGTTTACGAATTTTGAACGTTGCCTCGCCGTCCGCTAGGATCTGTCCCATGCATTCGCTTTCCCGTCGTCGTCTGCTGGTCACCCTGATTGCCACGTTGGTCGTGGCCGGTCCGGGCGTGGTCGTGGCGTCGGCGCAGCAGCCACAGCAGTCCCGGGGCGACAGCGCCCGTGTCGCCAGCGCTGATGGCGGTGCACGCGTGGCCCGCCAGGGCAATGACCGTTCGTTGTCCGATGCCGTCCGGCGCGTGCAACGCGAGACCGGTGGGCGCATTCTTGGGGCCGAACGCGTGCCGTATGACGGCCGCGACATCAATCGTGTCAAATACATGGATGACCGTGGGCGCGTACGCTACATGGACGACCCTGCGCCTTCACGAGACCACCCGCGCGACCAGCGGGCGGAGCTGCCACCACGCGGCGATAACTCCTGAACAGCGATAGTGGTTGTGGTTTTTGAATACACACGCTGGCCGTAAGGTCGGCCCAAAGTACTAGGGAGAGTTCATGCGTATCCTTCTGGTTGAAGACGAAGCCCCGCTGCGGGAAACCCTTGCGGCCCGGCTCAAGCGCGAAGGTTTCGCCGTGGATGCCGCTCAGGATGGCGAAGAAGGCCTGTATATGGGCCGCGAAGTGCCGTTCGACGTGGGCATCATCGATCTGGGCCTGCCCAAGATGTCGGGCATGGAGCTGATCCGCGCGCTGCGTGACGAGGGCAAGAAATTCCCGGTGCTGATCCTGACCGCCCGTTCCAGCTGGCAGGACAAGGTCGAGGGCCTGAAGCAGGGCGCCGACGACTACCTGGTCAAGCCGTTCCATGTCGAAGAGCTGCTGGCTCGCGTCAACGCGCTGCTGCGCCGCGCCGCTGGCTGGTCCAAGCCGACCCTGGAATGTGGCCCGGTTGCATTGGATCTGGCCGCCCAGACCGTGAGCGTGGCCGGCAGCAATGTCGACCTGACCAGCTACGAGTACAAGGTGCTGGAGTACCTGATGATGCATGCCGGTGAGTTGGTCTCCAAGGCCGACCTGACCGAGCACATCTACCAGCAGGACTTCGACCGCGACTCCAACGTGCTGGAAGTGTTCATCGGCCGCCTGCGCAAGAAGCTCGATCCCGATGGCGAATTGAAGCCGATCGAAACCGTGCGTGGCCGCGGTTACCGTTTCGCGATTCCGCGCAACGAGGGCTGAGCCCCGCCAAGGGGTAGAGCGTGATGACGGGCCGTCAGTGGCTATTGAAGCGTTGGCGGCCCCGCTCGTTGCAGGCCCGCCAGCTGCTGGCTGCCTCGGTGGGTCTGGTGGCCTTCCTGGCCTTGGCCGGTTACGCGCTGGACGCGGCCTTCGGCCAGACCGCGCGTGACAACCTCAGCGAGCGCCTGAAGAACTACGCCACCGCCTATGCCGGTGGCATCGATTTCACCCGTGACGGCTCGCTGTACATCCGCGAACAGCCGCCGGACCCACGCTTTGATTTCCCCGGCAGCGGCCTGTACCTGCAGGTCGTCATGCCTGGCCATGTAGCGAACTCGATGTCGGCCGAAGGCCCGATGCTGCCGGACGTGAGTGAACGTACGCTCAAACCGCGCGAGGAAGTGTTCGAAGGCCCCTTGCCCATCACCCAGATCGACGGCACGCCCGGCGAGGTCTATCGCTATGGCATGGGCCTGGTGTGGGGCGGTGACGGCGCGCCGGAATCCGAGTTTCCGTACACCATCTATGTGCTTGAAGATTCGCGCGCGCTGGGCATGCAGTTGCGCAGTTTCCGCGCGGCGGTGTGGTTCTGGCTGGGCGTTACCGGCCTGATCCTGCTGTTGCTGCAGACGCTGGTGCTGCAATGGAGCCTGCGCCCACTCAAGCGCGTGATCAACGAACTGACCCGCGTCCAGCGCGGTGAACGAGAGCGCATGAGCGAGCTGCATCCGCGCGAGCTGGAGCCGCTGACCGAGAGCATCAACGCCTTCATCGAAAGCGAGCGCGAAAACCTCGAGCGCCAGCGCAACACCCTGGCCGATCTCGCGCATAGCCTGAAGACGCCATTGGCAGTGCTGCGTACCCAGTTGGAAAGCGGCACCAGCAACGAGGCTGACCTGCGCGAGGAAGTGGGCGTGCAGCTGCAGCGCATGAACAACCTGGTGTCCTACCAGCTGGCGCGTGCGGCATCGTCAGGACACAAGCTGTTCTCGGCACCGGTGCCGATCGAGGCCACCGCCGAAGAGATCGTGCGTGGACTGGAGAAGGTCTACGCCGCCAAGGGTGTGTTCTGCGAGTTCGAGGTAACGCCGGGGGTCAACTTCTACGGCGAGCCGGGCGACTTGCAGGAACTGCTGGGCAACCTGCTCGAGAACGCCTTCAAATGGGCCAACCGCCGCGTGTTGCTGACCGCAAAGCCGATCACTGCAGGCAACGGCAAGCGTGCCGGCCTGGTGCTGGCGGTGGATGACGACGGCCCGGGTATCGCCGAGGACAACATCGCCAAGGTGCTGCAGCGCGGTGTGCGTGGCGATGAGCGCGTGCAGGGCCACGGCATTGGTCTGTCGATCGTGCAGGACCTGATCAAGGCTTATCGTGGTGAGCTGCAGGTCAAGCGTTCCGAAGAACTGGGCGGCGCCCGGTTTGAAGTGACCTTGCCGCCGGGGATTTAAATCCTGGCGGTTCAGGGCATCAGCGGACGGTCTGTCATTGCCCCGCGCTGCGTGCGTGAGGAGCTGAAGCCAAAATCCAAAGCCAACCCCTCCCCAACCCTCCCCTACGCACTGCGTGCGCAAGGGATGGCGCAAGCTTCGCTCCCTCCCTTTGGCGTAGCCAAGGGGAGGGCCGGGGAGGGGTTCGCCTTTGATCCTGCTCTACCGCAGCCCAGCTTCAACTGGCCCATAAAACCGGCGCAGATGCGCCGCCACCGCCGGCATCGTCTGCACCAGCAGTTCCGGCGCGGAGAAGTGGTACTCGCTGACCACTGCGAAGAATTCCTCCGGCGCTTCCGCTGCATACGGATCAATCACGGTCTCAACGTCCGCATCCACCTGCACGCAGAACGCGTCATAGGCCTGCTGGAAATCCCGCGCCCATTGCCGCTGCCAGTCGCGCGGCAGCGGCGGCGTGCCATCGATGGCGCCATCCAGTGCATCGATCTTGTGTGCCATCTCATGCACCGCCACGCAGAAGCCGGCCTGCGGATCGGCGATGTCGGCCTGCACATCTGCCCACGACAGGATCAGCGGACCGCTGCCCCAGGCCTCGCCGATCAGTTCGTCATCCCACTCATGCAATACCCCGGCCGCATCGGTATGGCTCTGGCGCACGCGGAAGGCATCCGGGTACACCACCAGTTCCGACCAGCCATGCAGGCCCTCGCGGCCGAACTCGATCAGCGGCAGGCAACACAGGGCGGCCAGCACCATGCGCTGGCCGTCGTCCAGCTCCAGCCCGGCAACCGGGGTGATGGTCTTGCGCTGCAGGAACAGCTCCACCAACGCCCGCAGCTTGCGCTCGCGCTCGGCGGACAAGCCGGACAGCCACAGGCATTGCTGGCAGGTCTGCTGCCAGAGCGTGTCATCAAGTGGAGGCGGTGTGCGCTGCCACCAGCGCAACAACGACTGGATCAGCGGAACATCCCGGGCAGCAGGCGATGCCAGCGCGGTGCACGCAGGCGCGGCAGCAGATCATCGTCGCTGCCACCGCCGGCAGCACGCGGGGTAGCGGTCTTGGCCGGGGCGGGCGTTGCTGGCGGGGCGTTGGCGATGCCAACGGCAGCAGCCGGGGCGGCTACCCGCTCCACTTCGGCTGGCGCATAGCTGCAAGCACTTTGGCCAGCGCCGCCGAGCGCATCCGAAGCCTGCGCTGCAACCGGCGCCAGCAACAGGATCAGGCAATGAGCGAGGTGGCGCATCGTCAACATCCAAAGGCGGGCTAATTCCCGATTCTAGCCTGCTTTTTCTCCGGAAAAGGGGAGTGGCGCTGGGCGGGCCTCCGGGGCTTGCCGCATAATTTCCCGGTCTGTTGTGAGGAAGCTGCTGTGGATGACCGCCAATTACTGGCCAAGCTGGGGGCCGGAGCGTTGTCCGGCGATACGCTGGCGCGTGAGCTTGGGCTGACCCGGGCGGCCGTCTGGAAGCGTATTCAAGGGCTTCGCGCCGCTGGCGTGATGATCGAGGGCCGCGCTGGCGACGGTTATCGACTGGCCCAGCCGGTTGAATTGCTGGATCCGGCACAGATCCGCGCGGGCCTGTCGGCGGCGGTGCAGCCATTGCTGGCCGAGTTGGAAATAGCCTGGTCATTGAGCTCAACCAACACGGAATTGCTGCAGCGCAGCGCGCCTGAGCGCGGAACGGCGGTCCTACTGGCCGAACGGCAGACCGGTGGTCGCGGCCGTCGCGGCCGCCATTGGGCCTCGCCGCTGGCCGCACATGTCTATCTGTCACTGTCGCGTGGCTTTGGTGGCGGCCTGTCGCGGATGGGCGGGCTGAGCCTGGCGGTTGGTGTGGCCGTGGTCGAGGCCCTGCACGGGCTGGGCTTCCGCAACGCCGGCTTGAAGTGGCCCAACGACGTGGTGGTGGACGGGCACAAACTCGGTGGCCTGCTGGTGGAGGGCGGCGGCGAATTTGCCGGCCCGGCACGGGCGGTGATCGGGCTGGGTTTGAACGTGCGCATGCCGCAGGCCAGTGCTGCCGACATCAGCCAGCCGTGGACCGACCTGGACACGCTGGCCGGTGCCGAGGTATCGCGTAATGCCGTGGTGGCGGCCTTGCTGGCGGCCTTGCTGCCGGCGCTGGAGCTGTTCGAGCAGCACGGGCTGGCCCCGTTCCTGCCACGCTACGCCACCATGGATGTACTCCAGGGCCGCGCGGTGCGGGTGGAGGAGGCCGGTGTGCTGCACGATGGTGTGGCCTGCGGACTGGCCGAGGACGGCGCATTGCGGGTGAATATTGATGGGCGGGAAACCTGTTTCCATGCCGGCGAAGTCAGCGTGAGGGCGGCATGAGCGATTGGTTGTTTGACCTGGGCAATTCGCGTTTCAAATTCGCGCCACTGCAAGGCGATCGCGCTGGCAGCGTGCAGGCCTGGGCACATGGCGCCGAGGCGATCACCGCCAGCGCGCTGGACGCCTTGCCGCAAGGTGATACCGCATGGGTCGCAAGCGTTGCATCGGCAGCGCTGACCGCGGAAGTCATGCAGATCCTGCAGAGCCGCTTCAGCACGGTGCACGTCGCCAAAACCCTGCCGCAGTGCGCGGGTGTAACCGTGGCCTATGCGCGCCCGGAAAAGTTCGGCGTGGACCGTTTCCTCGGCTTGTTGGCGGTCGCACCAGCGCAGAAATCGGTGCTGGTGGTCGGCGTCGGCACCGCGCTGACCATCGACCTGATCGATGCGGATGGCCTGCATCGCGGCGGCCGCATCGGTGCTTCGCCAACGGTGATGCGCGAAGCCCTGCATGCGCGCGCCGTACAGTTGCCCGCCAGCGGCGGCGACTACGCCGAGTTCGCCAATGACACGGCTGATGCGTTGGCTTCCGGCTGTGATGGTGCCGCAGTGGCGCTGGTCGAACGTAGCCTGCGCCAGGCACAGCAGCTGCTCGGCAGCGAGCCGGTGCTGGTAGTACATGGCGGCGGTGCATTGCCCTTGCTGCCACTGCTGCCCGAAGCCGATTACCGGCCTGCGCTGGTGCTGGATGGTCTGGCGCGCTGGGCAGTTCACCACGGCGCGTGCGACCGGTAGGATCACCGCATGCTGACCCGTCTCCTTATCGTCCTGCTGGCCATCCTCAATGTTGGCGTCGCACTGTGGTGGATGGCGCCGCGTGCTGAGCCGGTTGCTGTCGTGCCGCCTGCCGAGCCCGGCGTCGCCAGCCTGGAAGTGCTGCCTTCGCCTGCTGCGGACACCACCATTGCTGTTGCACCCGCTGCTGCCGAGGCCGCACCCGCAGTGGCAACGGATGCTGCTGCGCTCACGCCGGTGCCAGCCGCAGCCACCGCTGCCAAGCCAGCAGAAGTGCCGCCCGTTGTCACCGCAGCAGTAGAAACCAAGCCCACCGAAGCCAAGCCCGCCGAGGTGAAACCACCTGCCGTCGTGCAGTGCGCCAGTCTTGGCCCCTACGTCACCCAGGCCCAGGCCCAGGCGGCGCTGACCGCGCTGGGCACCGATGCGGCGCGCCCGCGCCTGCGTGAAGTGCCCGGCAAGGCTGCCAGCAGCTACCGGGTGCTGATCGCTCCGGCCGCCTCGCGCGAGGAAGCCCAGGCCACCGCCAAGCGCATCGTCGAGGCCGGTTTCAGCGATTACTTCGTTGTCTCCCAAGGCGAGGAAGCCAATGCCGTCGCGCTGGGCCAGTACCGCAACCGCGAAGGTGCCGAGCGCCGCCTGGCCAGCCTGACCGCTGCTGGCTTCCCGGCCAAACTGGCCACCAGCGGTACCGAAATCGCGCCCAGCTGGTGGGTGGACACCGCCACCGCCGGTGCCGCGACCCCGGCCAGCTTGAAGCAGCGTGCAGCTGCCGCCCAACAACAGTCGTTGGATTGCGCGCGTCTGCGGTAGAATGGCGCGCCCCGCCACGGCGGGGATCGGGGAGCACCGGTCTTGACCAGCTTTCCTCCGGTTGCAGCGCTACCATCGCGCAACCGAAGCACGTAACACGCCTTGCCGCTTTAGCTCAGTTGGTAGAGCAACTGTCTTGTAAACAGTAGGTCATCCGTTCGATTCGGATAAGCGGCACCATCGCCTGATCCCATAGCGTCCAAGCAAGTCCAGAATTCATACTAAGCCCGCAGAAATGCGGGCTTTTTTGTGCGCTTTGGTCCGAGCTTGTCCACGTACATCCAAGAGCTTTGGGGGTACAAGTGGGGGTACATTTCGAAAAACGGAGTTCAGCAAGGAGGATGTACCCCCAATGGGTGCTAAGCAATTGACAGATATGGCCGCGCGCAACGCGAAGGCTAAGGACAAGCCCTACAAGCTGGCGGCAGGGGCAGGCCTTTACCTGCACGTGATGCCCAACGGAGCCAGATACTGGCGAATGAAGTACCGCTGGGATGGCAAGGAGAAGTTGCTGGCGATCGGGGTGTATCCCGAAGTGTCATTGAAGGAGGCCGGAGAGGCCCGTGATGAGGCTAGGGCGAAGCTTCGTGCTGGACGCGATCCTTCCGAGCACAAGCAATTGAGCAAGCTCACGTCAAAGTTGTCAGTAGATACCCGCTTCCAGACGATAGCCGTGGAATGGCTTGAGTCCCGTGGGGACTTGGCGCAGTCAACGCGGGAGAAGGCAGCTTGGATGCTGGAAACCTACGCTTTCCCTTGGCTAGGTAAACGGCAGATCCATGAGATCACTACCGCTGAGGTGTTGGCAGTCCTGCGTAGGTTGGAGGCTCAGGAGAAGATCGAGTCCACGCAGCGCCTTCGCCAAATCTGTGGGCAGGTATTTCGCTACGCCGTGGCCACTGGAAGGTTAGATCGCGACCCGACCAGTGCTCTTCGTGGTGCTTTGAAGACGGCGAAGAATAGGCACTACGCTTCAATAACCGATCCAGCGAAGGTCGGTGAGCTGATGCGGGCCATTGATGGGTACACGGGGCAACTTGTCACGCAATGTGCGCTCCGCTTTGCTCCCCTGGTCTTCACTCGTCCGGGGGAGCTGCGCAAGGCGGAATGGGAGGAGTTCGATCTTGCTGCGAAGCAATGGAACATCCCTGGAGCGAAAATGAAGATGGGGGTAGCTCATGTTGTTCCGCTATCCAAGCAGGCAGTTGCTGTGCTGGAGGAACTACGGCCGGTCACGGGGAATGGACGCTACGTGTTTCCGTCCGTTCGGAGTGCAAGGGATCCAATGAGTGAGAACACCGTCAATGCAGCTCTTCGACGCTTGGGTTACGGAACGGACGACATGACCGGTCATGGCTTCCGAAGCATGGCATCCACTTTACTTCACGAGATGGGATGGACATCTGACGCGATCGAAAGACAGCTTGCTCACTCTGAAAGAAATCCCATTAAGGCGGCCTACAATCGAGCGGAACACTTGCCTGAGCGCAGGAAGATGATGCAGGCGTGGGCAGACTACTTGGATAAGTTGAAGGGAAAAGGCCAATCGCCTCTAAGGTTGGCTGGCTAATTCTCCGTTTGAGGTTTTGGATTGCCCTGCGCGCGGTTATCGCGCAGGGTGTCCTTCTGAATCAAGGGGGCAAGGCGTATGCCTTTGTCGACGGTTACTGAGTTGATTTAGTTCCGTTAACAGGAAGCGGAAAGGAAATTAGGATTTTCGCCGACCCGAAGCGGACAGCCTCTGTTTACGAAAATATGGGCGATTCAGAAACCCTTTAACGGAACGTGCTTGAGAACGAAGTGGCCCAGAAGTGTGCGTTCTGGGGCGCGTTGTTCAGTTGAATCCGACGGTTAGCAGGAGACCCGCTTTTGACTGAGCGAGTGCGATCACTGTGCCGGCTCAGCTTCTGAGACGGCCATTGGGGAGGATTCATGCTCCATCCAGTCTGGCCACCTACGATGACATCTGATGCCGGACATTCTCTCTCCCTCGGAAAGAAGCACTCGCATGTCCTTGATTCGGTCGAAGGACACGAGGCCGGAGTTGATTGTGCGCAAGGCAGTGTGGGCGGCCGGATTCCGCTATCGGCTTCATGGCGAGGGCTTGCCGGGAAGGCCGGATCTCGTCTTTCCCGCCCTCCGCACTGTGGTCTTCATCCATGGGTGCTACTGGCATGCCCACTCCTGCCAGAAGGGGAGGATTCCCAAGCAAAACAGTCGATTCTGGCGGGAAAAGTTCGCGGCGAACCAGGCCAGGGACCAACGAAATGCCCGGCTTCTCCGCCGCGAAGGCTGGTCGGTCCTGACCGTCTGGGAGTGCTCCCTGTCGACAGTGAAGTCACGGGACAGGTCCGTACGCAAGTTGTTGAATGCATTGGCCTTGAGGCGCGCGTTCAAGCCGTAGGCAGGCGGCACGATGCGACTGAAAGTGCTTCCATCCAACCTGGGGAAACTGTTACCCTGGAAGCCGACCGCCGGCGGCCCGGGGATGCATCGGGCGATAAGAGCTTGTCTTGCCCTTTCAGGGTGCTGGCCGAAAACCTTTTGAGCCCGCCCATGGATAATTCCGCCGTTCCCGCCCGTCCGACATTCATTGACCTCTTCTCGGGATGCGGAGGGCTGTCCCTTGGCTTGTCTCAGGCGGGCTGGCAGGGGCTGTTCGCGATCGAGCGCGCCGCGGATGCGTTCGAGACCTTCCGCGCAAACTTCCTTGGCGAGGCCTCGCGGTGCAGATTCCAATGGCCGGCTTGGCTGGAACAATCTGCCCACTCTATCGACGACGTCCTGAAATTCCACCATGGCGAACTAGGGGAACTTCGCAACAAAGTAGATCTCATTGCAGGCGGGCCGCCTTGCCAAGGGTTTTCCTTCGCAGGTAAGCGGAATAACTCCGACCCCCGGAACAAGATGTTCCAGCGCTACGTATCTTTCGTGGAGCTCATCAACCCCAAGTTCCTCGTCCTCGAGAACGTACCGGGCATGAATGTTGCCCACACCAAGCGCGGGAACAAGACGGCGAAGTCTGGACAAACCTATTACGACAAACTGCACGACGCCCTCGGGGAGCTTGGCTATACCGTCGGCGCGATGATTCTGGACGCGGCAAATTTTGGCGTCCCGCAGCGGAGGGCGCGACTGGTTGTCATCGGGATTCGCTCGGACATGGTCAAGAAGTTTCCTTCTGGATGCACAGGCTTGTTCGATGCGATAGACGTCGAGGGGGGGAAGCAACTTTCGGAGCTAGGGAATGGGGCCCCAGTGACTGCCCAGCAGGCCATTTCCGATCTCGTCGTCGGGACCGGGAAACAGGTGGCGCAGCACACCATTGAATACGCCGGCTTCGGCGCCCGCCGTGGATACGTGCAACTGAAATACGAAGGCCCGCACGACACTGCCTACCAGCGGCTCATGAACGCGGGAGTCGCCCCCTATCAGATGGACAGCATGCGGCTCGCGCGCCATGGGGAGGATGTAAGAGCGCGTTTTAAAAAAATCCTCGCCACTAGTCTTGCCACTAACCGCCGTGGGGTGAACCTGAGCAGCGACGACCGTGAGAGCTTTGGCATGTTGAAGCACCGTACAGTGCCCATGTCGCCTACGCAGCCGGCGCCAACGCTTACTACGTTGCCTGACGACATTCTGCATTACTGCGATCCACGGATCCTGACAGTGCGCGAATCCGCGCGGCTCCAGTCCTTCCCGGACTGGTTCACCTTCCATGGCAAGTATACGACCGGTGGCGATCGTCGTAAGGTCGAATGCCCCCGATATACACAGGTCGGCAACGCCGTGCCACCGTTGTTGGCCATGGCTATAGGGGCCGGGATCTTGACAGCATGGAAGTCGATCGACGCCAAGGCCAAAGGAAGCATCGGCAAGAAGACTGTCATCAAGAAACACATTGCTCTGGCAATGAGCTAGCCACGATGATTCCGCCGGGGGGGCGAATGAGTAAGTATCCAGAGGGGTTGCTCAACTGGTCAGGGGACAAGGCCGGTGGCGTCAAGAAGTTGTTTTACAAGGGAAGCGGACGCCCTTCTGGCGACGTGATCACAACGGGTTTGCTCACGCGGTTGCAAGCGTGGTCAAGGGACATCGCCAGTGGAAAGGATGGGACACCCAAGGCAATTTTTCTGATTGGCGGCCCAGGTAATGGCAAAACGGAGGCCGTCGAATTTACGATCCGCGAACTCGATGTCGCGATGCATCTCAATGGCGTATTGCTAGAAGAGCTCGCGGCACGGTTCTCGGGCCAAGCCGGGGGGCACCCCGGCCGCTTGGTTAGGAGTGTGCAGACGCAATTCCCCCCGCAGAGCGAGATCACTGCCATTTCCATCGTGCAGGATGGATCCGAAGCCAATCGTGGTGATCCGGCTACCCCCGCTGAGCATCTCTGCAACGACATCCGTTCTTTGTTAGGGCAAGGCGAGGGACATCTCTACGTTGCGTGTGTGAATCGTGGCGTCCTGGACGACGCGCTAATCCTGGCTACGGAACGCGATGAGCCCGAAGTTGGCGAGCTGGTTAAGAAAGTCGTCCAATCAGTCTCACTCGGTTCACGGGGAATCGCTTGTTGGCCGTTGGAAGGCTATTCGCGCTTTGCAGTGTGGCCCATGGACGTCGAATCCCTGGTTGAAGAGGCCAATGGCCAAGCAGCCAATTCCGCGGCGAGGCAAATTCTCGGTGTGGCGACCAACGCAGGGGATTGGCCGGAGTTCGGCGAGTGCACCGCAGGCGAATACTGTCCGTTCTGCACCAACCGAAAGCTCCTCGCTAGTGAGCCACATCGTTCTTCCTTCATCCGCATCCTGCGATGGTTTGAACTGTCTAGTGAGAAACGGTGGAATTTCCGCGACCTATTCTCGCTAACCGCTTATCTGCTTGCGGGCACTACGGAGTCCGACTCAAAGGGTGTCTATCAACCTTGCGAGTGGGCAAAGGCACAGCTCCAGCCGCGCGAATCCAATACGACCAAGCGGGAGATAAAACGCGCAAGGGGCTTGTTCAAGCTGGTTTCTGCGCAATACCAACACGCCCTTTTTGGCGCATGGCCTGTGGAAAGGGCTGCTGGGCTTAGGAGCGACATCAAGGAGCTGAAGCTCGACGAGCAGCCGGCGCTAGCCGGTTTGCAGCAATTCCTATCGTTCGACAAGCGGAAAGAGGGCACCTCTACCTTGCGCACGCAGCTTGCAGGCATGAGGGTCTACCTTGACCCTGCAGTTGCAAATCCAGCTATGGAAGTTGCCGTAAGCTCCAACACGACGATCAAGTTCGAGGACTTGGATCGGCGGTTCAGCTTGTCGATCAAGGAGGGCCGGACATTCCTTCAGAAGTACCAGTCCCTATCCGCACTTGAAATCGACTTGCTCAAGTCACTCGAGGAAGCAGATGCAATGCTCTCCGATGAGGCCATCCGGCGGTCTAAGCCTGCGATAGCGGAGCGCGTGCAAGCATTCATTAGGCTTGTTGCATGTAGGATTGCACGTCGTTCGGTGGGTGTTCGATCCGGCATTACCAAGGATTCGGATGTGCTGGTTGATTTCGACCAAGTCCTTAACGGCGATAGTAGTGCCTTGCAAGAAGCAAGGCAGCAGGTTGAAAACCTGCTCAACAAGGAACGACAGTTCCAAGTGAGCTTGAACACCACATTCGGCGAGCCACTGCCTCCACCGGAACGAAGGGTGATGCTGACGACCGATATCCAAAAGGTCCGGCAAATGCCCTTCCAGCAAGACGATAGCAAGCCCAGGCTACCGGTGCGCTTCCTCAGTGTTGGCAGTGGCACTTCTGCACAACCTGTTGCCCTGACCTATGAGTTGTTCAAGGCCACTAAGTCCTTGCGTAAGGGCATGATTCCAGCCTCGTTGCCACGCTCGGTCGTGGCCCTCATCGACACGACGCGCGCAAAGCTGGCTGGGACCGTCGTCCGAGATGAGGACACCTTGGAGGGTAGTGAAATCCAGCTGGGTATGAGAGATGACGTGATCGTGCGCAATTTCGGCACTTTCATCGTGCGCCGAGGGAATGGCCAATGAATATCGGGAAGTTCCTGGAGTCCCCTTGGGATACGCAGCACCCATTGTTCAGGGATGCCATTTTCAGCATCCATCGTGCACCGGAGTTTTCGACAGGAGAGGTCGTCCTATCATCGTTGTATCGCGCATCCGGCTTTGAAGGGGTTTCGGAAGGCAAGGTGAAAAAGCAGGGTGACGCGTTCAGCAAGGCTGCGGACAAAGCGAAAAAAAAAGAAGGGGGCAAGGGCGAAATCCAGCCTGACACGTGGCGTACCGTCCTAGATCGCCTAGTGCAGAGTCCGAAGGTTGCACAACAGTCATCTAAGCGCTTCATGTCGCTTTCCCCCGTGGTGCCGGACGCCGCCTTGTATTCAGGCGCGGCACGACTGACGGGCAACCCATGGAATCCAGGCCAGTTGGTGAAGCGCATCATCCAGCTAGGGGCCATTTCGGACGCAGATGCATCAAGGGTGTGGGTGAGCCTGCACGATGCCTTGGGCATTGGGGCGAATGACGATGTCTGGGCGCGGTGGCTTCAGGGAGAGTTCGAACTGCGCCGTCAGGGTGTGGACGATTGGAAGCCTACCTACCTGGCGCCTCTAGGCTTGTTTCCAAGTCAGGATAGAGCGAGCATCGAGTACCCGGCAAAGCAGTTCGTGGCGGATCTCGAAGGCATCATCGCTGCCAAGCCTTCGATGACTAGACGGCAGTGGGTCAGCCTTCTAGAGGCCGTTCTCAGGATAGGAACCGTCAGTCACGTGCTTTGGATTTGCGACGTGAATGATCGCGTCTGGCGAGTAGCGAGAAGTCTCGTTGAATCAGATATAGCCAGCATCCCCGCCACCGATGCCGAGTTAGCTAAACATTTGCTTGCCGTGGATAGCCGAATGCTTTCATTCGGACATCCCGCCATACCAATTTTGCGCGACTACGCGTCCAAGTACCTGTCGGCCCGCCTTGGTTTGAACTGCATGTTGTGGGCGCTGGATGGAATGGGGGCCAAGGTGGCCAGAATGGATTCGGTCGCTGGCACCCGCTCTTTTCTGGCGGCAATCGAGGCAAACAAGGACAAGCTTCGCGCAGCAGGCGTGCTTGATTCCTACCATCAACTTCAGGACCGGGAAGTGCGCACGATTGCCTGCAAGAAGGGAATTGGATCAAACCTCATGGAGTTCGCCCAGTACACTCTGGGGCAGCGCCAGACGATGGATGAGACATTGCGCGGCTACGACCAAGGGTATTTCTTGCGTAAACGTGGCGAAGCACGGAACTCCCCGTGGGTTTTGGCGCTGGGTCCCGCCTCGGTGTTGGCCATGGCTCATTGCTGCCTGCATGAGGTGAAAGGCCCTCGTTCCGTCCAACGATTGGCGAAGCACCTCTCATCCTACGGGATCGAGTTCGACCTGCATGGGTTGAACGACAGTGACTTGGGTCGTCAATTACGCATGCTTGGCTTGGTGCTTGATAGCCCAGATGCCGAAAGCGGCATGTTGCTGGTCCCCCCTTTTGCGATTTGACGTTGGTGCCGCCTTGAGCAAACTTGCAAGTGAACTAGCCGCGTGGATCAACGGCCAAATGGCCAACGAGATCCTTTCCCTTCCAAGCGGAAGCAAGGAGTGCCGCGTGGTTTTTTGCGGCCCACCGCCAAGCATGCTCGCGGAGATTTTCAAAGTTCTTGCTGGTGATGGCCGATTGCTATCGGCGAGCATGGCCGATGGCACTACAGTTTCATTTCCGGTCGTGGTCCAAGTCGACGAAGTGCCTGATACGGCGCCAGTTGCCCGCGTGGATCAATCCGGCTACAGCTTGTTCCATGGTTTGGCTAGTCTTCGCAACGACCCCAGGGCCGGCATCTTCCTCACTCTAGTCCCGCCCGGTGGGCAAGCAAGCGACACCCATGAATCCACTCGCAAATCGTTCGGCGTCGCGTCCGTCGTCAACGAAGGAGGGGCACCAATTTCAGTTTGGTGGGGCGACCCGTTCATTCAACGCCTCGTCGACGCAGGCCTCGGGATAGGCGACGACAAGCAATTGGAGCAGGCCAAGCGGCTCGTCCACGAGGCCGTAGTTGCTGCAGATGCAGCCAAGCAGCACGAGGTAAGCAGGAGCGGGGCATGGGACATCCTCGACCGCCTTTGGGAGCTGCGCGATGCGGGACAGCCATTGGATGCGCGTGTAAGTCTGGCGAGTGGATTCCCCCCTTCGAGCGACGGGCGCATCGATGCCACGCACAAGCTGTCCATCTTCAGCGCATTAGCCGACAAGTTCGAGCGCTCAAACCTGGGGTTTGGCGTGGAGCAATTGAAAGAGCAGGCGCCTAAGGCGGGAGTTGATCCGACGCTTCTGGATGCCTTTCTAGGGCAAGTGCGCCGCAAGTGCGACGTGGTGACGGCACTCAAGCGCTCCATGCCCTATTGCTACGCACCTGACGAGACCATGCCGCCGCCCGGTTGGTGGGACGAGCTGACCGTGCAGAAGTGGGAGCTATTGCTTGATGACGATACGACGGAGTCCTCTCCCGAGATAACACTCACATGCACGAACCCATTGGCATTCCAACTCAAGGGCTTCGTCCCCGTGGTCCGTGACGCCGCGCGGCTTCAGGTCCAACTGCCGGATGGTTTGGAGGGCGCGCGTGTACGGATTACTCGAGAGGCGCCAGGTGGCATGGCGAATCGTCGGACGTGGGACTTGCCAAGCGCAGGATCCATGGAGTTCGTCGACGAAGCATTCCCACTTCACAGGATGCCAATCAAGTACGTGGCCGAAGTCGTGGAATGCCAAGGTGTAAAACTAGAGAACGTCAAGAAGGCAAGCTCTAAACTGATTTCACTTTCCGCTTGGGAGCCTGGATTGATCGTATGCTCCCGTACCGCGGCGAAGGGGAAGGTGCCAAAGCTGGTGTCGAACAAGCCCATCGACACGATCCTAGAGATGGCTGGCGCAGGACGGCACTATCTCGATGTTTACGCTCGGCCCGGCGTGAAAATCCTTTCCGGCGAAGCCACGGCACATTGCGATGACGAGGAGCTGGAGCCGGCGAAGATTGGTAACGTGGCCGATGATGAGTACGGCCTGGAGGTCGAGGCCGGCGGCGAGCGTCACTACCAGTTCGAGATACTGCGCCCAGAAAACGCCAAGAAGGACGTATTCCGAATTTTCCTCGTCGCGGATGAGGCAACTGCGGAGGAATGCACGAGTTACTTCGAGTTCCATTTGGCGAGGAACTCCCGGCGCGAGGGAGGCAAGCTTCCTCGCGCCGTGCATGCGAATAGCCAATCCCGTAGTGCACAACTACAGGGATGGATGCTGGAAAGATCCTGCGTGGGCAGGTCGCATTACCCATTCGTACTGGCACCAGACTATGCCAGCGAGTGGCGCCGACGCGAATGGTCGTCGGCCGAGGACGTGATTTTCTCCTCGGCGAGATTCCTCAGCGATCCCCGGCCTGGCATTGATGAGATGCAGCCGCCGACTGCATTCACCGAATCAAGACAACTGATCGCTGCCAAGGTTCGGGGCAAGGATGGAAACGATCTCGTTGAATCCGCCAACCTAGGCGAATGGCTGGTGACCGACAAGGAGTTCGAGGAAGCAGTGGGCACATACGTCCGTGCCTATCTGGATTGGCTATCAGCCTCCCCGAAGGAAGCTTGCTGGTGCGATATCGGCCTAGTCATGGGGTTGGAATCGGATGGAGTAACTCTAGAGCAGGTTCCGAACGCGGTCATCGTCTCGCCATTGCATCCCATCCGATTCGCCTGGCAATGCCTTGCGCAACGAGCCATGTACCTGGCTTCGCGCAAGCGACCATGCCCTGCCGCTAGCATCATGGATCCGGATTGCGTGCCTGACTCGATTGCATTGCCGCTACGCGATGCCACGGGCGGCACAAATGAGGTTGTCTATTTTTCAGTCGAATGCAGCTCGGACTACTGGGGCATCCTGTGGAACACGCAGCGTCTGGATCGATTGGCGAAGCTGGGCGTCTCCTCCCCCCTTGATCGGGAGATGGGTCTTCTGGTTGGTGGAATTTCCAGTGGGTTCAGTGCGTCTCAGGTCCACCGCGCCATGGATGACGTATGCGAGATGCTGGTGGCGAAACCGGTCATTGGCGTCCTTGTGTCCAGTGCAGCCGGCCAGAACAACGCATGCAACGATGGCCTCTTGTCCTGGGGGCGCGAGCATTTTTCAGCGGGCGCTATGCGAGGCAAGAGCGCATCGGTGTTCGGTGCGAGCGAGATCCACGTGTTCGACGAGCGCAATGAGGATGCCCGCCCGGGCGACGCGGAGATCTCCAACTTGGCCGAGGACACGAACAATTCCGTCCAATGGTACGAGGCGGCTGATTCCAGCATTTCGCACGATTTGGCCATCATCGCCCAATTGGAGACTTCCAATGCCAGTTCCCAGCTGGTCAGGCAGACCTCCCCGCTAGGCGCTGGTGGCCTTGTGCGTGTGCGCATTCGCGAGCAACAAGCTGCCGGGAACGGGCAGTTCTTGAGCGAGTCACGCGTGGCCGGTCCTGTCCGAGTGACGGGTGATGGGCTTGCGGACAATACCGCGAAGGCCATTGCTGCCTTGGAGGGCATGTCCGACTTCCCTAAAGGCTACGTATTCGCACCGAGCATCAACGCGGTCAAGAAATCTCTGGACAAGGCTGAATTCGCTGCAGTCTCCTCGTCTGCCGTGGATCCAGCTTGCTTCCTCGGAAACTGGCTCGAAGGCACCTACCTCTGGGACTACGAGCTTCCCTCGTACTCGGGAAGGTCCGGCGACAGCAATGGCTATTACCTGCTCTCGCGCATCAAGTCCCTTGATCTAGAGACGATGAAGATCGTCCTGCAGCGCTTGCCGGGGTGTGAAGACCTCTCGCATACGGAGCTTTCCGCGATCGTGCAAGAAGTGGCGCGCAGGGGCATACCAACCGTGCGCGGCCTATCGGCCGGCAACTCGGGAGCCACCGGCGACTTGGGCCTTTTCATCGCGACTCGGCTCATCCAAGACAGCTTCCGCTCCTCAGCGGGGCAACATGGTTTGTTGGTCCCATGGGAGGAACACGACGAGGAGCATCGAATTTCGCTCGTCATCCCAGTCGACCCATTCCAGCGTTACCTGGATGATCTAGCCAAGGCTAACGGGAAACTCAGTTTGCATCGCCCCGACTTGATCGTGGTGGGGCTGGTCATCGCCGACTCTTCCATTCGATGCAAGTTGACACCCGTCGAGGTCAAGAATCGGAGTGGCAACGCCCGGATGGCGCACAAGGACCGTCTCTTGGCGCTCGAGCAAGCCAAGTCGCTATCGGCATTGCTCAGTTCGCTTCGCAAGACCTATACCGACGATCAGGAGATGCTGATCTGGCGTCTGGCCTACGAAAACTTGTTGTCTTCCATGATCGGCTACGGTTTCCGTGTTTACAGCCAGCATCTGGCGGAGGGCGGCAAGGCTGCCGCGTGGGCAAGGCTGCATTCGCGGGTAATGGAGGCCATCCTCAACTCGGAGCTTGGCGTGGAGATCGATGCACGTGGGCGTCTAATCGTCATCGATGGGACAACGAATAGCGGCCCGAGCGACACCGACGGGGATTCGTTCAAGGAAACCATTGAGCTTTCCCAATCCGATGCCAGCCTAATCGTCAGGGGAACTGCGGACGCGTTCTATCAATCAATGAAGGCTTCGCTCCATGACTGGCAGTTCATGCCCAGAGAGGTTGCAGCCACCGCGGTGCAGATCGCGCCCTTGGCAGCGCCCATGAAACCAGAAGCACCATTCATCACGCTTCTGCCAGTGCAGCCCGCGGAAGAGCCTGTGGTATCTACATCGCCATCCGAAGTCGGTGCTAGTACGGTTGCGCCTTATGATGACGAGCTTCAGGAAACTCAAGAGCCCTCCAAGGCCACAGCGCCGAATGACGGATCCGACCAAGCCGGTCTCATCCTCAGGGTTGGCGAAGACATCGGCGCATTCCAAGCGCGCGTGCGCCACCTTAACCTTGGCCAGACCTCGCTCAACCAGTTGAACATGGGCGTGGTGGGCGACCTTGGCACGGGCAAGACCCAGTTGTTGCAATCACTTGTCTTCCAGATCGCCACTGGCGCGGCAGGGAACCGAGGGGTTTCCCCGAACATCCTGATCTTCGATTACAAGAAGGATTACAGCTCGGAAGAGTTTGTGAAGGCGACGGGCGCGCGCGTCATTCGCCCTCAGCACATCCCGCTCAATCTCTTCGACTTGTCCAACTCTTCCCAGTCGATCAGCCCATGGCTGGATCGCTATCGCTTCTTCTCGGATGCCATCGAGAAGATTTACTCGGGCATTGGCGCGGTCCAGCGCGAGAAGCTGAAGAATGCAATCAAGGAGGCCTACAATGGGCGCGGTGAGGGCAGCTACCCAACCATCTACGACGTATTCCAGAACTACCAGCTTGCAGTGAAGGGAAGCCCGGATTCGATCACTGGCATTCTCAGCGACATGGTGGACATGGAGCTGTTCGCCAATGATCCGGCATCCATCGTCAGTCCTGATGAATTCCTCAAGGGTGTTGTAGTCATCGCGCTCAACGAGCTTGGCCCGGACGATAAGACCAAGAGCATGCTCGTGACGATCCTGTTGAACGTTTTCTACGAGCATATGTTGAAGATTCCCAAGCGTCCCTTCCTTGGGGTTGATCGGAACATGCGCGTCGTCGACTCGATGTTGCTTGTCGATGAAGCAGACAGCATCATGAAGTATGAGTTTGATGTCCTTCGCAGGTTGCTCCTTCAGGGGCGCGAGTTCGGCGTTGGCGTGATCCTTGCGTCGCAGTATCTGAGCCACTTCAAGGTCGGGGCAACCGACTATAGGGAGCCGCTCTTGACCTGGTTCCTGCACAAGGTGCCCAACCTAAAGCCGCAGGAACTGAGCGCGCTCGGCCTGAGCGAGCAGTCCTCGCTTCAGCAAATGACAGAGCGAATCAAGTCGCTAAACATCCATGAGTGCATGTACAAGACGCATGATGTCTCTGGCGAATTCCTCGTGGGGGCGCCTTTCTACAAAAGGGACGAATGGGGTTGAAAACCTGATCCCATGACGTGCCCTATCATGCCAAGCGCGCCCCATGGAGTGAATCGCTCAGGGTTTTGTAGGTAGTCACCACGCCTCTCAGTGACCGCTTCTGACCGGTGGCGGTCAGTCGGCTTGTGTCTAGAGTGGGTGTTGGGCTGTACCAAACTGTCGTTCTTGATTGAAATTTTCTTCAGACCCTTAGTACTACGCCGAAGCAGGATCCCCCTGCTTTGCGTGTGCGCCGCGCGCAGGCGTATCGCTTCGAGTACCAGGCATGAAAGATAAATCCGAGTTCCTCTACTGCGTCTTCATCGTGGCTGCGGCCATCTTGTCGGCCGTAGCCCGTTGTTCGTTCACCCGCCCCGACCAGTTCGGTCGCGATTCCTACGACTAAACCAACAATCCAGATAGACCCACAAGGCCCGGCATTGCCCGGGCCTTGTGCGTTATGCCGTCTATGAAAGGAGTTCGAGATGCATCACGTTGAAACCATGGCCTATGCAGGCCAAGCCCCATGGCATGGCATCGGAAGCCAGTTGGCCCCCAATCAGCCCATCGAAGTATGGCGCGATCGCGCTGGCATGAACTGGTCTTTGGAGGAAGCCGAGGTTCGATTTTCCGCCGAGGCTGAAGATCAGTATCCCGTTCGGGCGTTCCCCGGGCAGAAGGTGCTTTATCGCTCTGACACCAAGCGACCGCTGGCCGTGGTGTCCAAGCGCTATCGAGTGGTTCAGCCGCGGGAGATTCTGGAGTTTTACCGCGATCTGACGCGGTACAGCGGCTTTGAGCTTGAAACGGCAGGCGTTCTTCGCGGTGGGCGGAAGTTCTGGGCATTGGCCCGTACTGGGCAGGGTGTGGCCCTAAAGGGTCAGGATCAGATCAATGGCTATCTTCTTCTGGCTACGGCCTGCGACGGAACGCTGGCTACCACCGCCCAGTTCACCTCAGTTCGCGTGGTGTGTAACAACACCCTGCAGATCGCTGTTGGGGATCGAGCCGGAGCCATCAAGGTCCCGCACCGCAGTGCCTTCGATGCTGACAGGGTCAAAAGCCAGTTGGGTATTGCTGTTGAGGGCTGGCATGGCTTTGTGGAGCGGATGCGGATCCTCTGTGAGACACCTGTGAACCCCGATTCGGTCGATGGGGTGCTGCGCAATTTGCTCACGTATCCGGCTGCTCAGAATGGGAAGGCGGCAGTCGTGAATCAGCAGGCTGTAGCCAAGGTGCGGGCGCTGTATGACGGGCAGGGGAGAGGGGCTAGCTTGAAGACCAGCAGGGGTACCGCCTTCGGTCTCCTCAACAGCATCACCGAATTCGTGGACCATCATCGGCGGGCGCAGAGTACGGAGAACCGCTTGGATGCAGCCTGGTTCGGCCAAGGTGCCTTGCTAAAGCAGAAGGCGTGGAAGGAACTGTTAGGGGAAGCCGCATGAGCACCTCGCCGCAGAAGCAACGCCTGAAAGAGCTGCCTGGAAGTTTGAACGAACGTGACAGCTTCGTCCTCTCCCAAGCATTGGAAATTCTTGAGAGCAGAGCAATGGTCAGTGGCCTTCTGTTGGGAGATCCGGAGGTTGCCGGCAGGTTCTTCCGCCTGCGTCTAGGACATGAGATCCGCGAACACTTCGAGGTGGCGTTTCTTGATACCCGAAACCGCTTGATCGCCGTGGAACGGCTGTTCTCAGGCTCCGTAGATGGTGCTGAGATCCATCCGCGGATTGTCGTCCAACGTGCCTTGGCCTTGAACGCGGCAGCGGTCCTGCTGGCTCACAACCACCCCAGCGGGTATTGCGAGCCGTCAGAAGCGGATCGAGCCATCACCAAAAGGCTGAAAGAAGTGCTGGCGATGGTGGACGTGAGGGTCGTTGATCACCTTGTGGTGTCGGCGAGCCAAGGCACCTCGATGGCTCAGCTCGGGCAGATATGAAGATCCGGATACTTAGGAGAACAGCATGAAGGAAAGGGAGACGTCCTGGTCATCGACCAGGGCGGCAATAGCTCGTGCCAAAGCGGCTGACCTGGACCGGCGGGCTCGGGAGATGGAACGTGCTGCTGATGGAAATTGGCGGCAGAGGGCGAGGATTAGGGAGGCTGCTAGCAGGCTTCGCATGAGAGCAGGGGTCTGCTTAGTCGAGGCGCTAAAGATTGAGGAGGCGGCCGACCTCTAGGGGGGCGTTCCGCCACCTTCAGATCCCTATGCTCAGCCGAGGAGAGATCCTGGAGGGACATCAAGAGCTATTGCGATCCGCTCGATGTTGTAAATCGTCACGTTCTTTTCGCCGCGTTCGATCATGCCCACGTATGTCCGATGGACGCCGGCCGCCTCGGCCAACTCTTCTTGAGAGAGTCCACGTTCTTTCCTCAATCGTCGGACATTTCCGGCGAAAACGGCGACCAATCGAGTTTCGTGGGATGCACGAGCCATCGACAGATGGTCTCGATTTGAATACTACTATTCGACATACTACGATTAGCATTGCGGGTGTCTAGGTAGGGCAAAGGTCGAGCGCGGAGCTAGATCCCTTGGGGCAGCGGAACTCACCCGCGAGCAATCGGGTTCTGGCAAAAACCGCTCGGCTACCGCTACTGCAGGGAAAAGGGATGTTCGAAGAAGACCACTACGAAGTCCTCGGGGTACGCCCCGAGGCACCGCTCTGGGAAATAGAGCTGGCCTACAAAGGCCGACGGAGCCAATACCACCCTGATCGCTACGCAGCAGGAGACGAGGCTGCCGTCGTATGGGCCACGGCGAAGATGCAGGCCGTAAACAAGGCCTATGCGGTCCTCAAAGACCCGGACCAACGGGAGCGATTTGACAGCTCCCGAGCCACAGCCAGACCCAGCCCCGAGCCAGAGGCTCCACGAACCCAGGCTCCGGAACCTCCCCCTCTCCGCTCGCTTCGGCAGGTCTTGGAGGGACTTGAGTTCAGCAATGAGCCCTTCGAGCGCGTGTTCGTGGCTCCGAACATCCCAAGGAAGAAGCTCCAGGGAGCCCTGGACAGCTACGGGGAGAGGCTGCGGCCGCAGGACGTTGTCGTGCTCATCGACGACACCGTGTTCGGCGGTGCCAGGGAAGGCGTGCTGATCACCGAAACCCAGATCCGAGGCAAAGCCAAGTTCGAGCGGTCAGAGATTCGGTTACTGGGCTGCTTAACAGAAATCACCGCTCACGGTGCGCACATCCGGATCCATGGCGAGCCCTTCATCACGTTGAGTGTTCCCAACGCCGACGACCTGCGACGGTTGTTCAGAGCCGTCAGCCACTACCTGCAAGAAACCAACTGATCTCAACCAACAGGGGAATGACATGAGGTACATGAAAGGCCTTTACGGCGTGCCTGTGCACCGCGGCCATCTGTTTCGATATGTGGGGCCGCTACGCGTACAAGGGATTTTTCTACAACCTAGGACAGGGCCTGATCTGGCCTGCCGTGGTCTTCCCTTCACTGGGAAAGCTGATCGGCGCCGTGGCTTGAATCTTGGTGGCTTTCGCCTTCCTCGTGCAGGTGAAGAGCCGATAGGCATGAGCCTTCGGAAACCAGTACTTCTCCCAATGCTGATGGTAGTCCTGGCACTCAGTGCGTGCAGTAGCGAGTTCGACAAATTGCGCGACAGATTCGTCGATAACTGCGTAGCCGGCGGAGCGCCGAAGTCCAGCTGTAAATGTACCTTTGACAAGCTACAGGAACATTACGGGGAACAGGGGCTGCTGGCTATCGAGAAGCAGAGTATCCCGCCGCCCGATCTTTCCGACCGGCTCTTTGCAGCAGCGGGCCAGTGCAGAAGCCGCTGAGGGATTCTGGCGCCATGTTCAAGAAACAGCGTTCCGACCAGGTCGCTGGATAACCCACTGCGGCTGAGCGTCGGACACCCGCTCATACATACAAGGAATTGCATGAAAAGTATCAACTACGTTGCAGCCATGCTGGCTGCACTTCTTCTTGGCGGATGCAGCAAGCCAGTCCTGGACTGGCGCAATGCAGAACTGAGTAACGGGAAGATCTACGAATCCGGTTCCAATGAACCCTTCGACGGACGGGTGACCGGTGTACCGCACAAGCAGCTCGAACCGCTCCTAGGCTCTCTGAGAACCATCCTCCAGAATCTGAACACCAATCAGACCACCAGCATGACGGCGCTGCTGGGCAACTTGGACTATGTCTGCGATGTGGAGGTGGATGAAGGGTTGGTAGGTGGCCAGTACACCTGCCGCTATCCGCAGTCACAGGTCGTCGCCTACGAAGGCAAGCGGACCGACGGTGGTCTGGATGGGGAGACCGTGTTCCACACAAAAACGGGCAGTCCTGGCGTCATCCTGACGATGCAGAACGGGCGCGTGGAAGGGCCGATCAAGATCTACTTCGCCGAGAAGCCTGGACAACTCTCCTACCAGGCCACGGCTGTGAACAACGGTCTGGAAGGAGAAGCGATCAGCTACTACCTGAATGGTCAGGTCAAGGTAAAGGCCAACTTCAAAGGCAGCGTGCCTGTAGGGCTGTGGGAAGCCTACTGGGAGGAGAACGGAGCCGTCTCGGAGCGGGGCCTGTACGAGGGTGGAAAGCTGGTCTCACAGACCCACTATCTGCAAGACGGTACTGAATACCTGACGGAACCGGAGATGTGGGCGCTCCATCGTTCGATCTCGGAAAGTAATGATTTCACTCTGACGCCCAAGCAGGAAGTTCTGCTTACAGAGGCGGAGAAACGATACAACGCAGTACGCCTGCTGACGCCAGCCCAGCGCGAAGCGAAGTACCAGGCGGAGCAGGAGAGCATCCGGGCCGACAAGATCGCTCGCGGTCTGGATCCGGACTGTTGGGTCTGTGACGGATCAGACAAGAGGAACTGATGCGGTAGTGAAGGAAGATAGCGGGCGTGCACAAGCACGCCCGCTCCATGCGCGTGGTTAGTTTTTCAAAAACGACTCCAGGAGAGGGTATGAAGAAGGTAGGTATGTTGGTGGGGGCCATGTTGGCCGTACTGGCGCTTGTAGGTTGCAAGAAGGAAGCGGCCCTCACACAGGCCGGTGACATCAACCTGGCCGGATGCGAAGTGCCGGCGGGTTTGACGGCTGCACAGGCGGAGGCGGTCAGCTGCGCACCTGCGCAGGCAGAGCCCCAGAGCGCAGCAGAACCTTCTGCAGCTGCGTCGGACGAGAGCGTCATCAGTGAAGCACTGGCTCGGCAGGCTTTCATCTTCGATCAGGCGGATGAGAACGTAGAAGCGAGGAAGTTCGCCGAGGGTGACCTCAATGGCGACGGTGTCAGCGATAAGGCCGTGCTGTTCGTACTGGAGGCGACTAATGGTGGTAACGCCTACGCCACGCACCTTGCTGTATTTGCTAGAGAGGCTGGCGCATTGGCATATGCCGACTCATTGCCGGTGTCTGGGTACGGTGAGGGTGTTCAGGATTTCACGGTCCAAGAAGGATCGGTTGCGATGAAGATTCTGGTACAGGGGCCTGACGATGCCACCTGCTGTCCCTCAGTGGAGAAGAATGTGAGCTACGTTCTTCAAAATGGGAAGTTGATTGAGGCTAAGCTTCTCAGTGCAGCGTACTGATTCAACTGATGCTCGGAGCGTGATGAGTAGTTTCTTACTCCTATGCGCATAAGGTATGAGAGAAGCCGGCCACTAGTACTTACACAACCCTCAGCCAACGACATGCACTAGATGCAATAGAAGGGAGGGGGGAATGCAGAGCGCGCACTTACCGTTTCTCCAAATTCATCAGGCTAAGTAGTTCTCAAGCCACCCCATAGAGGCCAGTGACCAACGTCACTGGCCTTTTTCATTCCCGACATTGAGGTTGACCATGAAGATCTTCCATTTACAGCTAAAAACTGGCACCAAGGGAAAAGCCGTAGGGCATAGTGACTACATACGTCGCGAAGGAAGGTATCGGTCACGGGAGGACTTGATCGACGTTGGGTGCGGGAACCTACCTGCTTGGGCAGAGGATAGCGGTCGAGCGTTCTGGGCCGCAGCGGATGCACACGAGCGCATGAATGGTGCCGCTTACAGGGAGTTCATCGTCGCGCTCCCAAACGAGCTTGTCGGCAGCAGGTCGAGAGAGCTGGTGCAGGATCTCATTCACTTCCTGGCAGGTGCGAAGCCCTACGAGTACGCGGTGCATGCACCCGAGGCGTCCCTCGAAGGAGGAATGAATATGCACCTGCATCTGATGGTGTCAGATCGCATGCCGGATGGGTTCCAACGATCCGCCCCGCAGATGTTCCGCAGGTACAACTCCTATAGGCCTGAAGCGGGCGGATGCAGGAAGGATGCGTGCGGCAGAACGAGCGTGCAGGTACGTGAAAGCTTGATTGAAACTCGCCAAATGGTTGCGAGCATCATTAACGACCACTTGCAGCGCAATGGCATTACGGAGCGTGTTGATCACCGGACATTGAAGGAACAGGGGGTTGGACGCAGGGCGGAGCGGCACCTGGGGGCGTTCCGTATCCGGGAGATGGCGCAAAGCGAAAGAATTGCTTACGTCGATGCGAGGCGATCCATGCGGTCCAATGATCGGCTGTGAACGACTGGGGTGGTCAGGGACAGGGGCAAACAAGGAAGTATGCGGCGCTGTTTCGTGTACGACTTGCGAACGTCGCTACAACAAAGGGACAACAAAGGATTACTGCTGATGCAAAGGCCGCGGGAATCTGGCACAAGAATAGAGGGGGACTTTGTAAATTCTTGGCTTTGCTCACTGGAGCCTATCGCCTTCCCTACAGCGAGGGGGGCTACTAGTAGGGGGGGGGGTGCTCCCCGGGGGGGGCGCGGGGGGGGGGGGGGGGGGGGGGGGGGCGGGGGGGGGGGG
>NZ_JASCOR010000259.1 GCF_029959445.1 Stenotrophomonas sp. PS02298 | reverse complement strand
GCCATGCTCGGCAGGGGCTTTACCGGTAGAGCCTCTGCCGAGCATGGCTCGGCACTACAGGAAAGCCACTCGCTTTCAGCGCTTCTCGCGGTCCAGCCAGCAGGCCAGGCCCTGCGCGTTGAGCTCGAGGTCCATTGCCAGCACGCGCAGCACTTCTGACGCGTCCAGCGGGCTGCCCTGTAGCCGCAAGCGCGCTACGTACAGCGCGCCCAGCGCTTCCACCAGCAGGCGATGGCGCTCCGGTTCGCCGTTGCAGCGCTGTGCGATCGCCACCATCGCGTCGATCTGCTCGTGCAGTTCCTGCGCCAATCGCGCCGTGCCTTCGACCCGGCCGTAATGGGTCAGGTACATGCCTTCCGGTGCTTCCTGCATCAAGCGCAGGATCGAGGCATGCATCGCCTCCGGCTCGAACTGCACCGGCGAGGAAGTGGGAATGATGAAGGCACCGCCGGCATGGTCCAACTCGCGGTACGACAGACCGAAGGTATCGCCGGTGAACCAGCTGCGGCTGGCCACATCCCAGACGCAGAAGTGATGCCGCGCGTGTCCCGGCGTATCCACGCAGACCAGCTCACGGCCCGCCAGCAGAACGCGATGCCCGTCCTCGGCAACCACCACGCGCTCGGCCGGCACCGGCACGATCTGCCCATAACTGCGCGCGATTTCGGCCTCGCCATAGACCGCGGTAGCACCGGCAATCAGCCGCGTCGGATCGATCATGTGCTGTGCGCCGCGCGGGTGCACCACCAGCTTGGCATTGGGCAGCTGCTGCATCAGCGCACCGGCGCCGCCGGCATGATCCAGGTGCACATGGGTGACGATCAGCCAATCTATGTCCGCAGGCGTCAGGCCGGTCTGCGCGATACAGGCCAGCAGATTCGGCAGCGAGTGGGTGGTGCCGCAATCGACGAACGCGCCGCGGCCATCCTGCACGATCAGGTAGGCCGCATCGAAGTGATCGCGCTGGAACGCGGTATCGATGGTGTGGATGCCATGGGCAAGAGACATGCAACAACTCCGGCAGAAACTGGCTTCGATCCTGCCAGCCCCCCTGCCCGCACTCAACCCGGACTTTTGTCGCAGCCGCGTCGGCTCAGTGCTGCAGTACGCGCGGGCGCAACAGCAGGGCAAGCACCATCACCGCCAGGAAGCCGCCGTAGGCATACAACACGGCGAGGATCTGCTTCCACAGGCCTTCGGCCACTTCGGTGGCTCCCACGTGGTAACCCCACAACATGAAACCGATGCTGGCCACCAGGGCCAGCACCAGCATCGATGCATCAAACACGCTGCGCCGGCGATTGCGCGGCTGGCGCGGGAACCACCAGTACAGCGCGCCCATCACGCAGAACCAGGGGAGAAACAACAACAACGACAACCAGGCCATCGACGTGCTCCTCCACAAGGGTTTATTCCTTTGCCGCAGCCTCGCGCAGTTCGCGCAATGCCGCCAGCACCGGCTCCACTTCTACTTCGATCTTGAACAGCTCGCTCTGCAGCGCATCGCCCTGCTCGGCCTGCTTGAGCACGGCGATCAGCTGGCCGGCATCGCGCGGCGAGTCAAAGCCTTCGCTCTGGATCAGCAGCGTGCCTTCGCCATCAAGCAGCTTGAAGTAGAAGCGGCCGTCCTTCTCGCGGTACTGCTTGAACAGCGGCAGCGCCGCCTTGGCAGCAACGGCCGCCTTGGGCTTGTCACCTGCGGCGGACAGGTCACGCAGGCCCACCGCATGGCGCAGCTCCTTCAACAGCGGGATGGCGAACTGCTCGCGCAGCTGCTGGCCACGCTTGCGCAGGATGGCTTCGATCTTCTCGGGCTCGGCCATCAAGGCGTTGTAGCGCTCGCGCAGCGGCGACAGCTCGGCGTCGATGCGCTCGAACAGCTGCTGCTTGGCATCGCCCCAGCTGATGCCCTCGGCAAACGCCTTGGCGAAACCGGCGGTCTGCTGCGGGGTGGCGAAGGCCTGGTACATCTGGAACAGCGCCGAGCCCTCGGTGTCCTTGGGCTCGCCCGGCAGGCGCGAGTCGGTGAGGATGGAGAACACCAGCTTCTTCAGCTCCTCGCGCGGCACGAACAGCGGGATGGTGTTGCTGTAGCTCTTGCTCATCTTGCGGCCGTCCAGGCCGGCCAGGGTGGCCACCTGTTCGTCGATGATCACTTCCGGCAAGGCGAAATATTCCTTGCCGTAGACGTGGTTGAAGCGCTGGGCGAAGTCGCGCGCCATCTCGATGTGCTGGATCTGGTCACGACCCACCGGCACCTTGTTGGCGTTGAAAATCAGGATATCGGCGGCCATCAGCACCGGGTACATGAACAGGCCGGCGCTGACACCTGCATCGTCGTCGAGCTGCTCCTCGCGGTTCTTGTCCACCGCCGCCTTGTAGGCATGGGCGCGGTTGAGGATGCCCTTGCTGGCGACCACGGTGAGGAACCACATCAGCTCGGTGGTTTCCGGGATGTCGCTCTGCCGGTAGAACCACACCTTGTCCGGGTCCAGGCCGCAGGCCAGCCAACTGGCCGCGATCTCCAGGGTCGAACGCTGGGTGCGCTCGGGCTCCTGCGCCTTGATCAGGCTGTGCAGGTCGGCCAGGAAGAAGAAGCTCTCGATATCCGAGGCCTGGCTGGCGGCAATGGCCGGGCGGATCGCGCCGACGTAGTTGCCGAGATGGGGGGTGCCGGAGGGGGTGATGCCGGTGAGGACGCGGGTAGTCATGTAAACCAAGCTGACGAGCGGATGAACCTGGCCAGTGTAACCGCCCCAGCCTGTCCCCGCCCTCAACCCCGTTGGTCACACTCACCCGTTCAAGGTCGCGTACCCCGCCAAGGAGCCTGCCATGTACCGTTTTCTAGCCAGTGTGTTGTCGGTTGTCGCGCTATGCGGGTTCAGCCCGGTACGGCCGGCAGATGAGGGCCCGGTGCAGCTGTCGGTGATTGACCGCGACGGCGAAGGCGAGCTGGAGCAGTACCCCCACCGGGGCCAGCGATGGGTGGCCGGCAGCCCCGGCCACCGTTACAGCGTGCGCATGCAGAACCGCAGCGGCCAGCGCGTGCTGGTGGTGCTGTCGGTGGACGGCGTCAATGCCATCACCGGCCAGACGGCCTCGCCCAGCCAGTCCGGCTATGTGCTGGAGCCGTGGCAGAGCAGCGAGATCACCGGCTGGCGCAAATCCAATGCCGAGGTGGCGCAGTTCGTGTTCACCGCCTCCAGCGACAGCTACGCCAGCCGCACCGGCCGCCCGGCCAATGTCGGGGTGATCGGCATCGCGGTGTTCAACGAGGCACGCCGGCCGGTGTATGACGTGCGCCCACTGCCGGCACCAAGGCCCATGCCGCGGCCCATGCCGCAGTACGAGGACCGTGCCGAGGCCAGTGCCAGCGCAAGTTCCAGCGGACGGGCGGCTGAAGCCGCTGCACCCAGTGCGATGGCCAAGAGTGAATCGCGGCAGCGGCTGGGCACCGGTCACGGTGAGCGTGAGTGGTCGAGTTCTTCGCTGACCAGCTTCGAGCGTGCCAGTCGTAATCCGGTACAGGTCAGCGAGGTGCGTTATGACTCGCGGCAGCGGCTGGTGGCGTTGGGCGTATTGCCGCGCGGCCATCGTCGCGTGGACAACTCGCCGCAGGCCTTCCCCAGTGGTTTCGTGCCGGATCCACCGGCGCGCTGATCGCAGCGTCAGCCCGACACCGATCTTGTGGGAGCGGCGTAAGCCGCGAAGCTGACATTGCCCCAACCTTTGCAAGTTGTGCCATCTGATGACGCCCTTGCTTCGCGGCTTACGCC
>NZ_JASCOR010000258.1:0-2500 GCF_029959445.1 Stenotrophomonas sp. PS02298 | reverse complement strand
TGCTGCGCGGCTTGATCGGCGCTGCCGGTGGCTCCGCGACTTCCGCTGCAGTCGTCGCGGCCGGCGCACTGCTGGCAGCCACCTGCTCGATGACTTCGGGCGCATCGTTGCCCAGCGCTTCCAGATAGGTGAACTTCGAGCAGGCGTTGACGAAGGCCAAGGGCGTCTTCTGCTCGCCGAAGCCATATACCTTCACACCGTCAGTGAGGATGCGCATCACCAGCGGGGTGAAGTCGGCATCGCTGGAGACAATCGCAAAGCCGTCCAGGTTGCGCGCGTACAGCAGGTCCATCGCATCCACGACCATCGCCATGTCCGAGGCATTCTTGCCCTTGGAATAGGCGAACTGCTGGATCGGCCGGATCGCGAACTCATGCAGCACGCTTTCCCAACCCTTCAAGCGCGGGTTCTTCCAGTCGCCGTAGGCACGGCGCACATTGGCCACGCCGAAGGCGGCCACTTCCACAAGAATCTCGTCGATCTTCGATGACGGCGCGTTGTCAGCGTCGATCAACAACGCGATACGCTTTTCGGGCTCAGACACGGGGTGACTCCATGGCGGCAAGCTGACCGCCAGTATCGGTCATCGCTGTTTCAAAGCACATCAATGCGATGATATGCGCTGACAACCCGCCCCCACGGCCGGTGCACCGGCCACACCGGAGTACGTCATGCCGCAACACCCGCACCTTGTCGTCATCGGCGGAGGCTTCGCCGGGCTCTGGACCAGCCGAGCGCTGGCCGATGCACCCTTGCGCATCACCTTGGTCGATCGCCGCAACCACCACCTGTTCCAGCCCTTGCTGTACCAGGTCGCCACCGCCGGCCTGTCGTCGCCGGATATCGCCGCACCGTTGCGACATATCCTCGGCAGGCAGCGCAACATCGAGGTGCGGTTGGGTGAAGTGGTCTCCATCGACAAACATGCCAAGCACGTGCAACTCGGCGATGGCAGCCAGATCGCTTACGACATGCTGCTGGTCGCCAGCGGCGCCACCCATGCCTACTTCGGCCACGACGAATGGGCCGCCGACGCGCCCGGCCTGAAGACGCTGGACGACGCGCTTTACCTGCGCCGCAAGCTGCTGCTGGCCTTCGAACGCGCCGAAGCCGAACCCGATCCGGCCAGGCGCGCCGCATGGCTGAGTTTCGCCATCGTTGGCGGTGGTCCTACCGGCGTGGAGCTGGCCGGCACGCTGGCCGAAATCGCGCGCCACACGCTGAAGAACGAGTTCCGCCATATCAATCCGGCCGACGCCAAGGTCCGCCTGGTTGAAGCCGGACCGCGGGTGCTGTCCTCCTTCCCGGAAGTGCTGTCACTGAAGGCGCGCCGCCAGCTGGAAAAGCTGGGTGTGGAAGTACTGACCGGCACCGCCGTCAGCCATATCGACGGACAGGGCTTCCAACTGGGCGACACCCACGTGCCTGCGCGCACGGTGGTGTGGGCAGCCGGTGTGGCCGCCTCACCGCTGGCACGCACACTGGACGTACCACTGGATCGCGCCGGCCGCGTACAGGTGGAACCGGACCTCACCGTTCCCGGCCACCCGGAGATCTTCGCCGGTGGCGATCTGGTCGCGCTGATGCAGGCCAATGGCCGCCCGGTGCCGGGCGTGGCGCCTGCCGCCAAGCAGATGGGCAAGTACGTGGCGCAGGTGATCCGCGCGCGTCTTGATGGCAAGCCTGCGCCGGCGCCATTCCGCTACAACGACCAGGGCAACCTGGCCACCATCGGCCGCATGGCGGCGATCGTGC
This sequence comes from Stenotrophomonas sp. PS02298, assembly GCF_029959445.1. Lineage (GTDB taxonomy): Bacteria > Pseudomonadota > Gammaproteobacteria > Xanthomonadales > Xanthomonadaceae > Stenotrophomonas. The sequence continues at coordinate 745 of NZ_JASCOR010000258.1, read as the reverse complement.
ATGTCGGCAAGCTGCAGCTGTCCGGTTTGCTGGCCTGGTGGTTTTGGCTGGCCGCGCACGTGTTCTTCCTGATCGGTTTCCGTAACCGCCTGGTGGTGCTGCTGAACTGGGCGGTAGCGTATTGGAGCTACCAGCGCAGCGCGCGCATCATCCTCGGCGATGCCGACGAGGACGATGGCAAGGAACCTGCGGGCTGATCACGACCGCGCCAGCGGCAATCAGCTGTTGCCGTTGGCGAACTGCTCGAATACTTCGCGCCCGGTGAGCGTGGGTGTCTGGTTGGCCAGTTCGTAGTACGACGGCTTTTCGTCGATGAAGATCTGGCTGGCCAGTTCGAACGCTTGTTCCTGGAACAAGCCGGCCGGCACGAAGTATTCGCCGTCCGGCACCAACCGGTAATACAGGTGCGTGCCGCACTGTGAGCAGAAGCCGCGCTCGGCCCAGTCGGAGGAACGGTAGGTCTTCAACGCGCTGCCGATGACCTGCACCTGGTCATCGCAATGCACCGCGAACAGCGGCCCACCGGACCAGCGCCGGCACATGCTGCAATGGCATAGACCGATTTCGGAATGCTCATTGGCGATCACTTCGACCGCACCGCACAGGCAGTTCCCTTTCATCACCAGCTCCATCTGCAAGAGGAATGCCGAATCTACACGGGAAAGATCACCGGTAGTGCCGAGCCATGCTCGGCAGGGGCTCCATGCACGGACCAACCGCCGCCGGCAAGGCCCCTGCCGAGCAT
>NZ_JASCOR010000257.1 GCF_029959445.1 Stenotrophomonas sp. PS02298 | reverse complement strand
CCCTCCCCTGCGCTACGCGCATGGGAGGGGGCGGAGGCGAGCCCTCCCTTGCGCGCAGCGCAGGGGAGGGTTGGGAGGGGTGCCTTTGATCTTCCCCCCAGAAAACTCAGAACGGCTTCGCCAGCACCAAATAAACGATGGCAATGAACAGCACCAACGGCAGCTCATTGAACCAGCGCAGCGTGCCCGATGACGGCAGGGCCTTGCCCTTGATCGTGCCCTTCAACCAGCGCCCGGTGAAGGTGAAATACACCATCAGCAAGACCACCAATCCCAGCTTTGCATGCAGCCAGCCGGCAGCACCCGGCGCCACCATGGTCGGGAACTCCGGTAGCACCTTGTAACCCAGCCACAGCACCAGCCCCAGGATGAAGGCAAAGCCGAACATCACATGGCCAAACCGGTACAGGCGCTTGCCCATCAACTGCAGCCGCTCCAGCACCGCCGGCTGACCCGCAGCCTCGGCCAGGTTGACCAGGATCCGCGGCAGGTAGAACACCGACGCCATCCACGCCACCACGAAAACAAGGTGGAAGGTCTTTACCCAAAAGTACGACTGCATGCGCTGGCTCCATCGGCGGCGTAGGATGAGCGCCATTTTCGCCCATCAGCACAAGACACGCACATGCAGGACAAGCAGTACGACGCCGACTACTTCCAACGCTGGTATCGCCGCGACGATATCGGCGGCGCAGCGCGCCTGGCACGCAAGGTGCAGCTGGCCGTTGCCGCAGCCGAGTACTACCTGGAGCGCCCGATCCGCAGCGTGCTCGACGTTGGCTGCGGCGAAGGCGCCTGGCGCGCGCCCTTGCTCAAGCTGCGACCCAAGCTGCAGTACATGGGCTTTGACAGCAGCGAGTACGCGGTGCGCCGCTATGGCCGCACCCGCAACCTGCATCTGGCCAGCTTCGGCGACTTCCAGTGGCTGCGTCCCTGCGCGCCGGTCGACCTGCTGGTCTGCTCGGATGTCATCCACTACGTGCCCAGCCGCGAGCTGCGCAAGGGCCTGCCGGGCCTGGCCGAGCTCTGCGGCGGGGTCGCCTTCCTGGAGGCATTCACCGCCGAGGACGAGTTCCATGGCGACCACGACGGCTTCCAGCAGCGCCCTGCGCGCTGGTACAAGCGCCAGCTGCGTGAAGCGGGCTTCCGCGGCGTCGGCTCGCATTGCTGGCTGGGGCCCGCATTCAGCGAAGACATCGCCGCGCTGGAAAGGGCCGACTAAAGGCCGATACCGGCTTAACTCGCGCTCTGCGATAGTGCGCTATGCTGCACAGCATCATATGACTGTACATATTGGGACGTCATGCTTTATCAACTGCATGAATTGACCCGCAACCTGCTTGCGCCCTGGGTTCACCAGGCGCAGGCAAATGCGGCGTTCTTCAATAATTCGGGCCACTGGTGGTCGTCGATGCCGGGCGCTGATCGCTTCGCGGCGATGAACGAGCTGTTCCACCGCCTCGGCAAGGATTATGAGAAGCCCGAATGGGGCATCCATGAGCTGGAGCTTGATGGCGAGATCGTGCCGATCGCCCAGCTCACCGAAGTGGAGAAGCCGTTCTGCAAGCTGCTGCGCTTCAAGCGCCACAGCAACGAAACCTCCAAGGTTGAAGCCCTGCTCGCCCAGCCCATCGTGCTGGTGGTAGCGCCTCTGTCCGGCCACCATGCCACCCTGCTGCGCGACACCGTGCGCACCCTGCTGCGCGACCACCGCGTCTATGTGACCGACTGGGTCGACGCGCGCATGGTGCCGGTGGAACAGGGCGAGTTCGGCCTGGACGACTACATCGAATACGTGCAGGAGTTCATCCGCCACCTCGGCGCCGAGAATGTGCACGTGGTCAGCGTCTGCCAGCCAACCGTGCCGGTATTGGCTGCAGTCTCACTGATGGCCAGCCGTGGCGAAACCACGCCGCGCTCGCTGGTGATGATGGGTGGCCCGATCGATGCGCGTTGCAGCCCGACCGCGGTCAACAACCTCGCCACCCGCAACCCGATGTCGTGGTTCGAGAACAACGTCATCCACACCATTCCTGCGCCGTATCCGGGCCAGGGCCGCCGCGTCTATCCGGGCTTCCTGCAGCACGCCGGCTTCATGTCGATGAATCCCAGCCGCCACCTGATGTCGCACTGGGATTTCTACACCGACCTGGTCAAGGGCGACCTGGACGACGCCAACGCGCATCGCCGTTTCTACGACGAATACAACGCCGTGCTGGACATGCCGGCGCAGTTCTACCTGGACACCATCCGCGTGGTGTTCCAGGAATTCCTGCTGCCGCGTGGCGAGTGGTATGTGCGCGGTGAACACGTCGACCCGTCGGCGATCCGCGACACCGCCCTGCTGAGCATCGAAGGCGAGCTGGACGATATTGCCGGCCTGGGCCAGACCGAAGCGGCACAGGCGCTGTGCACCGGCATCCCGGCCTCGCGCCGCGACCACTTCATCGTCGAAGGCGCCGGCCACTACGGCATCTTCAGCGGCCGCCGCTGGCGCGAAGTGGTGTACCCGAAGATGCGCGATTTCTTCAGCGCCCAGTCCGCGCAACCGGCGGCAAAGAAGGCCAAGAAAGCCAAGAAAGCCAAGAAAGCCAAGAAAGCCAAGAAAGCCAGCAGCAATGTAACCCCGCTGCGCCGCCGCGCCCAGCGCTGAGCCTTGGCTTGAAGCCCCTCTCCCTGCGGGGTGAGAGGGGCAGCTTGCGAACCAGTGGTTCGCTGCCCATCGAACGCCCTTACGCCAGCGCAAGGGCCGGGGCGCGGCGCGGGGATTGGGTTGAGGGTAAATCGAAGCAAGACGGTTTCGGCAATAGCAGTCCCGCCGAAGCTGACAAGAGAGCCACAAGGCCCCGGCATTCCCGGGGCCTTCTGCATTCAAGAAACCGCTTTCAAGCCCACCACCCCAACCACGATCACGGCCAGGCTCAGCAAGCGCGCCGTGCTGCGCGACTCACCAAAGAACAGTATGTTCACCAGTACCGCAGCGGCCGTTCCCAGGCCAATCCACACCGCATAGGCAATGCTCAACTGGATGTAACGGAAGGATTGGTACAGCAGCACGAACGAGGCGCCGAACCCGCCGATGAACAGGATCGCGCTCAACAGACTCTTGCGCCCGCTGTAACGCTTCAGGCCAATCACGCCCACCGTTTCCATCAAGGCTGCGGCGAAAACCAGAAACCAGCCCATATCAGCCTCCCTGCCCGTTTGCGTCGGGCGCAGTGGCCACCTTGTCATCGGCCAGTTTCAACGCGATCACGCCCGCCACCAGCACCGCCATGAACACCCCCTTGGCCAGGCTGAAGCTGCCGTCGAACAGGAAGATGTCCATCAGCGCCGTGCCCACCGTGCCAACGGCGGCAAACACCGCATATACCGTGCCGGTCGGCAATGATTCGCAGGCCTTGGCCAGCCAATGGAAGTCCACCAGGATCACCACGATGATCGGAATCCAGTGCCACCAGGTCGCTGCCACATTGAAGCCATACACCCAGACCAGTTCGAACAGACAGGTCAGGGCCACGTAGAACCAGCCTTTACCGGCCATGACGTTCTCCAAGAAAAACCGCAACCAGCATAGCGCGTGGTAGTGCCGAGCCATGCTCGGCAGGGGTTTTACCGGCAGCGTCCCGCTCCGCCTTCTTGCGGGAGCGGCATGCCTCGAAGCTCCAACCGCATCCGCCGGCGAGAAGCCAACCCCTCCCCAGCCCTCCCCTTCGCTGCGCGAAAGGGAGGGAGCGTAGTGCCGAGCCATGCTCGGCATGGGCCCGACCAGCAATCCAGAACTGTAGGAGCGGCGTCAGCCGCGAAGCTGGCAACAATGACTGGCGCGGTATTTCTGCCATCTGACCATCTACCAGC
>NZ_JASCOR010000256.1 GCF_029959445.1 Stenotrophomonas sp. PS02298 | reverse complement strand
CTCTCCCGTAAACGGGAGAGGGGCCTGTAGTGCCGAGCCATGCTCGGCAGAGGCTTTCCCGGTGAAGCCTCAAAAGCCAACCCCTCCCCAGCCCTCCCCTTGGCCTGCGGCCAAAGGGAGGGAGCCAAGCGTAGTGCCGAGCCATGCTCGGCAGGAGCGTTCCCGGCAAAGCCCCAAAAGCCCCCTCACCCCAACCCCTCTCCCGTAAACGGGAGAGGGGTCTGTAGTGCCGAGCCACGCTCGGCAGGGGCTTTCCCGGTAAAGCCTCAACAGCCCCCCCTCCCCTTGCCCTCCGCCCAAAGGGAGAGAGCAAGGCCATATTGCGAAGCAACATGCGTCAAACCTTTGGCTGTGCTAAAAAATGCGCGCCAATCGTTTAGATCGATCCAAATCGACACCCCCACGATCCCGGCAACGGAACCCTGCTCGAGCGCCAAACCAATCATTGAGCGAACGCAACAAGGCCCCGGTTTCACCCGTTTTTAGATCGATACAAGTCCAAATCAACGTGACAGTTAGCGATTCAATCCAGGAGAGGGAGAGAAATGAAACAGATCACACGCAAGCACGGCCGCGACACATTGTCCGCCGCCATTGCCTTCGCCTTGTTCGCCGTCGCAGCCGTTCCCGGCGCGGCGCTCGCACAACAGGCCAGCACCAACACCAGCCCCGATGCCACCACGCTCGACAGCGTGACCGTCACCGGCTACCGCTACGCCATCGAAAAAAGCCTTGAACAGAAGCGCGACGCCAACGCCGTGGTCGAGGTGATCACTGCAGAAGACGTCGGCAAGTTCCCCGACAAGAACGTGGCCGACGCGCTGCAGCGCGTGCCCGGCGTGATCATCACCCGTAGCGGCGGCGAAGGTAAGAACGTCAGCGTGCGCGGTCTGTCCTCCGAGCTGACCCTTACCGAGTTGAACGGCAACTACGTGGCTACCGCCGAATCCAATGGCGACCCGACCCGCTCGTTCAACTACACCCTGCTGCCGTCGAACATGCTGGGCAGCGCCGAACTGTTCAAGTCGCCGGAGGCGCGCATCGACGAAGGCGGCATCGGCGGCACGGTGATCCTGCACACGCGCCGCCCACTGGACATGGAAGCCAACACCGGCTTCGTCTCCGTTGACGGCACCTGGGCCGACACCACCAAGAAGACCGACGGCCAGCTCTCGGCCTCGTATTCGTGGCATGACAAGGACGACCGCTTCGGCGTGTTCGTCGGTTACACCGACCAGAAGCGCACCACCCGCACCATGGGCGCCAGCACCGAAGGCTGGTCCTGGTATGGCCGCGACGAAGGTGGCACCGCGGTTGACGTCAACGGCAACCCCTCAGACTTCAACTCCAACTGGTGGGGCGGTACCGGCTTCTACGACCAGAACGGCAAGTACTACACCGGTTTCATGATGCCGACCTCGGTGAACCTCGACGTCAAGGACGAGGAACGCGAGCGCAAGGGCGGCCAGATCACCCTGCAGTTCAAGCCGGTGGACAACCTCACCCTGACCGCGAACTACTTCCGCTTCGACCTGTCTCAGAACTCCCAGACCCACACCATCAAGGTGCCGGAATGGAACATCGCCCGCTATTGGGGCGACGGCAACTGGGCCGGCGGGCGCCTGCTCGACGGGCTGACCATGGACCCGAGTGGCACCATCGTCACCGGTGCCGACTACAGCAAGCACCCCGGCAAAACGTACTACTGCAAGGAGCCGACGAAGGAAGAGATCGAGGCGGGCCGTCTGCCGGGTGGCTGGGGCTCGGACGACTGCACCGTGCCGACGCCGCAGATCACCGGCAGCTACAACATCGAAGAGGCGCTGTCGCAGACCGTCGATTTCTCCGCCGAATGGATCGGCGAGTCGGTCGACATCGCCTTCAAGGGCGGACGCACCTGGGCCGAGGGTGGCCCGTCGCTGCAGTTCTCGGTGCCGCTGAAGCCGCGCAGCCAGAATGCGGACGGCAGCTGGAACCTCGGTAACCTTGCCAGCTCCTGGAGCCTGGCCGGCACGCCGTCGATGGCGTTCTCGCCGGAACTGATGCAGAACCTGAAGAACGGCATCCTGCAGGTTGACCTGGGCTCCACCGGTTCGTCCTGGACCCGCAACACCAACCAGCAGAAGTTCGCCCAGATCGATACCACCTGGCACAACGACTCCGGCTTCCTGGAATCGCTGCAGTTCGGCGTCAAGTACCGTGACGGTGGCATCCACCGCAGCACCGGCAACAGCTACTGGGCCTGCCCTGGCACCGACCCGAGCGACTACGGCAACCGCTACTGGAACGGCCGCTGCAACGACATCGCCCAGCAGTTCTCGCCGGAATTCGTCTATGGCTTGGGCAACCTCGCTGGCGGTATCAATGCAAGCGCGTTCCCGGCCATCAACTACCCGGCCTACATCTCGTACCTCAACAAGACCTACGGGCCGATGCAGACCCGCAACGAGGACAACTTCGTCTACAACGTGGACGAAAAGATCTACTCCACCTATCTGCAGGCCAACTTCCGCACCGAACGCCTGCGCGGCAACGTAGGCGTGCGCGTGGTCAGCACCCGCCAGCACGCCGATTCCACCGACAAGGTGACGTCCTACAACGACTACTTCTTCGACGATGCCAACGGTAACCCGTTGGCCTGCCAGGATACCGATCCGGTGCCGGGTGGCGCACCCGTTGATACCTACTGCGGCAGCGAAAACTACTGGCGACTCTCGGACGACCAGCAGCGCGAAGAGTCGTTCGCGGTCACCAGCCTGGACCGCAACTACACCGACGTACTGCCCAGCTTCAACCTGGCCTATGACCTGACCGACAACCTGCTGCTGCGCGCAGCCGCCTCCAAGGTGATCTCGCGCCCGAGCTACAGCAACATCGCCGCACCGGGCAGCCTGGAATACTTCAGCCCCGAATACGTCAACGATCGCCGCCTGACCGGTGGTGCCAGTGAGCAGGGCTGGTACGGCTCGGGCAGCAACAAGAACCTGGAAGCCTACAAGGCCACCCAGTACGACATCGGCGTGGAGTGGTACTTCCAGCCCGGCTCGGTGTTGGGCCTGGGCCTGTTCCGCAAGGACGTCAGCAACTTCTCGGTGCCGGTGATGCAGGACGTCACCCAGAACATCGGCGGACAGACCGTTGTCGTGCAGAACTACTCCACCACTGCGGGTGGTCGTGATGCAGTGTCGCAAGGCCTGGAGTTCTACGCCCAGCACACGCTGGACTTCGGCCTCGGCTTCCAGGCGAACTACACCTGGAACGACACCAACGAAGCGGCGATCACCCTTGAAGACGGCACCCAGATCGGCAAGTCACCGCTGGTTGGCAGCGCCGAGAACCAGGCCAACTTCACCGTGTTCTATGAAGTTGAAAAACTGCTGCTGCGTGCCTCGTGGAACCGTCGCGGCGAAGTGGTGCAGGGCCTGGTCAGCGGCCTGAACCTCTACCAGGAGCCCTACCAACAGATCGATCTGAACGCCGCCTACAACGTCACCCCAGCGCTGAGCCTGACGGCATCGGTATTGAACCTGACCAAGGAAGAGACGCGCACCCATCTGGGCAACGACACCAAGGCCCGTTTCTACTCCAACGGTTACGCCGGCCGTGTTGTCTACTTCGGCGTGAACTGGAAGTTCTAAGACGGTTCCAAGCGTGCCTGGTGCACGTGGGTAATGAAAAGCCGCGCTGGTAACAGCGCGGCTTTTTTATTGAAGCTGGATGGAAACTGCTTTCCCTTCTCCCGCCTGCGGGGGAAGGTGCCCGAAGGGCCTGCCCCAAGCGAACGCGAGGGGCGAATGGGGGCGCTGTTGCTGTTGCTGTTGCTGTTGCTGTTGCTGTTGCTGTTGCTGTTGCTGTTGCTGTTGCTG
>NZ_JASCOR010000255.1 GCF_029959445.1 Stenotrophomonas sp. PS02298 | reverse complement strand
TGCCGGTAGAGCCCCTGCCGAGCACGGCTCGGCACTACACGAATCATCCTACCCGTCGTCGTGACAACCAGGCGGAGATACCCAGCATCAGCAACGGCGGCAAGGCATAGGCGATGCGGTAATCAAACTTCAGCGCGCCAGCCATGCGCCCGAAGAACATCTGCAACAGCAGGAAACCCAGCGCGAACAGCATGCCCAGGAACAGGCGCTTGCCCATGCCGCCGCTGCGCAGCGAACCAAACGCAAACGGCACCGCGGCCAAGCACAGTGCCAGCACATTCAAGGGGTAGAACCAGCGCCCCCAGTAGGTGTCTTCGTACTCACGCGCATCCAGGCCATTGCGCTTGCGGTAATCGATGCTGGTCTTGAGTTCGCCAACACCGAGGTTGCGCGGCTTGGCCAGGCCAGAAGCCAACGCAGAGGCATCCAACTGCGAGGCCCACTTCTCGCTGGGCAGCTCCTGACGCGCGACCGAGCGTTCGCCGAAGGTATCGCGGCGCACGCCTTCCAACACCCAGCCCTGGCTGTCGTGACGTGCGGTCTTGGCATAGGTCAGGCTCAGCAGGCGCCCGTCTTCGCCCAGCTGGTACAGGCGCACGTCATGCAGCAGCAAGGTCGACTGACCGTCGGCGCTGAGCTGCTCTTCACCGGTCAGCGCATTGAGGAACGTATCGCCTTCACGCGCCCACAAGCCCGAATAGCGGGCCGTGGCCATATCGGTATTGAAACGGGCGCTGGCCTTCAAGGCATCGGCGCGGCCCTGTGCCCAGGGCGCCAGGGTTTCGCCATTGACCACCATCAACGCGGTCAGCAGCGACAACGCAATCGCCACCGATACCGCAATCCGCCGCCGCGACAGGCCAATCGCCCGCAGCGCGGTCAACTCGGAGGTCGCCGCCAGCTGGCCCAGGCCCATCAGCGCGCCAATCACCGCAGCCATCGGAAACAGCGTGTAGGCACGACGCGGCAGGGTATATGCCACCCACGCCAAGGCATGGCCGAAACTGTAATGGCCCTGGCCGATCTTCCCGGCCTCGCCGGACAAGGCCATGATCGCGTCCAGGCCCAGCAGCACCATCCACACCACCAGCACCGTGAGCAGCACGGTACGGCCTACATAGACGTCATGAATCCGCGGCAGCAACCTCATGCCTTTGCTCCCGCGCGGCGGCGGCTCAAGCGCCCATCACGGAAATACAGCCACACCGCCAACAGCAGCAACGGCAGGGTCAGCCACCACATACCGGCATCGACCGGCAGCTTGCCCGCAGCCAGCCACTGGCGGCCGAGAATGCTCAGGCTCACGCCCACGGTGTAGGCGAGGAACGCGACCATGATGCGGCCATAACGCTGCTGGCGCGGCGCGCTGCGCGCCAGCGGCAGGGTCAGCAGGGCAAATGTCAGCGCCAGCAGCGGCGGGGTGATGCGCCAGTGCAACTGGGCCTTGGCTTCCGGCCGGTCATCGCCGAGCAACTGGCCGGTGGTCAGCATTTCCGGGTCATTCTGGTCGCGCACTTCCTCGCGGTCCGGCAAGGCAACTTCATTGCGCGCATAGCGCATCAGCCGGTAGTCCAGGGTTCCGCTCTCCGGGCCTTCGACCCGGTAGCCATCCTCCAGGCGCAGGTAGCGCTGGCGTTCGCCTTCGAAGAACATCGCGCCGCTGTTTGCCGATACCACGTCGATACGCCCTTCCTTGTAACGCTGCATGAACACCTTGCCCATCTTGGTGCCGTCGCCCGTCAAAGACGACAGGTAGACAATGCCGCCACCGGCCAACGGAGTGAACTGGCCCGGCTCCAGCCCGGCCACGACCATGCTGCGGCTGGCCTCCTGCAACATCCGCTCGGCGTTGCGGTCGGCCCAGGGCCCCAACCACAGCGAGCAGGCCGCAACCAGCGCCACCACCGGCACCGTCAACAGCAGGATCGGCTTGAGCAGGCGCTTGGGACCGACGCCAACACCGGTCAGCACCGCCATTTCTGAATCGCGGTACAGCCGCGCGATCGACAGGGCCAGCCCCAGCATCAGCGCCAGGGGCAGGATGATGGGCAGGTAGACGATGAATTGCAGGCCCAGCTGGGACAGCATCAGGCCGGCCGGGATGCGGCCATCGGCGATCCGGCCGAGGATATCGACCAGCACACCGCCCATGCTGACTACCAGAAGTACGGTCAAAGTGGCCAGAAAACTCTGGAGGAAGTCACTCAGAAGGTAGCGGTCAAGCTTCGCCATAGGGTCGGTGGTTTAAACTCTCGGTTTAGTCCGCAGAACGCCCGGCCTCGATGGCCTTGCGTATACAGCCTGCGATTGTACGGATTTGGCAACGGAATCTGATCAATGTCTCTGGAATTCACCCTGAACCACGCCGCCCCGGTCTCCGCCGAGGTGGATTGCGTCATTGTTGGCGCCTTCTCTGACAAGTCGCTGACCCCGGCCGCACAGGCCCTGGACGCAGCGTCTGGCGGCCGCCTGGCCGCCCTGATCGAGCGCGGCGATGTTGGCGGCAAGACCGGCAACACCACCCTGCTGCACGATCTGGCTGGCGTCAGCGCCGCCCGCGTGCTGGTGGTTGGCCTGGGCGACCCGGCCAAGTTTGGCGTGGTGCAGTACCTGAAGGCTGCCGGCGACGCCGCCCGCGCCCTGAAGAGCGGCAATACCCGCAGCGCGCTGTTCACCCTGAACGAGCTGGAAGTGGGCGGTCGCGATGCCGCCTGGAATGTCCGTCAGGCGGTGATCACCGCCAATCACGCCAGCTACCGCTACACCGCCACCTTGGGCAAGAAGAAGCCGGAAGCCCCGGGCCTGGAGTCGCTGGCCATCGCCAGCAGCGACGAAACCGCGCTGCTGCAGGGCCAGGCCATTGCCGCCGGCGTGGAATACGCCCGCGAGCTGGGCAACCTGCCACCGAACTACTGCACCCCGGCCTATCTGGCCGAATCCTCGGTCAAGTTCGCCGCCGAGCACGACGGCGCCGAAGCCGAGATCCTGGACGAGGCGCAGATGGAAGCGCTGGGCATGGGCTCGCTGTTGGCCGTCGCCCGTGGCTCGGCCAACCGCCCCAAGCTGGTGGTGCTGAAGTGGAGCAATGGCGGTGACGCCAAGCCCTACGTGCTGGTCGGCAAGGGCATCACTTTCGACACCGGCGGCGTCAACCTGAAGACCCAGGGTGGCATCGAGGAAATGAAGTACGACATGTGCGGTGGCGCCAACGTCATCGGCACCTTCGTCGCCACGGTCAAGGCCAAATTGCCGTTGAACCTGGTGGTGGTCGTCCCGGCAGTGGAGAACGCCATCGACGGCAACGCCTACCGTCCGTCCGACGTGATCACCTCGATGTCCGGCAAGACCATCGAAGTGGGCAATACCGACGCCGAAGGCCGTCTGATCCTGTGTGACGCGCTGACCTATGCGCAGCGCTTCGAGCCGGCCGCACTGATCGACGTTGCCACGCTGACCGGCGCCTGCATGGTGGCCCTGGGCCACCAGACCGCCGGCCTGATGAGCAAGCACGACGACCTGGCCAACGAACTGACCGCCGCTGGCGAAAACGTGTTCGACCGCGCCTGGCGCCTGCCGTTGTGGGATGAGTACCAGGGCATGCTGGATTCCAGCTTCGCCGACGTCTACAACATCGGCGGCCGTTGGGCCGGTGCCATCACCGCTGGCTGCTTCCTGTCGCGCTTCACCGAAGGCCAGCGCTGGGCGCACCTGGATATCGCCGGCGTCGCCAGCGATGAAGGCAAGCGCGGCATGGCCACCGGTCGCCCGGTCGGCCTGCTGACCCAGTGGCTGCTGGACCGCGTTGCCTAAGTAAGTCCTGGACAAAGCCGGGGTTGGAAAACCGGGGTCAGAGTCGGGTTTTGACCCCGGCAAAACC
>NZ_JASCOR010000254.1 GCF_029959445.1 Stenotrophomonas sp. PS02298 | reverse complement strand
CTGTTCCAGTCTTGCTGTGGCTGTGGATGTGGCTGTGGCTTTAGCTGTAGCTGTGGCTGTGGCTGTGGCTGTAGCTGTAGCTGTGGCTGTAGCTGTGGCTGTGGCTGTGGCTTTTGCTGTTTCCCCTCCCTTACGCAAAGCGTAGGGGAGGGTCAGGGAGGGGTGCCGTTGCTTTGCACTTGCACTTGCACTTGCACTTGCTGTTGCACTTGCTGTCGCTGTCGCTGTTGCTGTTGCCCTGTGCCTTTGACGTTCGGGCCCCTTCCGCAGCGACGGAGCTGGCAGACAAGACCCCGCACGGGGCGACGTGCATGGATGCACGTCGTTTTTCGACGATACATGGATGTATCGTCGAAAAATCCTGCCAGCGGAGTGGACCTGTAGCGCGCAGCGCGGAAGGCGCGTAGGCAGGGTGTGCTTTCTTTGGGCCACCTTTCTTTGCACAAGCAAAGAAAGGTGTGCTCGCGCGCCGAAGGCGGGCGAAAGCTCTTGATCTTGATCTTGATCTTGATCTTGATCTTGATCCTGATCCTGATCCTGATCGTGATCCTGCCCTTGATTGCGATTGCAGCGAGAGCAAGAGCAAGAGCTTTCACTCCCCTTCGGGGAGCGAGTCACTTTTCTTTGCTTGTGCAAAGAAGAAGTAACCAAAAGAAGCGCTTTTCAACAGCCGAATGGCTGGTCAAGCACACCCTGCCTACGCGCCCACGCCGCTACGCGTCGCGGGTCCACTCCGCCGCCGGGATTTTTCGACGATACATCCTTGTATCGTCGAAAAACGACGTGCGGCCTGCACGTCGCCCCATTCGGGGTCTTGTCCGTCGGCTGCGTCGCTGCGGAAGGGGCCCGGTAGGTCAAGAGCTTTGGAGCAACGGCAACGGCAACTGCACCCCTCCCATACCCTCCCCTACGCTTTGCGTAAGGGAGGGCAACTGCAACTGCTACAGCCGAGTACCTTCCGCCTCAGCGCTTGGCCATGAAGGCTTCGATCTCGTCTGCGCTGCGCTCCAGCGCACCGGTCAACACACGGTGTCCGTCCTCGGTGATCAACACATCATCCTCGATGCGGATACCAATCCCACGCCAGCGCGCCTCCACACTGCGATCGTCCGGCGAGATGTACAGGCCCGGTTCGATGGTGAACACCATGCCAGGCTCCAACAGGCGCGACTCGCCTGCTACCCGGTAATCACCCACATCATGCACATCCATGCCCAGCCAATGGCCGGTCTTGTGCCGGTAAAAACGCTGGTAATGACGCTCGATGATGTTCTCTTCCAGATCACCCTTCAACAGACCCAGCCGCAACAACCCCTCGGTCAATACCTCAACCGCCGCCAGATGCCCTTCCTCGTAAGCGATGCCCGGCTGCGCCTGCTCCAACGCCGCGGCCTGCGCCGCCAGCACCAGGTCATGCAGCGCGCGCTGTTCCTCGCTGAAACGGCCATTGACCGGGAAAGTACGGGTGATGTCACTGGCGTAGCCGCGATACTCCGCACCCGCATCGATCAACACCAGATCGCCATCACGGCTACCGCTGTTGTTGTCGCGGTAATGCAGCACACAGGCGTTGGCGCCGGCACCGACAATGCTGTTGTATGCAGAACACGCATCGGCCGCGCGGAACTCACGCTCCAATTCCGCCTGCAATTCGTACTCATGGATACCCGCGCGCGCTGCACGCATCGCCGCGCGATGCGCACGCACACTGATGTCGGCCGCTTCCTGCATCAAGGCGATCTCATCGGCGCTCTTGTACAGGCGCTGCTCGTGCAGCAGGTGGCCAAGCTCAAGGAATTCATGCGGCGGCTGCGCACCATTGCGCACCTGCGAACGCACCCGGTTCACCCAGCCAATCAACTTCAGGTCGAAGTCGGCGTCGCGCCCGAAGTGGTAGTACACACGCGAACGCCCTTCCAGCAGGCCCGGCAGGATCTCGTCCAGGTCCTCGATTGGATAGGCGTCATCCATGCCGTAATGCGCGACTGCACCGTCCTGGCCTTCGCGCGGGCCATCCCAGGCCTCCCGGTCCTGGTCGCGCTCGCGGCAGAACAGGATCACCTCACCGTGCTTGCGCCCCGGGATCAGCACCAGCACCGCCTCCGGCTCCTGGAAGCCACTGAGGTACCAGAAGTCCGAATCCTGGCGGTACGGATAGAACGTATCGTTGCTGCGCACCCGCTCCGGTGCCGCGGGCAGCACCAGAATGGCGTCATCGCCGGCCGCTTCCATCAACTGCCGGCGGCGGCGGGCGTATTCGGCGGGGGTGATTCCGGACAGACGCTTCATCGCCAACCTCAGTTCAGGCTTTGCCGGTGGCGCGACCCCATCACGCAGTCGCCATGCAACAGCAATGCAGCAACGCGCACGAACTCCTCGATCTCGGACAGTGCGTCTTCGTCCTCGTCAGCGCTGTCGAACTCATCACTGGAGGCCTGGGCAAGCCGCGCCAGATCCTGCAGCGCTTCTTCGCCTTCTTCACTCAGCGCCGGACGCTTGCCCGAGGCCAGGCCGAAGCCGCCCAGGAAGGCACGGCACCATTCAAACAAGGCGTCGGTACGCGCCTGCAGCGGTTCGGCAGCATCCACCAGCACCAGCTCGAAGGCGAAGTCACGGTCTTCCAGCTGCGCGACCGTGGCCTGCCGCAGCAGGTCCAGGGTGCTGCCGGGTTCCGGCGCTGGCAGGTTGTCGTCGGCCAGCACCTTGGCCGGCCACGCAGGCACATCGGCACCGCCTGCGGCCAACCAGCCGCACAGTCCGCCGTGGAGTTCGGCCGGGGAAGCAGCCAGGCCCAGCGACTGGCTGGCCTGGAGGATGTCGTTGACGGCGGGAAGGTCGGTCATGTCACAGGTCTGTAAAGCGGAGAGGAACGCCGGCACCGACAAGATGACGACGGCCGCACAGTGTAGCAACCGCGCTGCATACTCCTTCTTGACCGGCCCTCATCGCCATGCCTATCGTTCCAACCATGGACTCCTTCGACCCCGCTGGCCAGCTGCTGGCCCTCGCCTCCCGCCTTGAGCTGCTGCTTGAGCGCAACCAGCGGCTGAGCGATGAAAACCGCAGCCTGCGCCAGCAGCAGGAACAGCTGATCAGCGAGCGCTCGCAGCTATTGACCAAGAACGAACAGGCCCGCTCCCGGGTGGAAGCCATGATCACCCGCCTCAAGTCGCTGGAGCAGCACACGTGAGCAACAACGAACCGGTCAGCGTCCATATCCTGGACCGCGAGTACACCGTTGGCGTGGAACCCACCGAGCGCGAAAGCCTCACCGCCGCCGCGCGCGTGCTCGACGGCAAGATGCGTGAGATCCGCGGCAGCAACCGGATGGCGGCGGTGGACCGCATCGCGGTGTTGGCGGCGCTCAATCTTGCGCATGAGTTGCAGCAGGTGCGCGATGAGCAGCTCGCCCAGCAGCAGCGTTTTCAATCGGCGATGAACGAGTTGAACCGGCGCCTGGACCTGGCCATCGACAACGCGCGTTGATCCAGCTGACCAGCTCAGACAGATGAATCCGCAATTCGTGAAATACGGCTGCACCTAGCCGCGCAACCTCGCTATACTGGCGACGCGTTCTCTGCTGTGAACGACGGCGTGTGCAAACATTCGCCTTGTCCCTTAATTACGACCACGGGGGCGCGACGGAGCCGGGTGTGCAAGTCCGCCTTGTAGCGGGAAGCCCGATGGCCCCCCAGCGTTCCCACTTGAACCCCGGGTTCAAGGTCGTTTCGCACGCATCGTCACCGCGGAGAATGCAATATTCCAGAACGGCGCCTAACGGCGCCGTTCTTTTTTTCCTTCTTCCTAAGAAAGAAGCCGCTGCAGCAAGGGAACCCTCTGTAGTGCCGACCCATGGTCGGCAAGGGCACTACCGGTAGAGCCAATGCCGACCATGGG
>NZ_JASCOR010000253.1 GCF_029959445.1 Stenotrophomonas sp. PS02298 | reverse complement strand
GTGTAGCCCGGGTTAGCGCAGCGCACCCGGGGGGGAGCCACGGCTGCCTTCGAGCGTTGGGGGAAACCCGGGTGCGCTTCGCTTACCCGGGCAACCGCGGCCTGTTTGTTCGAACCGCAGAAACGAAAAAACCCGCTTTCGCGGGTTTGATCTTGAAACGTGGTGCCCAGGAGAGGACTCGAACCTCCACGGAGTTGCCCCCGCTAGCACCTGAAGCTAGTGCGTCTACCAATTCCGCCACCTGGGCACTTCAGGCCGCGCAGTTTGCAGAGGACGCGGATCTTTGTCAACGTTTTTTCACAAACATCTGCAGTGATCGTGTGCGCACCCTGTACACCTAGGTGCATGTACCATGGAGGCTGATGAAAAACAAAAAGACCACTGGGGCCGACAAGGCCCGTAAGTCCGCCACCGGCAGCAAGCCGGGCAAGGCGCCGGGCAAAGCCCCCAAAGCAAAAACCGCCAAGCTGCCGCCATGGATGCCGGAGAGTCTGTCCGCACCGGCGAAAGCGGGCGCAACAAAGCCAGGCAAGGCCGGCCCTCGCGCCGCCGCCAAGCCCGGCAAACGCAAATTCACCGACGATGCCGCCCCGCAGAGTTTCGTGCGCGGCCGTCGCAAGTCCGGTCCACCGCTGGCGGCTTTCGATGATCCGTATGCATCGCGCGAAGCCGAGCGCTACGCGCAGCCGATTGCCAGCCGCGAGGCCATCCTGCAGTTGCTGGACCGCTGTGAAGGCCCGCAGAACGCCGAGGAAATCGCAGCGGCCTTGGGCCTGACCGAGCCCGATCGTGCCGACGCGCTGTCCAAGCGCCTCGGTGCGATGGTGCGCGACGGCCAGTTGGTGCAGAACCGTCGCGGCGGCTTCGCACCGGTCAGCCAGTTGAGCCTGATCCCCGGCGTGGTCATCGCCAACCCGGAAGGCTTCGGCTTCCTGCGCCCGGACGAGGGCGGTGACGATCTGTTCCTGTCGCCATACGAGATGCGCAAGGTCATGCACGGTGACCGTGCCTTGGCCAACGTCACCGGTATCGACCGCCGTGGCCGCCGCGAAGGCGCGATCGCCCGCGTACTGGAACGTGGCGTCAACCGCCTGATCGGGCATTTCAGCATCGAGGCTGGCATCAGCTACGTGGTGCCGGATGACAAACGCATCCAGCGCAACATCCAGATCCCGGGCGACCTCACGGGTGGTGCCAAGGACGGGCAGCTGGTCGTCTGCGAACTGACCCATGCACCGGATTCGCGCCGTCCGCCGATCGGCAAGATCATTGCCGTGCTCGGCGACAAGCTGACCCCGTCGCTGGTGGTGGAAACCGCCATCCACGGCCATGAGCTGCCCTACGAGTTCCCGCCGGAAGTGCTGGACGAAGCCACGGCCGTGCCGTTGACGGTGGAAGCATCGATGATCGGCAAGCGCGTGGACCTGCGTTCGATGCCGCTGGTCACCATCGATGGCGAGGACGCCAAGGATTTCGACGACGCGGTCTACTGCGAGCCGAACCGTGACGGTTTCCGTCTGGTGGTGGCCATTGCCGACGTCTCCAACTACGTGCGTCCCGGCACGCCGCTGGATGACGAAGCGCAGCGCCGCGCGACCTCGGTGTACTTCCCCGGCTTCGTGGTGCCGATGTTGCCGGAGACGCTGTCCAACGGCATCTGCTCGCTGCGGCCGAAGGAAGACCGCATGTGCTTCGTCTGCGACATGCAGATCGGGCGCGATGGCCAGGTCAGCGAGTCGAAGTTCTACGAAGCGGTGATGAATTCACACGCACGCCTGACCTATACCCAGGTGTGGGCAGCGGTGGGCGAGGACGATGCAGATGCCAAGGCCTTCATCGGCCCGCTGCTGCCGCAGATCCAGAACCTGCACCAGCTCTACCGCATCCTGTCCAAGGCGCGCGAGCGCCGTGGCGCCATCGAGTTTGAATCCTCGGAAGTGCGCTTCGTGCTGGACAACCGTGGCGAGGTCACCCAGGCCGGCATGATGGTGCGCAACGACGCCCACAAGCTGATCGAGGAATGCATGATCGCCGCCAACGTGGAGGCCGCACGCTACCTGCTGTCCAAGCACGTGCCGGCGCCGTTCCGCGTGCACGAGCGGCCGCCAGAGTCCAAGTTCGCCGACCTGCTGGAGTTCCTCAAGGAGTTCAAGCTGAGTCTGCCGCCGTGGAGCAAGGTGCAGCCGGGTGATTACACCAAGCTGCTGAAGAAGGTGCGCGAGCGCCCGGATGCGGCGTTGCTCGAATCGGTGCTGTTGCGCAGCCAGTCGCTGGCGGTGTATTCGCCGGACAACAACGGCCACTTCGGCCTGGCGCTGGAGGCCTACGCGCACTTCACCTCGCCGATCCGTCGTTACCCCGACCTGCTGGTGCACCGTGCCATCAAGTACGCGCTGAGCGGCGGTCCACTCGACAAGTACACCTATACCCCGCGCGAAATGGCGGCCTTGTCGCTGCAGTGTTCCGAGCGTGAGCGCCGTGCCGACGAGGCCGAGCGCGAGGTCGACGAGCGTTTCCGCGCGGCATGGATGGAAAAGCACGTCGGCAGCCAGTTCGATGGCGTGATCAGCGGCGTGACCAGCTTCGGCCTTTTCGTCGAGCTGGACGAGTCCAAGGTCAATGGCCTGGTCCACGTGACCCAGCTGCCGCACGACTATTACCAGTTCGACCCGATCCGCAAGACGCTGAGCGGCGACCGTCGCGGCAACGAGTTCCGGCTCGGTGACCGGGTCCGCATCCTGGTGCTCAAGGCCAGCATGGAAGAGCGCAAGATCGACTTCCGGCTGGTCGAGAAGCTGGATGGCGAACCGCTGGAAGAAGGCCTGCCGCCGCTGCCCGAACGCGGCAAGCCAGCCAAGCGCACCAAGCAGAAGTATTGATGCCGGAAGCGGCCCTCGCAGCAGCGAAGGCCGCCTTTCCCGCACCCCGCAGGCCGGTGGCAGCTGCGGGCCGGGCCGAATCGGCCTACCATTGCCACCCCCAGAAGTCCCCATGTGACGCCCATGAGCAAGCAGAACCAGTGGATCGTCGGCGTCAATGCCGTTGCTTCGTCGATCGAGAAAGACCCCGAAAACGTCCGCGAGGTCCTGATCGAGGCCGGCGCCAAGAACCCGCGCCTGGTTGAAATCGAGGAAGAAGCCCTGCGCAAGGGCATCGACGTGCGCAAGGTCAACGCCCAGGCGCTGGGCGGCGTGGCCGGCCAGGTCCGCCACCAGGGCGTGGTCGCGCGCTATGCCGCGCCCAAGCTGTGGGACGAGAACGAGCTCAAGGGCCTGATCGAAGCGGCCGAAGGCAAGGCGCTGGTGCTGGTGCTGGACGAGGTGCAGGACCCGCATAACCTCGGTGCCTGCCTGCGCAGTGCCGCCGCCGCTGGCGTCACCGCCGTTGTGATCCCCAAGGACAAGAGCGCCCCGGTCAATGCGACCGTGCGCAAGGTCAGCGCCGGTGCGGCGGACAGCATTCCGGTCGTGTCGGTGACCAATCTGGTCCGTTGCATCAAGGACATGCAGAAGCTGGGCGTGTGGGTGTACGGCCTGGCCGGTGAATCGGAAACCACCATCCACAAACTCGACCTGCGCGGCAACGTGGCGTTGGTGATGGGCGGCGAAGCCGATGGCATGCGCCGCCTGACCCGCGAAACCTGCGACCAGCTGGTGCGCATCCCGATGCCGGGCGACGTCGAGAGCCTCAATGTATCCGTGGCGACGGGTGTGGCATTGTTCGAGGCAGTCCGCCAACGCCTGTAAGGAACACCATGCCCCGCACGCCGCCTCGTCTCTTCCTCCGATTGACCGTGGCGCTGGCGGGGCTTTGCGTCCTGGGCGCCGCCGCCCAGGACGCACCGCGCCAACGCGCGCGTGAGCTTGGCGTCGCGCCCGGCATCTTCAGCCCCGGCAGCCACAACGCGATCACCGACGTGG
>NZ_JASCOR010000252.1 GCF_029959445.1 Stenotrophomonas sp. PS02298 | reverse complement strand
CCACCCCCTGTGGGGGCGCCTCCCCGCCACGCGGGGGGGGGCGGAAAAACCCCCCCCCCCGCCGTTGCTGCCCCGATGCCATGAATAGACTGTTGTTGCTGATCCTCGTTGCCTTCGCCACCCTGGCCACCGGCTGTGATCGCGAGAAGTACGCCGAGCACCGCAGCGAGCGCAGCAAGCCCAAGGCCGAGGTCACCCTCGAGCGCATCGCCATCCGCCGCGCGCCCTACCCCAACCTGGACATCCTGCCGGATGGCCGCCTGCGCGTTGATGACATCGTCATCCCCTTGAACGCCGAGCAGCAGGCAATGCTGCAGACCAGCTTCGTCAAGCTGCAGATCCTGCGCCAGAACACCTTGGTGGACGCCGATCCGGCATCCGCACAGGAGCGCACGCTGCCGCTGCAGGTCCCCGAAGGCCAGTCGCCGTTCCCGCCGGATCTGGCCAAGCACATTCCCGAGTTCGAGAAGTACGACGAATCCCTGGCCAACCTGCGCGCCGTGCGCTGAGCCTGTAGTGCCGACCCATGGTCGGCAATGGCTGCACCTGAAAGGTCAATGTAGTGCCGAGCCATGCTCGGCAGAGGCCTGCCCAGCAACGTCTCCCGCAGGAGCCGCGTAAACCGCGACGCCAGCAGCACCCGAAGGTCCGAAAGCTAACCCCTCCCCAGCCCTCCCCTTCGCTACGCGAAAGGGAGGGGGCAAACCCATCAATGATCGTGGATGCCGCCCAGGGTCAGCGCCGCCGGATCCAGCAGGCGTTTCAGCTCGGCCTCGGACAAACCGCTGTCCTCCAGCGCCACTTCCAGCACCGGACGCTGCTCCTTGTAGGCGCGCTTGGCAATCGCCGCGGCCTTCTCGTAGCCGATGATCGGGTTCAGCGCAGTCACCAGGATGGGATTGCGGGCCAAGGCCTCACGTACCCGCTCCTGCTTGACCACCAGGCCCACGAACACCTTGTCGGCCAGTAGCATCATCACGTTGGACAGCAGCTGGATCGAATCCAGCAGGTTGGCCGCGATCAGCGGCAGCGCCACGTTCAACTGGAAGTTGCCGGTCTGCCCGGCCACGGTGATCGCCGCATGGTGGCCAATCACCTGCGCAGCCACCATCACCGTTGCTTCCGGGATCACCGGATTGACCTTGCCCGGCATGATCGAGCTGCCCGGCTGCAAGGCCGGCAGCTCGACTTCACCCAGGCCGGCCAACGGACCGGAGTTCATCCAGCGCAGGTCGTTGGCGATCTTGATCAAGGCCACCGCCAGCGCATTGAGCTGGCCTGACAACTCGACTGCATCGTCCTGTGCAGCCAGTCCTTCAAACTTGTTGGCCGCACTTTCGAACTTGACCCCGGTGCTGAGCGACAGCGCCCGTGCCACCTTGCCGCCGAAGCGCGGATCGGCGTTGATGCCGGTACCGATCGCGGTACCGCCCAGCGGCAGGCGGCGCAGGCGCTTCAAGGCATCTTCGATGCGTCCTTCGGCCGAGGCCAGCTGTGCCGACCAGGCACCGAACTCCTGGGCGAAGGTCAGCGGCATCGCATCCATCAGATGGGTGCGGCCGGTCTTGACGACCTTGCCCAGCGTGCGGGCGCGCTTGTCGATGGTCTTGCGCAGGTGCTTCAGCGCCGGCAGCAGCGATTCCACCACCTCGAGCTGGGCCGAGACGCGGATGGCGGTCGGGATGACGTCATTGGAGCTCTGCCCCAGATTGACGTGATCGTTGGGGTGCACTGCAGTCTTGCCGGCCTTGCCGCCATGGTTGGCCAACGTGGCGATGACCTCGTTGGCGTTCATGTTCGACGAGGTGCCAGAACCGGTCTGGTAGACATCGATAGGGAACTGGTTGTCGTGCGCACCGATGGCCACCTCGGTCGCCGCCGACTGGATCGCCTTGCCAACACCCTTGGGCAGCAGCCCCAGGCCGGTGTTGACCTCGGCCGCCGCGCCCTTGATCAGGCCCAGCGCACGAATGAAGGCGCGCGGCATGCGCTGCCCGGAGATCGGGAAATTCTCGACCGCACGCTGCGTCTGCGCGCCCCACAGGGCCTCGGCCGGCACCTGCAGTTCGCCCATGCTGTCGTGTTCGGTCCGGAAACCACTCTTGGAAACCTTGCTCATCATCAACTCCGCACATCTTCGTTGGGGTAAAAGGAAGCTGCTGCGGCTGGCAATGGGCAGGCTTCCCTGGCTGGCGGCTGCGCACACCATACCCGTCATGTGCCGCGATGGCACCTGCGGCCGGCGGGATTTAATGGCCCGCCAGCGGCCGTTGCCCCGGCAGCGTAGAATATGCGCCCCCGCTACTGCCCAACGCCTGCCGCCATGACGGATACGTCCCGCCAAGAAGCCGCCCTGCTCGCCCTGTCCCCGCTTGATGGCCGTTATGCCGGCAAGGTCGACGCCCTGCGCCCGATCTTCTCCGAGTACGGCCTGATCAAGGCCCGCGTCAAGGTCGAGATCGAATGGCTGCTGGCGCTGGGCGCCGAGCCGGGCATCACCGAGCTGGCCGACTTCTCGGCGGCCGGCAAGGCCAAGCTGCGCGCACTGGCCGATGGCTTCTCGGTCGAGAACGCTGCCCGCGTCAAGGAGATCGAGCGCACCACCAACCACGACGTCAAAGCCGTGGAGTACTTCATCAAAGAGCAGCTCAAGGACGACGCCGAGCTGGCACCGGCACTGGAATTCGTGCATTTCGCCTGCACCAGCGAGGACATCAACAACCTGTCCTATGGCCTGATGCTGGCTGAAGCCCGCGACAAGGTGATCCTGCCCGGTTACAGCGGCATCGCCGCCTCGCTGCGCCAGCTGGCGCACGCCCAGGCCGAACAGCCCATGCTGTCCCGCACCCACGGCCAGACCGCCTCGCCGACCACCCTGGGCAAGGAGCTGGCCAACGTCGTCGCCCGTCTGGAGCGGCAGATCCGCCAGATCGGCGCGGTCGAGCTGACCGGCAAGATCAACGGCGCCGTCGGCAACTACAACGCCCACGTCGTGTCCTACCCGAACATCGACTGGCCGGCCTTCGCCGAGCGTTTCGTCACCTCGCTGGGCCTGGTGTTCAACCCCTACACCACCCAGATCGAGCCGCACGACAACGTCGCCGAGATCGGTGACGCCGCGCGCCGCGCCAACACCATCCTGATCGACCTGGCCCGCGACATCTGGGGCTACATCTCGCTGGGCTACTTCAAGCAGAAGCTCAAGGAAGGCGAAGTCGGCTCCTCGACCATGCCGCACAAGGTCAACCCGATCGACTTCGAGAATGCCGAGGGCAACTTCGGCATCGGCAACGCCCTGTTCGAGCACTTCAGCGCCAAGCTGCCGATCAGCCGCTGGCAGCGCGACCTGACCGACTCCACCGTGCTGCGCGCCGTCGGCACCGCCTTCGGCCACAGCCAGGTGGGCCTGGAGTCGCTGGCCAAGGGCCTGGGCAAGCTGACCGTGAACCCGGAGCGCCTGGACGCCGATCTGGACGCTGCCTGGGAAGTGCTGGCTGAAGCCGTGCAGACGGTGATGCGCCGCCACGGCCTGCCGAATCCCTACGAGCAGCTCAAGGCACTGACCCGCGGTCACGGCATCACCGCCGATTCGATGCGCGAGTTCATCGAGACCCTGGAACTGCCGGCCGACGCCAAGCAGCGCCTGCGCGAGCTGACCCCGGGCGGCTATGCCGGCCTGGCGGCTGAGCTGGCCAAGGCGATCTGAGCCGCAGAAATGCTGGGTGCTTGAAGCCCTTCTCCCGTTCACGGGGTGAGAGCAGCAGGCTGCGAACCATTGGTTCGCTGCTGCTCGAACGCCCTTGCGCCAGCGCAAGGGCCGGGGCGCGGAGCGGGGGTTGGGATGAATGAAAGCTTTTAGATGTAGTGCCGAGCCATGCTCGGCAGAAGCTTTCCCGGTAAAGCCCCTTGCCGAGCATGGCTCGGC
>NZ_JASCOR010000251.1 GCF_029959445.1 Stenotrophomonas sp. PS02298 | reverse complement strand
GGAGGGAGCCAAGCCTTGCCCCCTCCCTTTGCGTCAGGCAAGGGGAGGGTTGGGGAGGGGTGCTTTGGCTTTCGCTCATGTCCAGACCCCGCCTCAACTGAACCGCCATTCCCGGCGCCAAGCCCCGCCCCGGTAGAATCCCCCAATGACTGATTCCATCGACTTCGATTCGCTGCGCCATATCGGCTGGCCCTGGCCCGGTGCTCCCGAGGACCCGCAGTGGCAGGAAGCCTTTGCCGCCCATCCGCAGGCCCGTCCGGGGCGGGTGATCGAGCAGCACCGTTCCGGTTACGTGGTCGCAGATGCTCCGGACAACAGCCTCAAGACCGAGTCGCCGCCGGAATGGCAGCGGCCGCGCTTCCCCAGCCATGAGCGCGCGGCGGTAGGCGACTGGGTGTTGCTGGACGGCAAGCGCATCGTCGCGCTGCTGCCGCGGCATACCTCGATCAAGCGCGGTGCCGCCGGTGAGCACTATCACCAGCAGGTGATCGCGGCCAACATCGATACGGTGTTCATCGTCTGTGGCCTGGATGCCGACTTCAATCCGCGCCGCATCGAGCGCTACCTGCTCCTGGTTGGCGGCGGCGGTGCCTCACCGGTGGTGGTGCTGACCAAGGCCGACCAGACCGAGTACAGCGAGGACGCGCTGGCGGTGCTGGAAGACCTGGCCGCGCAGCAGATTCCGCTGCTGGCGATCAATGGCAAGGACCCGGAAAGCGTCTCCGCCCTGCTGCCGTGGCTGGGCCCGGGCAATACCGTGGTGCTGGTGGGTTCCTCGGGTGCCGGCAAATCCACCTTGACCAACACGCTGTTGGGCGAGGACCGGATGAAGACCAACGAAGTGCGCAGCAATGATTCGCGCGGCCGCCACACCACCACCCATCGTGCGCTGATGCCGCTGCCGTATGGCGCCTGCCTGATCGATACCCCCGGCATGCGCGAGCTCAAGCCGACCGGGGAGGAAACCCTGGCTGAAGGTGGCTTCGCCGATATCGAAGAGCTGACCACGCAATGCAAGTTCCGCGATTGCTCGCACCACAGCGAACCGGGCTGCGCAGTGCAGGAGGCCATTGAGCGCGGTGACATCGACGAAAGCCGGCTGGAGAGCTACCTCAAGCTGCGCGAGGAAGTGGCGCAGGCCGCAGCCAAACTTGCCCAGCGTCAGGCCGAGCAGGCGACGGAACGCAAACACAGCGGGCGCGGTGCGCAGTGGCGGCCAATCAACAAGGGCAAGCGGCGCTGAAGCCGTCGCCGTTGCATCTGCTCCCTCCCTTTTGCGGAGCAAAGGGGCGGGTTGGGGAGGGGTAAGCTGTTCGCGCGTTGATGCGGTTGTGGCTTCGCGGCTTACGCCGCTTCTACAAGAGCGATGGTTGCGCGTTATTACCTGGTTTTAACGAGGCAGGCATGGACATGGTTGATACCCACAACGATCCAGCCATCAGCCATCACGCTGCGCTCGATGCGCGGATGGTGGCGGCGGTCAAAGGCATCCGCTTGCTGAGCCTGACCAGCTGGCCGGCAGATACGCAGGCACCGTTTCTGGAGAGCGTGGCGCGCGGTAACCCGGTACTGCCGCAGGTGGGCTATCCCAAACTCGACTTCAGCGAAACGCGGCGCGAACTGGCGGCGGTAATGGACGAGGTGGACGCCAGCCATCCATTGGGCAATTACATTCAGGATTCTGCGCGTAGCTGGGATCTGGCCGCCAGTCTGTTGGAAGGCCTGGGTACGCGCGCGGTGGACGACTATTCCACCCAGCTGTTCGGCGTGCCCGAGCAGCCGATGCCGGGCAATGGCCCGACTACCCGCGATGCGGCACGGCACTTCATCCAGATCGCGCAGGAGTTGGACCACGAACTGCTGGCCCCGGAGGAGCAGGTGCCGGTGTCGGCAACAGCCTTGCAGTTGATGCTGCAGAGCGACCTGGATGAGTTCTTCGCAGGGCGCATGATCAGCGTGGAGCTGGACCCGGAACTGATCGCCAAGGCTGCCGCGGGGGCGACCCGCATCCGCCTGCGCACCCGCGCCACCTTCAGTGCCTATGACCGTGCGCAGCTCTACCACCACGAGGCGCTGGTGCATTCGCTGACCGCGCTCAACGGACGCGATCAGGTGGTGTTGCCCAGCTTGGCCTTGTCTTCGCCGCGCATCACCGCGACCCAGGAAGGCCTGGCGACGTTTGCCGAACAGATCACCGGCAGCATCGACATCCAGCGGCTCAAGCGCATCAGCCTGCGCATCGAGGCGATTGCGATGGCGCGCGATGGGGCCGACTTCATCGAAGTCTTCAATTATTTCCGTGCTGCCGGGCAGACCGCCGAGGAAAGCTTTTCGTCCGCCCAACGCGTGTTCCGTGGTGTTCCCCCCAGCGGCGGCGCTGCCTTCACCAAGGACACGGTCTACCTGCGCGGCCTGGTCTCGGTGCACACCTTCTTCCGGCAGATGCTGCGTGATGAAAAGCTGCAGACCTGCCGCTGGTTGTTCGCCGGCAAGATGACGCTGGAAGACGCACAGGCGCTGACGCCGTTGTTCGAGGCGGGCGGTCTGGCACCGCCGCGTTGGTTGCCGCAGTGGATCAACCGCGCCAATGGCCTTGCTGGCGCATTGGCGTTCTCGCTGTTCGCCAACCGCATCCGCATGGACCAGATCAGCGAAACCTGAGTTGGCTCAGGGCGTGCCCAGCAACTGCTGCACCGCGCGCTCGCCGCTGCCCATCGCCAACGTCCAGCCGAGCATGCCGTGGCCGATATTGCAGGCCAGGCCGTCGCTGAGGTTTTTGATGATCGGTGAGGTCCACGGCGTGACCGGGCGCAGCCCGGCCCAGCTGCTTTCGATGTGCCCGTAGTCGGCGGCTTCGGGCAACGACGCGCGTGCCTGCGCGATCAGTGTTGCCAGCCGCGCCGGTTCGGGCGCGGGGTTCCAATCGTTGAGGTCAGCCAGACCCGCGACGCGGATGCGCTCGCCCAGGCGGCAGAACACCAGCTTGCGCTTGGTGTCGGTGATGCTGACCTTGGGTGCATTGGTGCCCAACGGTGCGGTGAACGAATAGCCCTTGATCGCCATCACCGGCATGCGCAGACGCAGCGGTTTGAGCAGGGCAGGGCTGTCGATGCCGGCGCAGACCAGCACGCGCGCTGCCTGCAGCGTGCGGCCATCGCGGGCCTGCAGCTGCCAGTGTCCACCCGCGCGGCGCATTGACTGCGTATCGAATCCGAACAGCGCCTGCACGCCGTAATGCTGCTGCACTACCTGCAGCAGGCCTTGGCTGAAACGGTAGGGGTCGCCTGCTTCTTCCTCGGGCGAATGGACACCGCCGGCCAGCCATGGCGCGCCGCTGAGTGCAGGCTCGATGGCGGTGGCTTCGGCTGCGTTGACCAGCCGTTGCTGCACGCCATGGCCGCGCTTGAGCGCGATCATCGCCGCCGCTCCCTGCACGCCCTCGGCGGAGGGGTACAGGTGCAGCTTGCCGGAGACCTCGTGGTCGAAGTCGATGGGGTGCTGTTGCAGCAGGGCCTGCATGGCCTGGCGCGATTCCAGTGCCAGTTCCAGCGTGGCCAGGGTATTGCGCTGCAGGCCTGCCGTGTTGGCCTGGCGCAGGAAGGCCAGGCCCCAACGCAGGAAATCCGGATCAGCCGACCACCGTGTGCGGAAAGGCCCGTTGCGGCCGAATGCCATTTCCGGCAGTTGCGCCCAGGTTGCCGGGCCGGCCATCGCATCGGTGTAGGCGTAGCTGAGCTGTGCGCCATTGGCGAACGAAGTACCCAGTGCTGGGCCGGCATTGCGATCCAGCAGCAGCACCGAAAAGCCGCGCTTTGCCGCAGCATAGGCGGTGGCCAGGCCCACCACGCCAGCGCCGATGACGACCAGGTCAGGGCGGGAAGAAGGGGCGGGCACTGCGTTGGATGTCATCAGCGGAGCGGTGCTACAGGACGAGTAGGGCCCCATTGTCGCGCCAACCCGTGCACAAGGCACGGGTATGG
>NZ_JASCOR010000250.1 GCF_029959445.1 Stenotrophomonas sp. PS02298 | reverse complement strand
CCCCCCCCCACCGCTCTGTCCCGTGCTTCGGCTCTGGCCCCTGCTTCGGCTCTGGCCCTTGCTTCGGCTCTGGCCCTTGCTTCGGCTCTGGCCCTTGCTTCGGCTCTGGCCCTTGCTTCGGCTCTGGCCCTTCTCCCGCTAGCGGGAGAAGGTGCCCCGGAGGGGCGGATGAGGGCGAGCTCTTGCTCTACGGTTCACCGCAAAAAAATCAGCGTCGCTCAATCACGAATTTGCCAAACCCAACACCGATACTCCAGCCATGCCCCGTACCGGCCAACGCAAGCGAAATGTCACCCTTGGTCATCGCCTGCGCATCATTGGCACGCGACGCGCTGGCATGTGCCTCGGCGGCTGCGTAGGTTCCCAACAAATCATTGAGCGAATACGCACCACTGAACCTCCCGCGACCATCGGTGATGGTGGTGC
This sequence comes from Stenotrophomonas sp. PS02298, assembly GCF_029959445.1. Classification (GTDB taxonomy): domain Bacteria; phylum Pseudomonadota; class Gammaproteobacteria; order Xanthomonadales; family Xanthomonadaceae; genus Stenotrophomonas. Next base: position 3,576 of record NZ_JASCOR010000250.1, on the reverse strand, counting down.
GGCCCACGGTCAGACCACCACCCTTGGCGCTGATCTTGACCGGGATGCTGGCGCCGTTGTCGCAGGTAATCGTGCCGGTGCCGCTGGAGGTCTTGTAGAACATCGACCAACCGGTCAGGTTGTAATGCAGCTCGCAGTCGATATTGCCCGCAGCCTGCGCCGCGGGGGCAATGCCCAACGCCAGCACTGCAGCCATCGCCATCGTCTTCTTCATCGCGCATCCTCTGCTTGATTGAACCGGCATCGAGCCTGACAGTCCCTCTGCGCCTTGCAAAGAGCCTGCAGACCCGCCGCCCGGCCGGCGTTCAGCGAAGCACCACCGGCCCGCCCAAGGTAAACGCATCGGCATCCAGCATCGCCGGGAAGCGCTCGCGATGCGCTGCCAGCGCCTGCGCCGAGATGGTGGTGGTGACCACCTGCTCGCGTTCGCGGATCTCCAGCTGCGGCTGGCCGAGGAAATCGATCACCGCGCTGTCGCCGGAATAATGCAGGCCATTGCCATCCACGCCAATACGGTTCACCACCGCCACGTAGCAGAGGTTCTCAATCGCGCGGGCACGCGCCAGGATCTGCCACGCATAGGCACGCGCCGACGGCCAGTTGGCGACGAAGATCTGCAGGTCGAAATCCATCTGCCCTGCCCGCTCCACATCAAACCGGTTGCGGCAGAACACCGGGAAACGCAGGTCGTAGCAGATCTGCGGATTGATCCGCCAACCCTTCCACTCCACGCACAAGCGCTCGTTGCCGGCCGCGTAGCGCTTGTGCTCGCCGCCATAACGGAACAGGTGACGCTTATCGTAGTAGTGCAAATCGCCGTCGGGCGTGGCCCACAGCAGGCGGTTATAGACGCCGCCGTCGACCCGCAGCTGCACGCTGCCAGTCACTACCGCACCCAGCGCACGGGCCTGTTCGGCGATCCATGCAACGGTCGGGCCGTCCATGTCTTCAGCCTGGTCAATCGCGTCGTTGGAAAAACCGCTGGTGAAGGTTTCCGGCAGGATCACCAGATCGGTGTTGCCCGCCAGCGGCGCCAGCAGCGCACCGTAATAGTCGCGGTTACCCGCCGGGTCGTGCCAGCGGGTGTCACCCTGCACCAGGGAAATACGCAGGTCCTGCATTGTCGTCATCGTCCTGAAAGCCATGAAGAAAGAACAGCGCTGGTCGCCACGGCCGCGCCCAGTACCGGCACCCACCACTGCAGCCGCGCGATCCAACGATTAACCGGCTGGCGCCGCTCGACTTCATCAAGCAACGCCAGATACGCACGGGTATAGCGACCAAAACTGCCACGAAACGCCAAACGCCCCTCATCCACCGACACTCCACGTACGTGCAAGCCGGGTTGAACCACGGAAAGGAACAGATAGCCTTTCACCGCAACCGCAAGCAGGAATGCGCCGAACGCCAACAGGAAAACGAGCAAACCGGTGTCCATGGTGGCTATGAGGTCAGAGCGCGCGCAGGCGCTCGATGGCCGCATCCAGCGTCGCATCGTTCTTGGCGAAGCACAGCCGCACCAGACGCTGGCCAGCCGGCGGGGTTTCGTAGAACGGCGACAACGGGATCGCGGTAACGCCCTTCTCGATGGTCAGCCAGCGCACGAACTCATGGTCCGGCAGGTCGCTGATCGCCGAATAGTCCACCAACTGGAAGTAACCGCCCGGCACCGGCAGCGGCTTCAGCCGCGTACCCAGCAACTGCTCGCGGAAACGATCGCGCTTGGCCTGGTAGAACGCGCCCAGCTCCAGGTGATGCTCAGGCTCATCGCGGATCATCGCGGCAAAACCGTACTGCGCCGGGCTGTAGGTGGTGAAGGTGTTGTACTGGTGGACCTTGCGGAACTCGGCGGTCATTGCCGGCGGCGCGATGGCGTAGCCGATCTTCCAGCCAGTGCAGTGATAGGTCTTGCCGAAGCTCGAGATCACGAACGCACGCTCGCGCAGCTCGGGGTAGCGCAGTGCCGACTCGTGACGTGCACCGTCATAGATGATGTGCTCATACACTTCATCGGAGATCAGGTAGATGTCGGTGCCGCGCAGCACATCGGCCAGCGCCTGCATGTCGTCGGCAGTCAACATCGCGCCAGACGGGTTGTGCGGCGTATTCACCATCAACATGCGCGTCTTCGGGGTGATGGCCGCGCGCACACGATCCCAATCCACCGCGAAGGTCTGCGGGTCCAGCGGCACGTGCACAGCGCGCGCGCCGGCCAGGTCGATCGCCGGCTCATAGCAGTCATAGGCAGGGTCCAGCACGATGACTTCCTCACCGGCACGCACCACGGCATGGATGGCATTGAAGATCGCCTCGGTGCCGCCGGAGGTGACGGTGATCTCGCTGTCCGGATCAACCTGTGCGCCATAGCAATCCAGCGCCTTCTGCGCGATCGCCTGGCGCAACGGCGCCACGCCGGTCATCGGCGCGTACTGGTTCAGGCCCTCGCGCATGGCCTTCGCGGTTTCGTCGATCAAGCGCTGCGGGGCGGAAAAGTCCGGAAAGCCCTGGCCAAGATTGACCGCGCCATGTTCGGCGGCCAACTGCGACATCACGGTGAAAATGGTGGTGCCCACCTTGGGCAACTTGGTCTGCGGATGCATGGGTATGTACACGCCGGGGGGAGAAAACCCCGAGTGTACGCAAAGCTGGCACGCCAGGCTTCCCAAACCATGCCCTCAGGCCCCGGGACAGCACCTTGGCAGCGCTATACTGCGCGGCCCGATGCGCCGCCCTGCCTGCGCCACCTATCCAAGGACGGAAGCGCCCGATCCGATGATTGACACCGCGAACACCCTGCCGCTGCTCGATGCCCGCGGCCTGCGCTTCACCCGCAATGACGATCCGATATTCGGGCCGCTGGACCTGCACGTGGATGCGGGCGAAGCGCTGTTGGTGCAGGGAAGCAATGGCGCCGGCAAGACCACCTTGCTGCGCGTGCTGGCCGGACTGCTGCGCCCGGACGAAGGCAGGATCGAGATCGACGGCCGTCCCGCCAACAGTACCGACCGCTCCCGCTATATCGCTTACCTGAGCCACCTCACTGCGCTCAAGCAGGACCTTGGTTGCCTGGAGAACCTGCACTTCCTGTGCGGACTGCAAGGCCGCCGCGCGCGGCAGATGCCGGGCAATGCCCTGGCAATCGTCGGCCTTGCCGGCTACGAGGACACCTTGGTCCGGCAACTGTCGGCCGGCCAGAAAAAACGTCTGTCACTGGCCCGTATCTGGTTGTCACCGGCACCAATCTGGCTGCTGGACGAGCCCTACGCCAACCTCGACCTGGATGGCATCAACCTGGTCAACCGGATGATCTCCGCGCATCTGCGCGGCGGCGGCGGTGCACTGGTGACCACCCACGGCGCCTACGCGGCACCACCGGTCCGCAATCGCACGCTTACCTTGGGCAGCGCAGCAGCACCGGAGGACTCAGCATGAGCCTGCCCGGTCCACAACCAACGCTGTTCTCTGCCGCGCGTGCCCTGCTGGCCCGCGACCTGAAGCTACTGTGGCGGGGGCGCGGCGCCCCGGCGCCCCCCCACCGCGTGTGCATTGTTGTGGTTGCGCGGGTTGCGCGGGCCC
>NZ_JASCOR010000024.1 GCF_029959445.1 Stenotrophomonas sp. PS02298 | reverse complement strand
GCCGAGCCATGCTCGGCAAGGGCATTACCGGTAAAGCCTCTGCCGAGCACGGCTCGGCACCACAGGGGCCACCCCGGCCGAGCATGGCTGGGCCCTGCCAGCCATGTGATTTTGCCGGTCATGTTCGGACCGGTATGCTGGCGCGCATGCAGCTATCTCGAATCACCCCGCTCCTTCTGTTCCTGGCGTCGCTGGCAGCAGCACCCCTTGCCCATGCCCGCGGCACCATCGAAAAAGTCCAGATCAAGGGTCTGGACAAGGGTGATGACGCCGAGATGATTGAAAACATCGAGGTGTCGCTGTCGGTCTACGATGCGATTGGCAAGGTGCAGGGCGAATCCCGACTGGAATACCTGCTGTCGCAGGCCGAGCGGCAGACCCGCACCGCGCTGGAGCCGTTCGGCTTCTACAATCCGAAGATCACCGTGGAAGCGCCGCGTACCGGCGAGACCCTGCAGGTACTGATCCAGGTCGACAAGGGCGAGCAGGTCAAGGTCCGCACCCAGGAACTGGCCATCACCGGCCCGGCCTCGCGCGACCAGTACCTGCAGGACGACATCGAGGCCTTCCACCCCAAGACTGGCGAAGCCTTCGACTCGGTGAACTACGAGGCCAGCAAGATCACCATCACCCGGCGCCTGGCCGAGCGTGGTTATTTCGATGCCGACTTCACCCAGCGCAAGGTGGAAGTGACCCGCGCCGAGAATGCCGCCGACATCTTCCTCACCTGGGACAGCGGCCGCCGCTACAACATGGGGCCGATCACCTTCGAGCAGGACTATTTCCGCCCGGGGCTGTTCGAGCCACTGGTGTATTGGGAGCAGGGCAGTTACTGGCATGAAGGCAAGCTTGATCGCCTGCGCGAGTCGCTGACCAAGCTGGATTACTTCAGTGTCATCGACATCCAGCCGCATCCGGAACAGGCCGATGACAACGGCGAGGTCCCGGTCAACGTCAAGCTGACCCGCGCCAAGCGCACCATCTATACCGCTGGTCTGAGCTATGGCAGCGAGAGCGGGCCGGGTGTGCGCGGTGGCGTCGAGCGTCGCTATGTCAACCGCCGTGGGCACAAGCTCAGCACCCAGCTGGACTACGCACAGAAGCGCAAGAGCTTCATCACCAGCTACCGCGTGCCGGGCTTCCGCTGGCTGGATGGGTGGTACAGCTATGCGATCAGTGCCTATGACGAGCAGACTGATTACATCGACCTGCGCAACGTCAAGCTGATCGCCAGCCGCAGCGGCGAGATCAACGAGCACTGGACCGCCATCGTCTCGATGAATGCCTTGCGCGAGCGTTGGCGCTACAGCTCCGGCGACCAGTTCAATGCCGCGGTCTACAACTATTCGACGCTGGTCTACCCGCAGCTCACCGCCGACTACGTCGATGTCGACGACAAGAGCTTCCCGCGCCGTGGCCTGAGCGGCAATGCCACCCTGCGTGGCGGCATCGAAGGGGCCGGTTCGGACACCAGCTTCATCCAGGCCGATGCCACCGTGCGTTGGTACATCCCGGTGGGCGATGCCGACCGGCTGATCCTGCGCGGACAGGCCGGCACCACCTGGACCAGCGATCTGGTCGCGATGCCGCCCAGCCTGCGTTACTTCGCCGGCGGTGACCGCTCCATCCGCGGCTATGCCTTCCGCGAAGTCGGCCCGCGTACGCCGGCACCGGACAAGTTCGCGCTGGGCGCGAAGAATCTTGCCGTGGGCTCGGTCGAGTACGAGCACTACTTCGGCGGCGGCCCCTGGGGCGGCGCGGTGTTCGTGGATACCGGCAGCGCCTTCGACAACAAGATTGACCTGCATACCGGTGTCGGCTTCGGCGTGCGCTGGAAGTCGCCCGTGGGCCCGGTGCGCATTGATATCGCGCATGGTTTGAACAACCCGGATTCGCAGTTCCAGCTGTACCTCAACATCGGAGCTGACCTGTGAGCCGCCGTCCCGACGAGGTGAGCCCGGAAGAGCGCGAAGCCCGCATCGCCGAGCTGCGTGCCAAGCGCAAGGCGCGACTGCGCACCTTGGCGGTGCGCAGTGGCATCACCATCACCGTGCTGGCGCTGCTGGGCCTGTTCGCGCTGTACTGGTTGCTGCAGACCGTAGCCGGCCGCGAGGTGCTGCTGGCGCAGGTGGTCGCGCGCCTGCCCGCCGGCTCATCACTGACCTGGAGCAAGGCCGAAGGCCCGCTGGCCGGCCCGTTGATCCTGCACGACCTGGATTTCCGCTACAACGAGCTGCACTTCACTGCCGGCCAGGCCTACCTGGATCCGGATATCCGCCCGCTGCTGGGCCGCAAGCTGCGCCTGGACGCGCTGCGCATCAGCGATGCCACGCTGGAGCTGGGGCCGTCGGAAGACAAGCCCTTCGAGCTGCCCAACTGGCCGGATGTATTGCCGGCCATCGAGTTGCCGCTGGCCTTGCAGGCCGACACCATCGTCATCGATGGCCTGCGCATCACCCAGCTGCAGCAGCCGATCATCGACATCAGCAAGGTGCGTGGTGGGCTTGAAGCTGCCAATGGCGAATTCACCGCCAGCCAGATCAAGGTCAACAGCAACCTCGGCGATTTCCGTATCGACGGCCACTATCTGCCGCGCAAGGACTACGCCACCGACCTGACCGTGCGCGCGCTGATGCCGCCACGTCCGGGCCAGCCCGCCGCGCGGCTGGGCCTGGTCGCACGTGGCAACCTGGCCCATATGGAAGTTGCGGTGGCCGGCTACGCGCCCAAGCCGCTGCATGTCAGTTTCATTCTGGATGGCCGCAGCGATCCGGTGTGGAACATGGCCGCGCGCAGCGAGCAGCTGGATATCGGCCAGCTGGTGCCCGCGCAGTTCCTGGGCGAAGCACCGGCACCGTTGGCGCTGGATTTCAACGCGCGTGGCCGCGGTGGCCAGGCGCGGTTGCAGGGCCGGGTGCGCCAGGGCGAGAACGAACTGGTGCTGGCGCCGTCCAATGTCGCCATCGACAAGCAGGTGCTGACGGTTGCGCCGCTGGTTGCCGAAGCCTTCGGCGGCAGCGTGCGGCTGCAGGGCACCGCCGATTTCAGCGACGCGCAGAACCCGGGCTTCCGCTTCGCGGTGGTGGCCAACCAGCTGACCTACACCCCCGAGCCGGACCCGAGTTCGCCGGACAGCACACCGGTGCCCTTGCATCTGAAAGAGGCGCGGCTGGGTGTGGCCGGCAACCTGAAGAACTGGGCCGCCGTTGGCAAGGCTGAAGTGGCGCGCGAAGCGCAGGACGCCAATCTTGATTTCGATGTGCGTGGCAACGACCAGCAGGCGCATATCGAACGGCTGCAGGCGAGCACGCCTGGTGGTTCGCTGGAACTGAAGGGCTCGGCGGCCTGGGCACCGACGCTGGCCTGGGATGTGGATGCAAGCCTGTCCAAGTTTGATCCCGGTTATTTCGCGCCGGGCTGGGAAGGCAACCTGTCCGGCTCGCTGGCCTCCAAGGGCAAGCAGTTGCCGGCCGTGGCCGGCAGCAACGACATGCGTTTCGAAGCCACGCTGGACGTGCCGCAGATCAACGGCATGCTGCGCGGCCGTCGCGTCGATGCACGCGCCAAGCTCGCACTGCAGGGTACGCAGGGCGAGGGCAATGTGCGGCTGGTGATGGGTGACAGCCAGATCGAGGCCAAGGGCAAGGTCGGCGACCGTCTGGATGTGGATGCGCGGCTGGAGCCGCTGCACCTGTCTGATCTGCTGCCCGGCGGCACCGGCAGCCTGGCCGGCACGCTGCAGCTGCACGGCACGCCCAGCCAGCCGGACATCACCGCCGACCTGCGCGGCAATGGCCTGCAATGGGACGATTGGAAGGCCCAGCAGATCAGCATCAACGGCCGTCTGCCATGGCAGGGCAACAACGGCGCGCTGGCGATCCACGGCAGCGCGATCGAGGTTGGCATGCTGCTCGACCAGGTCAACATCAATGCACGTGGCAGCGTGCAGAACCTGCAGCTGGACGCCGATACCCGCAATGAGCTGGGCGCGGTGGCGTTGAGTGGCAGCGTGCGCCAGCAGGGCCAGGCCTGGCGCGGCGAGCTGGCCTCGCTGCGGATCGCGCCGGTCAAGGGCGCGCCATGGCAGCTGCGGCAGGCGGCCACGTTCAGTGCGCAGGGCAGCAACTTCACCCTGTCCGATGCCTGTCTGGGTTCGGAGACCGGTGGTGCCCTGTGTATCGCCGCCAACTGGCCGCGCGAAGGCCTGCAGCTGCGCGGCGATGCCTTGCCGCTTGCCCTGGTGCAGCCATGGCTGCCGCCCAATGAAGGCCGCCGCATGTACCTGCGTGGCGAGCTCACCCTGGATGGCAACATCCGTCCGCGTGGCAATGCCTGGGAAGGTGGCTTCAAGGTAGCCTCGGCCGAAGGCGGCATCCGTCTGGGCGACAATGCCCGTGGCGAGCTGGTGCGTTACGACAATTTCTCGTTGAACGTCGACATGCTGCCAAACAGCATCAAGGGCTACCTCGGCGTCGGCTTCAAGGGCGACGGCTTCATCGATGCCAAGGTGCAGACCGGCTGGGAGCCCAGCGCGGCGCTCACCGGCGAGCTGTACATGAACATCGCGCGGTTGTACTGGCTGGAGCTGTTCTCGCCTGACCTGGTGCGCCCGCAAGGCTTGATCGAAGGCCACGTCAGCCTGCGCGGCACGCGCTCGCAGCCGACCCTGGGTGGCGAGGCCAAGCTCAGCAACTTCACCGGTGAATTCCCGGCGTTGGGCCTGACGCTGAGCGAAGGCAAGGGCAGCTTCATCGCCCAGCCCGATGGCTCGGCGCGCATCAGCGCCTCCACCAAGACCGGTGGCGAAGGCACGCTGCAGGTGGATGGCGGCCTGTCCTGGTTCGGCGATGCACAGCCCCTGCAGCTGCATATCCACGGCGACAAGGTGTTGATGGCCAACACCAGCGAACTGCGGGTGGTGGCCAATCCGGATCTGGACTTCACGTTGGCTGGCACGGCGATGGAACTGCGTGGCAGCGTGCATGTGCCCGAGGCGGATCTGGATCTTGAACGCCTGGATCGCGGCACCTCGGCGTCGGAAGACATCGTGGTGCTGGATCCGGTCGACCCGGAAGAAGGCCCGTCCTCGCCGCTGGACATGGACCTGACCGTCAGCCTCGGCGACAAGGTCAAGATGAGCGGCTTTGGCTTGAAGGGCGCGCTGACCGGCAGGATGCAGGTGCGTGCGCGCCCGGGCCACGAGATGACCGCCAACGGCGGCCTGGAAGTCAGTGGCCGCTACAAGGCCTACGGCCAGGACCTGACCATCACCGACGGCCAGCTGTTGTGGAACTACGGCGTGGTCTCCGACCCGCGCATCAACATCAAGGCACAGCGCTCGATTGGTGACATCACCGCCGGCATCCATGTCACCGGCCGTGCCCAGCAGCCCAAGGTCGACGTGTGGTCGGATCCGGCGATGTCGCAATCCGAATCGCTGGCGTATCTGGTGCTGGGGCGCAGCCTGAGCATGGCCAGCAGCGACCAGGCACAGCAGGTCAACGCGGCATCGGCGGCATTGTCGGCCGGCACTGGCCTGCTTGCTGCACAGGTGGGCGCCAAGATCGGCCTCGATGATGCTGGCGTCAGCCAGTCACGCGCGCTGGGCGGTTCGGTGATCGGCGTGGGCAAGTACATCACGCCCAAGCTCTACATCGGCTACGGCGTGTCACTGATCGGCAGCGGCTCGGTACTCACCTTGAAGTACCTGCTGCGGCGCGGCTTCGACATCGAAGTGGAATCGTCCACGGTCGAAAACCGCGGCTCGGTGAACTGGCGCACGGAGCGCTGAGCAGCAGCATGGGTGCTGTGGGATGTTGTGGGAGCGGCGTCAGCCGCGAAGCCACCACTCCCACCGCAGCCATTGACGCATTGGCCACGCCGAAGATCAATCCTGTCACGAGTTCGTGCTGCACTGGCTTCGCGGCTTACGCCGCTCCCACAAGCGTTGGCGTGACTGCTGGCGGTTGCCGCTCCAAGCGGGGGCCGCTACTGTCCACGGCTGTTCTGTAATCCGCTGGAGTTCCAATGACGCGTAAACCGCTTACCGCCGCGCTGGCGCTGGGCATGAGCCTGACCGCCGCTGCCGCCCACGCCAACGAAGGCATGTGGATGCCCACGCAGCTGCCGGAGCTGGCCAGGACGCTGAAGGATGCCGGCTTCAAGGGTGACCCCAAGCAGTTGGCCGATGTCACCGCGCCGCCGTTGAGCGCGGTGGTGCGTGTCGGTGGCGGTACCGGTTCGTTCGTCTCCGACGAGGGCCTGTTGCTGACCAATCACCACGTGGCCTATGGCGTCATCCAGTACAACGCCAGCAAGGAGCACAACTTCATCGATGACGGCTTCATCGCCCAGGGCCGCGACGACGAGCGCGCTGCCAATCCCGATTACCGGGTGCTGGTGACGGTCGGCTTCGACAAGGTCACCGACGAGGTGCTCAAGGACGCGCGTGGCAAGACCGGTCGCGGCTATTACGACGCGGTGGAGAGCGCGCGCAAGCGCATCGTCGCCGACTGCGAAGCCGAAGGCGGCGTGCGTTGCTCGGTGGCCAACATGTACTACGGCAGCGACTTCTACCGCATCCGCCAGCTGGAGCTGACCGACATCCGTCTGGTCTATGCACCGCCGCGTGCGATCGGCAACTACGGCGATGAAATCGACAACTTCATGTGGCCACGCCATACCGGCGATTTCACCCTGCTGCGTGCCTACGTCGGCAAGGATGGCAAGCCGGCGCCGTACAGCAAGGACAACGTGCCTTACCATCCGCCGGCGCACCTGAAGATGTCGCTGGATGGCCCGAAGGAAGGTGATTACGCGATGCTGGCCGGTTACCCGGGCACCACCTATCGCCTGCGCACCGCCGCCGAGTTCGCCAACCAGATCGACACCGTGCTGCCGCGTCGCGTGGAAGTGTTCCAACAGCTGATCGACGTGATCGAAGCGCAGGGCAAGGGCAATGCCGATGCACGCACGCGCTACGCTTCGCAGCTGCAGTCGTTGAAGAACAACCGCAAGCGCGCTGCCGGTGAACTGGAAGGCCTGCTGCGCAGCGATGCCAAGACCCAGCGTGCACAGGACGAACAGGCCATGCTGGCCAGCGCCGATGGCAGGTACAAGGCCGACATCGATGCACTGTTTGCGTCGCTGGCGGCGGACAGCGCGGTTGGCGGCAGCGAGTTCCTGATCACCCTGATGTCCAGCCAGACCCAGCTGCTGCGTTCGGCGTTGCTGTTGGAGCGGTTGCGGGTGGAGTCGCTCAAGCCCGATGCCGAGCGTGAAGCCGGCTATCAGCAGCGCGACCAGGCTTTGATCGAAGGTGTGCTCAAGCAGGTACAGCGTCGCTACGACCCGGCCGTTGAGAAGGCCTTGCTCACCGCATTGCTGACCCGCTACCAGCAGCTGCCCGATGCACAGCGCGATTCGCATTACGACAACCTGTTCGGTCGCACCCCGGCCGAGCTGGCCAGGCATCTGGATGAACTGTACGCACAGACAAAGCTCGGCGATGAAGCGCAGCGTCTTTCGCGCTTCGAAGCCGCACGCAAGGGTGGTTTCATCGAAGCCGATCCGCTGGTGTCGGTGGCCTCTGCACTGGTGATGGCACAGCTCAATGCCGAGCGCGACAGCAAGGAGCGCGCGGGCGAGCAGCTGCGTCTGCGTCCGTCCTACATGCAGGCATTGTTCGCCTGGCGCGCAAGCCAGGGCCGCGCGGTATACCCGGATGCCAACAGCACCCTGCGCATCAGCTACGGCAAGGTCGAGGCCCTGCATCCGCGTGACGCGGTCAGCTACTCGCCGGTGACCACGGTTGCGGGCATCGTCGAGAAGAACACCAACACGGTGCCGTTCGATGCGCCCAAGCCGCTGCTGGCGGCAATTGCCAAGGGCGATTTCGGCAGCACCGCCGATCCAGCGTTGAAGACGCAGACGGTGAACTTCCTGACCAACCTGGACACCACCGGTGGCAACTCCGGTTCGCCGGTGCTCAATGCCAAGGGCGAGCTGATTGGCCTGAACTTCGATTCCAACTGGGAATCGGTCAGCGCCAGCTGGTGGTTCGACCCGCGCTACAAGCGTGCCGTGCACGTGGACATGCGGTACCTGCGTTGGCTGTTGGCCAAGGTGTATCCGGCGCCCGCTCTGCTGCAGGAAATGGGCGTACCTGCCGAATAAGGGCGACTGAATGGGCGGCGCGAAAGGGCCGCCCATTCCATTCATAAAACGGTGTGTACCTCGTTTCGGCGATAACTGACATTACGCTAGGCTAAAATCCCGAGAATAGGTGGGCTGTCTACTGACGCCCGACAGGGAGAGTGTGTGGCATCGGATCTGAACTATGCGCCTGTGGGCGCAGCCAATCCCACGGCCTTGGCGCCATTGCGTATCTGGATTGTCGGCAAGCTGGAGTTGTTGCAGCCACTGCTGCCCTATGGGGCCCAGATCCAGGCCCTGGACAGTATTGAAGCGCTGTACCGCGAACTGGTGATCGTTCCCTGCGACATCGTGGTCATCGATACCACTTGGGTACGCGCCGGTATGGTCGAGACGGTCGAACACCTGCGCCGCCGTGATGATCTGGGGGTTGTCCTGTTGGTGGACCCCAACACCCCGCAACTGATTGCCGATGGCCTGTGGGCTGGTGCTGACGCGTGCCTGCCACATCGTCCGGAGCCGGAATTCCTCGCTGCCAAGCTGTACAGCCTGCGCCGGCGCTTGCCCGGTGAGGCGGCGCAGCTGATGGTGGTTGGCGGGGCCGACAGTGCCCCTTGCTGGGCGCTGGAATCCGATAGTTGGGACCTGCGTGGGCCCAATGCGCAGGTACTGGCGCTGACCGAAGCCGAACGCGCATTTCTCACTTTGCTCTTCTCATCGCAAGGCGAAACGGTTGCCCGCGAGCGCCTGATTGCGGCCCTCACCGACCAGCCCTGGAGCTTTGATCCGCACCGGATTGAAGTGTTGGTCCACCGTTTGCGTAACCGTGTGCAGTCGGCCACCGGCTGTACCCTCCCGATCCGCGCAGTTCGGGGTGCTGGCTACCGTTTGACGGTTTAGCTCATGCTTTTCAGTTGATCGTCAATGCACGAATTTGAAGGCATGCCGATTCGCATGCAATCGGGGTCAACGCCGATGAGTGGACCGACAGGTCGAGCAAACTTGAGTGTCGGCGTGGCACCGGCGCAGAGGCGCGCGAACAGTGGGTCACCATCAATCGTCTGTTCTACAAGGTCAACGAAGACTGGCGTCTGGCCTTGTGTGCCAATTACTCCGACACATCCGACAGCCTGAGCGCGCAGGACGGTGCCCGCTTGGCCGAGGTCAATGCCGGCTTTGCCTACCGTCCGCACGACAGCTCCCGCTGGGCCGCACTTGGCAGGTACACCTATCTGTACGAGCTGGCATCACCCGGACAGGTTGGTGGTGCCTCGGATGATCAGCGCTCGCATGTGTTGTCGTTGGACGGCATCTGGCAAATGTCTCAACGATGGGAGATGGCCGGAAAGCTCGCTTCGCGTCCCGGCGACTACCGCATGGGACGTGGCGAAGGGGCCTGGCTGGACAGTCGTGCCGACTTCTTCAAGCTTGGCGTCGGCAATAACTTCACCAACGTCAGTGACGACTTGACCCATCCTCGGCTTGATAACAAGGGTTGGTGCATCACTATGACCGGCTATTACCAAGTAATCGCTGGTGATTGATCCGAGCGCCCAGGTCATGCCGGGGCGTTCTTCTGCGCGGCCGCCGAGCTGACAAGGCCGCTGGATGCCCGGGAATCGAGGGAATGGCTACACTGGCCCGGCTAAGTCGCACGGGAACTACCCTTGGTCTCCAGCTGGATCCTGCTCCTGGTCTCACTCTGCTATGCCGCGCTGCTGTTCGGGGTGGCGTGGTGGGGTGATCGTCGCCCGCTGTATCCGGACCGCCCGTGGCTGCGGCCGGTGGTCTACAGCCTTGCGCTGGCGGTCTATTGCTCGTCCTGGACCTTCTACGGTGCGGTCGGCTCGGCGGTGCGCTACGGCATCGGCTACCTGCCTATTTATCTTGGCCCACTGCTGATGCTGATGTTCGGCTGGCGGATCATCGAACGGCTGGCGCTGATCGCCCGCAGCGAGAACGTGGTCTCCATCGCCGACTTCATTTCCTCGCGCTTTGGCCGCTCGCGGCGGTTGGCGGCGTTGGTCGCTTTGATCGCCCTGATCGGTGTGGTGCCGTACCTGGCCTTGCAGTACAAGGCCGTGGCGATGAGCCTGCAGGTGCTGACCGGGGATGCCGCCGGCAAGGGTTTCCTGACCGATCCGGCGCTGTATGTCTCGCTGCTGATGGCCTTGTTCGCCATCCTGTTCGGTACCCGCCAGGTCGATGCCACCGAGCACCATTACGGCATGATGCTGGCCATCGCCGTCGAATCGCTGATCAAGCTACTGGCCATGGTCGCCATCGGCGTATTCGCCTATGTGTGGCTGACCGACCGCGGCGAGTCGGTGGTGCAGTCGGCACGCACCTTGTTTGAAGGCATGCCGCCGGTGGGCTTCGTCTCGCAGACGCTGCTCAGTTTCCTGGCCCTGATCTGCCTGCCTCGGCAGTTCCACGTCGCGGTGGTGGAGTGCGGCAATGCCGGCGATGTGCGCAGCGCACGCTGGATGTTCGGTGCTTACCTGGTGCTGATTTCCTTGATGATCGTGCCAATCGCCACTGCCGGCGCGGCGATGTTCGGCACCGGCCTGGCCTCGGACGACACCCTGGTACTAGCCTTGCCGATGCTTGCCGGCAATACAACGCTCGCTTTGATTGCTTACATCGGCGGCTTCTCCGCGGCCACCGGCATGGTCATCGTGTCCTCGATCGCGCTGGCGACGATGATCAGCAACGATCTCGTCATGCCGCTGCTGCTGCGGCGCAGTGGCGACCACCGCGAGGCTGCCAATGTCGCCTCGCGCGTGTTGTGGATCCGGCGCATGGCGATCGTGCTGCTGGCGCTGGTCGCGTATGGCTATTACCGCGGCAGCAACGACGACACCATGCTGGCCGCCTACGGATTGATGGCCTTCGCCGCGGTCGCGCAGTTCGCACCGGGCCTGCTCGGTGGCCTGTACTGGCGTGGCGCCAGCCGCCGCGGGGTAGAAACCGGCATGCTGGTCGGTTTTGTGGTCTGGGCCTACACCTTGCTGGTGCCGGCGCTGAGCCACGGCGGCTGGCTGGATGCGAGCCTGCTCACGCAGGGGCCGTTCGGCATCGACTGGTTGCGGCCACAGCAGTTGTTCGGCCTGACCGGTTGGGACCCACTGACCCATGGCACCTTCTGGTCGCTGCTGATCAACACCGTGACTATGTTGCTGGTGTCGATGCGCTGGCGCCCGGATGTCGCCGAGCGCCTGCGCGCGGCACCGTTCCTGGATCCTTATGCCAAGCGGCCGGTGGTCGCCGGTGACTGGCCGGCGCACGTCAAGGTCCGCGATCTGCTGGCCTTGGCCACGCGCGTCATCGGTGACAACCGTGCGCGGCGCTCGTTCGGCGAACAGGCGCAGTTGCTTGAGCGTGAATTCCAACCTGCCGCTGCCGCCGACCGAGTCTGGGTGCAGTTCACCGAACGCCTGCTCGCCGCCTCCATCGGTGCAGCGTCCGCGCGCCTGCTGCTGACCAGCCTGCTGCGCGGCTCGGGCATGGATCTTGGTGAAGTGGTGGCGGTACTGGATGAGGCGGGGCAGGAGCTGCGCTTCAACCGCGAAATTCTCTCCACCACGCTGGAGAACATCAGCGCAGGCGTCAGTGTGGTCGATCCGGAAATGCGCTTGACCGCATGGAACCGGCGCTACCAGCAGATGTTTGGTTACCCGGACGGCATGCTTTACGTCGGCCGCCCGGTCGCCGACCTGATCCGCTACAACGCCGAGCGCGGCGAGCTGGGTTCGGGTGATACCGAAGTGCAGATCAATCGCCGTATCGGCTATATGCGTGCTGGTTCACCGCACGTGTTCGAACGCACCGGCGCCGATGGCAAGGTGATCGAGCTGCGTGGCCAGGCCTTGCCCGGTGGCGGCTATGTGACCAGCTACAACGACATCACGGATTTCAAGAATGCCGAGCAGGCGCTGCTGGAAGCCAACGAAACCCTGGAGCAGCGCGTCGCCGAGCGTTCGCAGGCAGCCGAGACAGCGCAGCAATCCAAGACGCGCTTCCTCGCCGCGATCAGCCATGACGTGTTGCAGCCACTGAATGCAGCGCGGCTTTTTGCATCGGCCCTGCGCGACAGCCTGCACGAGACCGACGAGCAGCGGCATCTGGCCGAGCGTGTGGATGCTTCCCTGCGTGCGGCCGAAGAGTTGCTGGATGGTCTGTTGGACGTGTCGCGACTGGATGCAGGCGGCCTGCGCCCGACCATCAGCGAGTTCGATGCCAGCGTGCTGGTACGCGAGCTCGCTGCACAGTACACGCCGGTAGCGGCAGGGCGAGGCCTGCGCTTGCATGTGTTCGCACGCACTGCCTGGGTGCGCAGTGATCGACGCCTGCTGCGTCGTGTGCTGCAGAATTTCATGGCCAACGCCCTGCGCTATACCCGCAGTGGCCGCATCGTGCTGGCGCTGCGCGTGCGTGGTGACGAGGTTGAACTGCAGGTATGGGATACCGGCCCGGGCATTCCCGAGCATCACATGCAGCAGATCTTCAATGAGTTCCATCGCTACCAGCAGCCGTTCGACTGGGGCGAGCAGGGCCTGGGCCTGGGCTTGTCGATCTGCCAGCGCATCTCGCGCCTGCTTGACCACGGTTTGAACGCGCGCAGCCAACCCGGCCACGGCAGCATGTTCTCGATCACCCTGCCGCGGGTGGAAACACCGGCAGTACCGCTGCCGGCGCCGCGTCAGCCGACCGCTTTTGGTGGTGATGACTCGCTGGCCGGCCTGCGCGTGCTGTGCGTGGACAACGACCAGGAAATCCTCGACGGCATGCGCGCCTTGCTCGGCCGCTGGAAGGTGGAGGTCATCGCTGCCAGCACGGTGGACATGGCGCTGGAGAAATTGAGTGAACAGCCCGATGTGATGCTGGTGGACTACCACCTGCACGATCGGCTCGATGGCCTGGACACCCTGCTCGCCCTGCGCGAAGCCGCGCGCCGTCCTTTGCCTGGTGCATTGCTGACCGCCGATGGCCGCGATGAGTTGAAGCGCATGGCCCGCGAACGTGGCTACCGCGTGTTGACCAAGCCGGTGAAGCCGGCCTCGCTGCGCGCGTTCCTGACCGCATTGAACGACCCGCGCCGACGCTAGCAGCCAGCACTGTGCTTTACCAGCAAAAGCGGCCCTCACCCCAACCCCTCTCCGGTGATCGGGAGAGGGGCTAGATCTGTAGTGCCGAGCCATGCTCGGCAGAGGCCTTATCGGCTATGCCCCAGCGCATCATGGCTGCGCTTGCTTCGCGGCTCACGCCGCTCCCGCAGGTCACCCAACGGCGGCCGCAGCCGTCAGATGCTCGTACAGGATCGCGCAGCCGATGATGATCAGGATCACGCCGCCAACGATTTCCGCACGCTTGCCAACCACCGCCCCCAGGGCGCGGCCCAGCATGATGCCGATGGTCACCATGACCATCGTGCACAGGCCGATCACCAGCGCGACCACGCCGATATGCACGTCAAGGAAGGCCAGGCCGACGCCGATCGCCATCGCATCGATGCTGGTGGCGAAGCCGGTCACGGCAAGCGTCCAGAAACTCTTGTGCTGCTCGCCTGCGTCGTCATCACCGTCGCCTTCGGTTTCATCATCAGGCTTCAGGCCGGCGATGATCATGTGCGCGCCGAGTACCCCGAGCAGGCCGAACGCGATCCAGTGATCGAAGGCCTGCACATACTGCGAGGCAGCGCGGCCCAGCAACCAGCCGATGATCGGCGTGATTGCCTCGATGACGCCGAAGATCAAGCCTGCGCGCAGTGCATCAATCAGGCGCGGCTTGCGCATGGCTGCGCCCTTGCCGACCGCCGCGGCGAAGGCGTCGGTGGACATGGCGAAACCGATCAGAACAATGGAAATGGGAGACATCTGGACTACCGGGTCGGGCGGACGCAAACGGCATGCGTCGCGCCCAACCGTAGTTGCGCACGCATGCCGCTGGTCTCGCCAACCGGGTCTGGCTGCCCACACCACGGCGCACTGGCCGAGTGTGTTGATGTGGGCGCTTCCAATGCTGGAAGCAGGCTACTCCCCAAGGGAGCGCGGATTCTAGCATGGCCCCCCAATCTGAACGGACAGCCCCGGGATGCCAGCTTGGCGGCGGAACTGAAAGATCACTGTCATGGATGCATGGCCTGATACGCGCGCACGGCTGGCGCAGCGCGGCAATTTCCTGCAAATCAGCACTCAAGAAACCTGATGTGCGGCCGATTTCGAGGCATCTCTACGCCCGGAGTGCGGCATGAAGTTCCCCCTTGGTATCGCCCAGAAACTGCGTCTGAGCCTGCTGGCGCTGGTGGTCGGCCTGCTCGTCATCGGCTCGGCCTATGCCTGGCTCAGTGTTGGCATGCGCAGTGCCGACCAGCGGCTGCAGAGTTACCAGCAGGATGCAGCGCAGCTGGAGGCGCTGGTGGCTGCGTTTGCCGAGGCGCGCCGCGCCCAGGCCGAGTATGCCATGTCGTTCTCGGCAGTCGCCGGGCAGGCGTTTGTGGCCGCCAATGGCCGCCTGCAGGCGCTGCTGGCCACGGACAGGAAGGACGCAGGTTGGGAGCAGGCGTTGCGCGCGCCACTGCTTGAGTATGTTCAGTCCGGGCAGGCATTGGATCAGCGCATCACCGAACTTGGCCACGATGCCGACAGCGGCATGCAGGGCCAGCTGCGCAATGCCGTGCACGAAGTGGAGAACCTGATCGGCGAGCATCCGGATGCGGCCTTGCAGGTGTCGATGCTGACCATGCGCCGCTACGAGAAGGACTTCATCCTGCGCCGTGAGCAGAAGTACGCGGATGAGCTGAGTGCGCAGGTGATGCCCTTCGAGCTGCTGCTGCAGGCAGCGCGCATGCCGGACGGCAGCAAGCAGCAGGTACGCGATGCGATGCAGCGCTACCAGGAGGCATTCCTGTCCTATGCAGCGGCGCGCTACGGGGCCGACAGCGAGACCCAGGCGATGGACGACCTTGCCGCCAAGGCCTTGCCGGTGCTGACACGCTTGCAGCAGGCACAGCGCGCCAGCCTGGCCAAGCAACGCGACGAACAGGCCGCAGCGCGACGTTGGATGGATGCCGCCTTCGCTGCCACCGTGCTGGTGGTTGGCTTGTTGCTGGTCAGTCTGCTGCTGTTGCTGTTGCGAGCGGTGGAACGGCCGCTGGCCGACGCAGCGGCATTCGCCCGCGCCATTGCCGACGATGACCTGGACGGCCAGTTGGTGGTGCGCAACGCGCATGACGAGATTGGTCGGTTGGCGGCGGCGCTGATGCAGATGCAGTCCAGCCTGCGCGAGCGCATTGCCGGCGAGCGCCTGGCGGCGGGCGCCAACCAGCGGGTACGCCAGGCATTGGACGTGGCCAGCGCTGCGGTGCTGGTGACGGATGCCGCAGGCCACGTGGTCTATGCCAATTCGGCGTTGCAGCAGGCATTCGCCGAGGCCGGGATCGAAGGAGCGGCCGAGGTGGGCAGCGAGGTGGCCGAACTCGGGCCGGCAGTTGCCGCACTCATGCGGGCTGCCTTCGAGCAGAGCATGGCGATGGACGCGGAGGTGGAGCTGGGCAACAGCGGCTTCCTGCTGCGGGCCAGCCCGGTGCTGGAAGCTGATCGGGTACTTGGTCTGGTGATGGAATGGCAGGACCGACGGCTTGAGCGGGTGATCGTCAACGAAGTGGCCGCGGTGGTCGCGGCAGCGACCGCCGGCGACCTGCAGGGACGCATCGTGCTGGCCGACAAGCAGGGCTTCGTGCTGCAGCTGGGCGAGCGCATCAACTCCCTGCTGGACAGCGTGCAGGCGCAGGTGGGGGATGCGACGCGGGTGATCGGCCACTTCGCCCACGGTGACCTGAGTGCGCGCATGCGCGGCGACGGCCAGGGCATCTACGCACGCCTGCGGCAAGGGCTGGAGGAGGCCATGCAGCAGGTCGGCGGCATCGTCGCCCGCATCCAGCAGTCGGCGGGCAGCGTGCAGGCAGCGGTGGGCGACATGGCCAGTGGTACCGCCGACCTGTCCGGGCGCGTGGAACAGCAGGTGGGTGACGTGCAGGAGGCGTTGCAGCGGGTGCGCTCGGTGGCCGGTGAGGCGCGCGAGAATGCCGGCAGTGCGCGCGAGAGTGCGCTGGTGTCGGCGCAGGCCAGCGATGCGGCCGAACGCGGGCGCCAGGCCACGGCGGCCGCGATCACTGGCATGGACCAGCTGCGGGCGTCCTCACGACACATCCGCGAGATCGTCGCCACCGTCGACAGCCTGTCGTTCCAGACCAATCTGCTGGCACTGAACGCTGCGGTCGAGGCCGCGCGGGCCGGCAGCCACGGACGTGGCTTCGCGGTGGTGGCCAACGAGGTGCGCCAGCTGGCGCAGCGCTCGGCGGAGGCATCCAAGCAGATCCGCGGCCTGATCGACGCATCGCTGCGGCAGGTGGAGGAAGGCGCGCGGCTGGCTGACAGCAGCGGTGCGGCGATGCAGGACATTGGTGGTCGGGTGGCGCAGGTGGCCAGCGCGCTGGAACGGATCGATGCAGGCTCGGCGCGGCAGGTCAGCGCGGTGGATGATGTGGAGCGCCTGCTGCGGCGTATCGGTGAAGGCACCCGCCAGAGTGGCGAGGTCGCACGCGCCTCATCGCATGCCGCGCAGGCGATGCGCGAGCAGACGCAGGAGCTGGCCGCAGCGGCGGAAGTGTTCGTGGTCGATGCGACGGCGGCAGCGGAGCCGGTGCTGCAGCGCTCGGCATGAGCTGCAGCTCCCCCTTGCGCAACGCGCAGGGGAGGGCTGGGGAGGGGTGCTGTTCGCGGGCAAGCCAGACAACGCGCAGAAGCAACAACCAAAGCCACCCCCTCCCAACCTCCCCCTTGGCTGCGCCAAAGGGGAGGGGCAGCAGCTCCCTCCCTTGCGCAACGCGCAGGGGAGGGTTGGGGAGGGGGCTGTTCGCGGGCAAGCCAGGCAACGCGCAGAAGCAACAGCCAAAGCCACCCCCTCCCAACCTCCCCCTTGGCTGCGCCAAAGGGGAGGGGCCAGGCTCCCTCCCTTGCGCAACGCGCAGGGGAGGGCTGGGGAGGGGTGCTGTTCGCGGGCAAGCCAGGCAACGCGCAGAAGCAACAGCCAAAGCTACCCCCTCCCAACCTCCCCCTTGGCTGCGCCAAAGGAAAGGGGCCAGGCTCCCTCCCTTGCGCAACGCGCAGGGGAGGGCTGGGGAGGGGTGCTGTTCGCGGGCAAGCCAGGCAACGCGCAGAAGCAACAGCCAAAGCTACCCCCTCCCAACCTCCCCCTTGGCTGCGCCAAAGGGGAGGGGCTGGAGCTCCCTCGCTTGCGCAACGCGCAGGGGGGTGTGCAAGGGTGGTTTTCAGCGCTCAGCCGCAGGCAAGCGCCGGCAGCAACTCAATCTTCTTCCGGCGGCAGCACGATGGCGTCGTCGTCGATCGCCAGCTTGCCGGCCATCAGCACCGCCTGGGTGCGGTTGGTAACGCCGAGCTTGCGCAGGATGGCGGTGACGTGGGCCTTGATGGTGGCCTCGGAGACGCCCAGGTCATAGGCGATCTGCTTGTTCAGGCGGCCCACGCCGAGCATCTGCAGCACGCGGAACTGCTGCGGGGTCAGTTCGCGCAGGCGCTGGCCGACTTCGCGTTCTTCATTCGGGGTCGGCGGCACGTTGTGCGCCTCCGCCGGTGCCCAGCGCTCGCCATCGAGGATGGTGCCCAGCGCATGGCCGATGGTGTCCGAATCGGCGGATTTTGGAATGAAGCCGAATGCGCCATGGTCCAGTGCGCGTCGCATCACCGTCGCTTCCTCGCGTGCGGAGACCACCACGATGGGCAGCTGCGGGTGCAGCGAACGCAGGTGCACCAGCGCGTTGAAGCCTTGTGCGCCGGGCATGTTGAGGTCCATCAGCACAAGGTCGGCATCGGGGTGTTGTTCGGCCAGTGCGTACAGCGCTTCGACGCTGTCGGCCTCCATCAGCTGCACGCCGGGAATGACGCGTTGCACCGCGCCCTTGAGGGCTTCGCGGAACAGCGGATGGTCATCGGCAATGAGGAGGGTAGGCATATGCGATCCAATGCTGAAGTAAGGGGCGTGACGCCCTTCCGGTGAAACAGGATACCGGTACAGATGCCGATCCACGCCCTCCACATGGACCAACAGCCGGGGCACCGTGGTGCCCCGGGCTTGTAACGCTTAGCGAACCTTGCGCTCTTCCACCAGCGATGCGACCACCGATGGATCGGCCAGCGTGGAGGTGTCACCGAGCTGGTCCGGCGCGTTCTCGGCGATCTTGCGCAGGATGCGGCGCATGATCTTGCCCGAGCGGGTCTTGGGCAGGCCCGGTGCCCACTGCAGGTGATCCGGCGCGGCAATCGGGCCGATCTCCTTGCGCACCCATGCCACCAGTTCCTTGAGCAGCTCGTCGGTCTGCGCTTCGCCGGCGATCAGGGTGACATAGGCATAGATGCCCTGGCCCTTGATGTCGTGCGGGAAGCCGACCACGGCCGCTTCGGCCACCTTGGGGTGCGAGACCAGCGCGCTTTCCACTTCGGCCGTGCCGATGCGGTGACCGGACACGTTCATCACGTCATCGACGCGACCGGTGATCCAGTAATAGCCGTCTTCATCGCGACGGCAACCGTCACCGGTGAAGTAGCTGCCCGGGTAGGTGCGGAAATAGGTGTCGATGAAACGCTGGTGGTCACCGTAGACCGTGCGCATCTGGCCCGGCCAGGAATCGCGGATGATCAGGTTGCCTTCGGTGGCGCCTTCCAGCGGCTCGCCGTCGGCACTGACCAGCGCCGGCTGCACGCCGAAGAACGGCAGCGTTGCCGAGCCGGGCTTGAGGTCGGTTGCACCCGGCAGCGGCGAAATCAGGATGCCGCCGGTTTCGGTCTGCCACCAGGTATCGACGATCGGGCAGCGTGCATCGCCGACCACGTCGTAATACCAGCGCCAGGCTTCCGGATTGATCGGCTCACCGACGCTGCCGAGCAGGCGCAGGCTCTTGCGCGAGGTGCGCTTGACCGGCTCTTCGCCGTCGCGCATCAGCGCACGGATGGCGGTGGGCGCGGTGTAGAAGATGGTGACCTGGTGCTTGTCGATCACTTCCCAGAAACGCGAGGTGTTCGGGTAGTTCGGCACGCCTTCGAACATCACCGAGGTGGCGCCGTTGGCCAGTGGACCGTAGACGATGTAGCTGTGGCCGGTGACCCAGCCGACGTCGGCGGTGCACCAGTAGATGTCGTCCTCGCGCAGGTCGAACACCGCCTCATGGGTGTAGGCCGCGTACAGCAGGTAACCGCCGGTGGTGTGCAGCACGCCCTTGGGCTTGCCGGTGGAGCCGGAGGTGTAGAGGATGAACAGCGGATCTTCCGCGTTCATGCGCTCGGGTTCACACTCGGCCGGCTGGGTGTCCACGACATCGTGGAACCAGCGATCACGCGGCGCCTGCATGTCGACCGCACCACCGGTGTGGCGCACGACCAGCACGGTTTCCACGGTATTGGTGCCGGGCAGCTTCAGTGCGGCATCGACGTTGGCCTTCAGCGGCACCTTCTTGCCACCACGCAGGCCTTCGTCGGCGGTGATGATCAGCTTGCTGGCGCAGTCGCCGACGCGGTCGGCGATGGAGTTGGCGGCAAAGCCACCGAACACCACCGAGTGGATCGCACCGACGCGGGCGCAGGCCAGCATCGCCACCGCGGCATCGACGATCATCGGCAGGTAGATGGTGACGCGGTCACCCTTCTTGATGCCGAGGTTGCGCAGTGCATTGCCCAGGCGGCAGACGCGCTGGTGCAGTTCGCGGTAGGTGACCTTCTGCGCCGGGCTGTCCGGGCCATCGGCCTCGAACAGGATGGCGGTCTTGTCACCGCGCGTGGCCAGCTGCCGGTCAAGGCAGTTGACGCTGACGTTGAGTTCGCCGTCCTCGAACCACTTGATGCGGAAATCGTCGAGCTGGTAGCTGACGTTCTTGATCTTGGTCGGCTTCTTGTACCAGTCCAGGCGTTCGGCGGCCTTGGCCCAGAACGCATCGGGGTTCTCGACCGATTCGCGGTACAGCTGCTGGTACGTGTTCTTGTCGATCCGTGCCTTCTCGGCGAACGCGGAATCAACGGGATATACATCAGTCATGGCAACCCTCACCTTTGCACTTGTAACCAATGAATGAGCCATGTCGTGGGACAGGGCCGGACACCCCAAGTGTGCCGCATCCACCCCATCTCGCGCTGGATCTTCTGTTAGACGATGGTCGAACAGACGCTTGCTTACGACTAATGGCGAATAGCCGGCCGCTGCCATCGCCGCGCACGCTGGCTGCGACCGTGCAACCGGCGCGGACCGTTCGCCAGCCTGGAGAGAGGCAGCCCCAATGAATCGAAACATCCTGAAAACGGCCCGCCGGCCACTTGCCGCTGCCCTGTTCGTCGCGCTGGTCGCGCCGGGCATGGCCTTCGCCGAGACCGCGAAAGAGAAGGCGCTGGAAGCACGCGTCGCCGACCTCGAGCGGCAGGTGCAGCTGCTGCTGTCCACCCAGCAGCAACAGCAGGGCGCGATTGCCCAGACCCAGAGCGAAGTGGTGCAGGTGCGCAGTGCACAGGCCGAACGTGCTGCTGCACCGGCGGTGCCGGCAGGCAAGCAGCCAATTCAGCTGACCACCATCACCCCGGGCGCCGCGCCGGGCACCACCTTCAAGGTCGGTGGCTTCATCAAGGCCGATTTCCTCGCCACGCGTACCGGTGATGGCCAGCTGGCCGACGATGCCACCGGCCGCGCGCTGTATCTGCCGGGCCAGACGCCGGTGCATGGCGCCGGTGGTTCGGGCAAGGCCTCGGACGTGGACTACAACGCCCACGCCAAGTTCTCGCGCTTCAACCTGGGCGTGGACCATGTCGCCGAGAACGGCGACAAGGCCGGCGCGATGGTCGAGATGGATTTCTTCGGCAACTCGCTGGGCAACCAGACCGCGACCAACACCTACGGCGTCACCCTGCGCCACGCCTACATGTACTGGAACAAGTGGTTGGCCGGCCAGACCTGGTCCAACTTCATGGACGCGGCCTCGATTCCGGAAGCGGCTGACTTCGTTGGTCCCACCGATGGCGTGGTGTTCGTGCGCCAGGCGCAGATCCGTTACACCAATGGCGGCCTGAGTGTTGCCCTGGAAAACCCGGAAACCACCACGCTTACCGGCACCTTCAACCCGGTCACCAACAAGTGGAACGTGCCGGCGGTTGCCAACTCCGACCGTGGCTCGATGCCCGACCTGACCGTGCGTTACGGTTGGAAGGGCGACTGGGGCACCTTCGGCGTCGCCGGCCTGGTGCGTCAGCTCAAGCTCGACAACCAGACCACCGGTGCCGATGCCAGCAAGGTGGCCGGCGGCGTTACCCTCGGCGGCAAGTGGCTGATGGGCGATGCCGATACCCTGCATTACCAGCTGACCGGTGGCGAAGGCATTTCGCGCTACATCGGCCTGGGCATCACCGCCGACAGCGGCTATGACGCGATCCGCGACGAGATCGATCCCACCGGCGTGGTTGCCGGCTATGTCGGCTGGCGCCATGCCTTCAGCCCGAAGCTGCGCACCAACCTGATCTACGCACGCAGCGACTACGACAACAACGCCTCCATCACCGGTGACCTGGTGACCAAGAGCGTGCAGTCGATCCGCGGCAACATCTTCTACACCCCGATGCCCAAGGTCGATGTCGGTGCCGAGTTGATGTACGGCGTGCGCGAGATCGAGAACGGCAAGAAGGGCGATATCAGCCGCCTGCAGTTCACCACAAAGTACAGCTTCTGACCCATCCGGTGCCGGCGGTGCAGTGCCGCCGGTACCGCGTCTGAAAATGTAGTACGCCCCATCTCCCTACCCCCACGGGGAGCACTCATGTGACCGTCACGGCATCTCCGAATGCCATGGCGTTCGTATTCCCAACGCCTGGAGAATTCCGATGAATGCTTCCGTCGATCCCCGTGTAGAGCGGATCGCCTCCAACCCGAAATACCAACGGTTGCGCAGCTCGCGCAACAAGCTGGGTTGGTTCCTGACCATCCTGATGTTGCTGGGCTACTACGGCTATATCGGCCTGATCGCCTTCGACAAGGCCTTCCTGGCCACGCCGATTGGTGCCGGCAAGATCACCACCGTCGGCATTCCGATCGCATTGGGCTTGATGGTGTTCACCATCGTGATCACTGGCTTCTACGTGCGTCGTGCCAACAAGGAATTCGACAAGTTGACCGAAGAGATCGTGGAGGAAGCACAATGAACCACTCCGTCCTCCGATCGGGCGCGCTGCTCGGTCTGCTGATCGCCAGCGGTGCGGCCATGGCCGCCGGCGGCGACATCGGCCAGACCGTGCGCCAGCCGACCAACTGGACCGCGATCATCATGTTCGCGACCTTCGTGGTGTTCACGCTTGGCATCACGAAGTGGGCCGCTGGCCGCACCAAGTCGGCGTCCGACTTCTACACCGCCGGTGGCGGCATCACCGGTTTCCAGAACGGCCTGGCCATCGCCGGTGACTACATGTCGGCGGCCTCCTTCCTCGGCATCACCGCCGCGGTGATGACCAACGGCTATGACGGTTTGATCTACGCATTGGGCTTCCTCGTCGGTTGGCCGATCCTGACCTTCCTGATGGCGGAGCGCCTGCGCAACCTCGGCCGCTTCACCTTTGCCGACGTCGCCGGCTACCGCTTCCAGGCCAAGCCCATCCGCATGTTCGCGGCATCGGGCACGCTGGTCGTGGTGCTGTTCTACCTGATCGCACAGATGGTCGGCGCCGGTGCGTTGATCAAGCTGCTGTTCGGCCTGGACTACTGGATCGCAGTGGCGCTGGTCGGCGTGCTGATGATGGTCTACGTGCTGTTCGGCGGCATGACTGCCACGACCTGGGTGCAGATCATCAAGGCCTGCCTGCTGCTGTCCGGCGTGACCTTCATGGCCGTGATGGTGATGTGGCACTTCAACTTCAGCTTCGAGGCACTGTTCACCGAAGCGGTGCGGGTCAAGACCCAGATCGCAGCCAACGGCGGCAAGAGTGCGGAGGAAGCGGCCAGTACCGGCTTGGCGATAATGGGGCCTGGTGGCTTCGTCAAGGATCCGATCTCGGCAATCTCGTTCGGCATGGCACTGATGTTCGGTACCGCCGGCCTGCCGCACATCCTGATGCGCTTCTTCACCGTTCCCGATGCAAAGCAGGCACGCAAGTCGGTGCTGTGGGCAACCACCTGGATCGGCTACTTCTACATCCTGATCTTCATCATCGGCTTCGGTGCGATCGCACTGGTGCTGACCAACCCGGAGTATGCGGATCCGGTCACCGGCACCATCCAGGGCGGCCCGAACATGGCAGCCGTGCTGGTCGGCAAGGCCGTCGGCGGCAATATGTTCATGGGCTTCATCTCGGCCGTGGCGTTCGCCACCATCCTGGCCGTGGTCGCAGGCCTGACGCTGTCCGGTGCATCGGCGGTGTCGCATGACCTGTATGCCACCGTGTTCAAGAAGGGCAACCCGGCACCGGGCTCGGAGCTGCGTGTGTCGCGCGTCACCACCTTGGCGTTGGGCGTGATCGCGGTGCTGCTGGGTATCGTGTTCGAGAAGCAGAACGTGGCCTTCATGGTGTCGCTGGCCTTCGCCATCGCCGCATCGGCCAACTTCCCGGTGCTGATCCTGTCGCTGCTGTGGAAGGACTGCACCACCCGCGGTGCGGTGATTGGTGGTTCGCTGGGCCTGGCCTCGTCGCTGATCCTGACCCTGCTGTCGCCGTCGGTATGGGTGGACACGCTGGGCAATGCGGCCGGCAGCGCGCCGTTCCCGTACACCAGCCCGGCCCTGTTCTCGATGACGATTGCCTTCGTCAGCATCTGGTTCTTCTCGATCACCGACAAGAGCAAGAACGCACAAGCCGAGCGTGCCGCCTACCCGGCACAGGAAGTCCGTGCCGAAACCGGCATTGGTGCGAGCAAGGCTTCTTCGCACTGATTGCTTGAGCAATGCGTAATGCAAGGGCCGCCTCCGCAAGGGGGCGGCCTTTTTTGTGCGCGGAGAGCACCCCTCCCCAGCCGTCCCTTGCGCGTTGCGCAAGGGATGGGGCAGAAGCGACGCGCAGACGGGGCAAAAACGGCGTACACGGGGGGCTGACAGGTCACGCGTTCCGCTCCCTCCCTTTGCCGTAGGCAAGGGGAGGGTTGGGGAGGGGTAGCTCCACCGCTTTCGCTCCCGACTTTGCGCAGCACATCACGCCCGCCCCGCAAACAAGCCTTCACTCCTCAACGCACACAGGTTTACAGTGGCCGCTGATCTTGGGGAGGCACCATGGATCCACATACCGATGGTTCAAACACGTTGCAGCAGCGGCTGACGCAGCTGCGTGGCGCCTGGCAGCTGCACAAGCCGGAGTACGCGCAGCGCCGCGACGACCTGCGCCGCCTGCGCGCCGCATTCAAGACGCGCATTCCGGAAATGACCGAAGCGATTGCTGCCGACTTCGGACATCGCTCCAAACACGAATCGGTGATCGCCGATGGCATGACCGTCACCGGCGAGATCGATCACCTGCTCTCGCACCTGCGTGGCTGGATGAAGCCGGAGCGGATTGGCGTGGGCTGGCGCTTCTGGCCGGCGCGGGCGCAGGTGCGACCGGTGCCGGTGGGCGTGGTCGGGGTGATCTCACCGTGGAACTACCCGGTCAATCTGGCGCTGGTGCCATTGGCGACGGCGATTGCCGCCGGTAACCATGTGATGCTGAAGCCATCGGAGCACACGCCGAACAGTTCGGCTTTCCTGCAGTCGCTGTTGGCGGAAGTATTTCCAGCGGAGCGCGTGGCGGTGGTGCAAGGCGATGCCAGTGTTGCGTCAGCGTTTTCCGGCCTGCCGTTCGACCATCTGGTGTTCACCGGCTCCACCGCGATTGGCCGCAAGGTGATGACGGCCGCCGCGCAGCACCTGACGCCGTTGACGCTTGAGCTTGGCGGTAAATCACCAGCGCTGGTGGCAGCGGACTATCCGGTGGAAGGCGCAGCAGCACGCTTGGCCACCGGCAAGTGGTTCAATGCCGGCCAGACCTGCATCGCACCGGACTATGTGTTGATCGACGAGGCGCGGGTGGATGCACTGGTGGCTGCGCTGCGTGCGCAGGTGCGGCTGCGTTACGGCGACTTCAGCGATGCCGCCGATTACAGCCGCATCATCAACGAAGGTCAGTACCAGCGACTGCAGGGCTATGTGGATGATGCGCGCGCACGCGGCCTGCAGGTGTTGCCGCTGGCCGATATCGATGCCGAGCGGTCGCGGCGCGAGCGCTTGTTCCCACCGACCTTGATCCTGCAACCGGGCGATGACGCGACGGTGATGCAGGACGAGATCTTCGGACCGATCCTGCCGATCCGCAGCTATCGCTCACTGGACGAGGCCATCGCCACCATCAATGGCCGCGATCGGCCCTTGGCCCTGTATCCCTTCAGCCATGACAAGGCGACGGTGGAGAAGATCGTCGGCCAGACCATTGCCGGCGGTGTCACCGTCAACGACACCTTGCTGCACTTCGCGATCAACGGCCTGCCCTTTGGTGGTGTTGGCGCAAGCGGCATGGGCGCGTACCACGGCAAGGCCGGCTTCGATGCGATGAGCAAGCGCTTGCCGGTGTTGTGGCAGACCCGCCGGGCCGGCAGTGACCTGCTGCGGCCGCCGTACACACGGGTAGCGCGTTTCATCGAGATGATTTCGCGCTGAGCTAGAAAAGCCGCAACCAGGCACAGGGGGCCGGCTGCGGTGACCCCGGCACGAGGGAGAGGGAGCCGGGTGTCGAAAAACTTTTGAAGGCTGCAAAAAAGCATGCGATCTAAAAGCCCCTCTCCCGCGCGCGGGAGAGGGGTTGGGGTGAGGGCGCTCTTGAAGCACGTGGAGCAAAAGCTTTAAAAGCTTCCCCTCATCCGCCCCTTTCGGGGCACCTTCTCCCGCAAGCGGGAGAAGGGAGTAGTCGGGCATTGCTTTGGCTGTCAGCCGCCCAACTCATCCGCAATCCGCTGGCGCAAGGTCTGCAGATCCTTCGCAAACGCCTCAATACCGGTAGCCAGCTTCTCCGTAGCCATCGGATCAGCCGCCATATCCGCATCGAACTTCGCTTCATCAATCGCTGCGACGTTCACCGCTTCAGCAGCACCAGCCACCAGCTTGCGTGGCAGCTCGCCGAAGTCAGCATCCAGCTTCTCCAGCAGGTCCGGCGAGATGGTCAAACGGTCACAGCCGGCCAGCGCTTCAATCTGCGCGGTCGAACGGAACGACGCACCCATGACAACGGTGCTGGAACCGCGACGCTTGAACTCGGCAAACACGCCGCGCACGAACACCACGCCAGGGTCTTCATCAATGCTGGCCGGGGTCTGGCCGTTGGCCACGTACCAGTCCAGGATGCGGCCGACGAACGGCGAGATCAGGAAGGAGCCGGCTTCCGAGCAGGCCAGGGCCTGGGTGGGGTTGAAGATCAGGGTCAGGTTGCAGTCGATGCCTTCGGCCTGCAGCACGCGTGCGGCTTCGACGCCGGCCCAGGTGGCGGCGATCTTGATCAGCACCTTGCTGCGCGGCATGCCGGCCGCTTCGTACATGGCGATGAACTCGCGCGCCTTGGCAATCGTGGCCTCGGTGTTGTGCGCCTGGTCGGCATCCACCTCGGTGGACACGCGGCCCGGCACCAGTTCGGCCAGCATGGTGCCGACGCCGACGGTCAGGCGATCGACTACGGCATTGGCGATGGCCTGTTTGTCACCGCTTTGGGCGCGGCCCCACTGCAGCTCGCGCTCGATCAGGTCGGCGTAGACCGGCAGGTCGAGGGCTTTCTTCACCAGCGTCGGGTTGGTGGTGCAGTCGACCGGACGCAGGCGCTTGATGGCGTCGTAATCGCCGGTATCGGCGACGACGACGGACAGTTCACGCAGCTGCGCGAGCTTGGATGCAGTGCTCATGAGGTGCTCCGGATCAGGCGGGGGTGTCGCCATCATCGACGGCGGCGATGACAGCGGCGGTGTCCTGGTCGAAGGTCGGCGCGGCGAACGGCTGCGGGCCGGGGGTGCGACCAAACACGATGGGACGGGTGATGCCGCGGTAGCTGCCAAGCAAAGGGTGCTGCAGCGTGGTGATCATTTCTTCGGCCAGCACCTGCGGGTGCTCGAACATGTCCTCGACCTTGCGCGCAGCTGCGCACGGCACTTCTTCGCCGAACAGCGCTTCCCATTCCAGCGCGCTGCGTGCAGCCAGTGCTGCATGCAGCTTGGCCAGCAGTTCGTCGGAATGCTCGGCGCGCTTGCGCACGGTGTCGTAGCGCGGATCGCTGCCCATTGCCGGCAGGCCGATCTTGTCGCACAACGCCTGCCAGAAGCGCGGCGTATTGGCCGAGATGTAGAGATGGCCCTGCGCGGTCGGGTGGATGCCGGTGACACCGCCCGAGCGCATGTCGCGGCCCACGCCTTCGGGCTCGCCTTCGGCCCAGATCATCCGTGCCGACTGCATGGTCAGCGCGCTGCGCAGCAGCGACACGCCCACGTACTGGCCTTCGCCACTGCGTTCGCGCTCGAACAATGCTGAGGACACGCCGGCAGCGACCAGCGCGGCGGCGTAGTAGTCGACCACCGAGCCGTACAGGATTTCCGGCGCGCCGCCGGGCTTGCCCTGCATCGCGCACATGCCGGTCATGGTCTGCAGCACCTGGTCGTAGCCGGCCTTGTCCTTGAGCGGACCGTCCTCGCCGTAACCGGTGACCGCGCAGTACACCAGGCGCGGGTTGATCTTGTTCAGGCTGTCGAAATCGATGCCCAGACGGGCTGGCACGCTGGGGCGGAAGTTGTGCACCAGCACGTCGGCCTCGCGCACCAGGCGCATCAGCACCGCACGCTGGTCGGCTTCCTTCAGGTCCAGCACCACGCCGCGCTTGGAGCGGTTCACGCCGAGGAAGGCGCGGCTCTCGGCCTCCAGCGTGGACGGGTATTTGCGCAGGTTGTCGCCAACCGGCGGTTCCACCTTGATCACTTCCGCGCCCTGGTCGGCCAGCAGGGTGCAGCCGTACGGCCCGGCGATATAGGCGCTCAGGTCCAGCACGCGCACGCCGCTGAGCGGGCCACGGGCACCATCGCGCTGGGCGATGTCGAACGGAGATGGGTTGTTGCTTGCTGACATTGGCTGCACTCGAATCCTTGATTGCAGTTTCCTCCCGGTAGATGGGAAGAAACATATCGTGCGGGTATTTTCAGCGAGGACAAAAAGCAGGTATCGCGGTGTCATCGCCTTCAAAACCACCGCTGCCTTCACAGTTTCTGGTGACAGGCAGCGGTGACAGGCTTAGTGCGGGGCCAGTGACAGCCAGCTCAGGCGCCAGACGTCGTGTTCGCGGCCACCACAGCGGT
This sequence comes from Stenotrophomonas sp. PS02298, assembly GCF_029959445.1. Classification (GTDB taxonomy): domain Bacteria; phylum Pseudomonadota; class Gammaproteobacteria; order Xanthomonadales; family Xanthomonadaceae; genus Stenotrophomonas. The sequence continues at coordinate 11,412 of NZ_JASCOR010000024.1, read as the reverse complement.
AATAGGGCTCGAACACCAGCGGCGCGCGGCATTCCAGCTGCATCGTCACCGGCGCGCCTTCACCCTCGTCCTGGCCTACCTGCAGCCAGCGCGAGGGATCCCCTTCCGGCAGCTTCACCGTTTCATCGGTCTTGAAGCCATCGATCAGCGTGGTTGCATAGACCAGCGGGCCGTAACTCAAGCCGATGTATTCCCAGCGCAGCACTTCCTGCGCCACCGGCGAGCCGTCCGGTGCACGCGATTCCTGCACGTTGATGTTGGCGGCGCGGTGCAGCTGCGGCTGCATCGGCAGCTTCACGCTGACCAGATCGCCGGCCTGCCACTGGCGTTGCATCTGCACGTAACCATCCGCGCCAAGCTGCACCGGCACGTTGATGCCATTGACCTGGATGCGGGCGTCCTCGGCCCAGGCCGGGATGCGCAGGCCGATGCCGAAGCTGGCACTGTGCTCGGGCGTCACCCGCAGGCTGATCTCGCCGTTGAACGGATAGCGGGTCTGCTGCAGCAGCAGCACCTTGCCGGCTTCCGCGTGATGAAGCGTGGCTTCACCGGCGCCGTACAGGTTCACTCGCAGGCCACCATCGGCGGCAACGCCATAGGCGACCTGCGGCAGCTCTTCCACCGCCATCGCGCCGGACGACTTGCAGCAACGCCAATACGTCGTATGCACGCGCTTGCCGTTGGGGAAGGTGTAGTAACACCAGTCCTCGCCGTTCGGTGCCATCGCTGCCAGCAGGTCGTTGTAGGCAGTGCGTTCCAGCTCGTCTGCATAACGCGCGTGGCCGCTGATGGCCAGCAGCTCGCGGTTGAGCTGCATCCATGCCAGCACCGAACAGGTTTCCACATAGGCCTGCGGGAAGAACGTGCGCGGGGCATTGAACACCTCGCGCGAGCGATGCGCCACGCCGCCCCACGGGCCGCCGCCCAGGGTCAGGTGCTGCTCGCGGATGTTGTTCCACAGGTTGTCGATGGCCAGCTTGTAATCGGCCTTGCCGGTGGCCTTGTACAGCTTGGCCAGGCCAACAAGATTCCACGACAGCTGGTAAGCCTTGCCGGTCGCGATGAAGGCGGCGTCCTCGTTGGCGATGCCCTTGTCGAGCAGGGCCAGGCGCGGGTTGGCGTTGGCCTGCTGCAGGATTTTCTCGGCCAACGCGAGATAACGCGGCTCGCCGGTGACCAGGTACAGGTCGGCGGCCGGGTCCAGCAGCACCGTCGCCGACATGCCGTGGTGGTTGCCCAGCGTGGTGATGTCGATGCCCGATTCCAGCGCCTGCCAGCACAGGTCGGCAATGCGCCGCGCGGCCTGCAGGTAGCTGTCATCGCCCAGCGCACGCCAGGTTTCGAGGAAGCCGAGGATCAGGTAGCTGTGGGTCCAGATGTCCCAGGTACGCAGCGCCGGTTCGCCATTCCAGCTCTCGGGCTTGGGCGGCTGCGGCACGGTGAAGCGGCGGTCGGCGGCATAGTTGCCGAGATAGCCGTCTTCATCCTGCTGGCTGATCAGCCAATCGGCGACGCGGCGCAGGCTGGCTTCCAGCTCGGGCTGGCCGCCCTGCGCGACTGCGCGCGCGGTGGCCGACAGCCACTTGCCGGCATGCTCGCCGTACCAGTCGCCTTCCTGGTTCTGCTGCTTGTGTGCCTGGCCGAAGATGCTGATCGAGGGGCTGGCTTCATCGACAATGAAGTGGCTGAGGCGGCCGCTGCGGTTGGCGGCGAGCATCTGCCCGAACACACCGTCGAGCTTCACCGCCGCCGGTGCGATCAGCTGCTGGCCGCTGGTGATGGCCGCGGTCATGCCGCGTCCACCACGCAACGGAAGCCGAGCATGCCGCTGCGGTCCTTGGCCGGGGCCATCAGCAGGTACTTGCCGTGCTGGTCCAGGCGGTAGGCCTGCGGGAAATACCAATGCGAGGTCTGCGGCTGGTAGCTGGAGCCACCGCGCAGGATCGCCGCACGGGTGTGCTCGTCGCTGAACTCATCGGTCCACTGCCACACGTTGCCGACCAGGTCCTCGACACCGAACGGGCTGGCGCCCTGCGGATGCGCATCGACATCGGCCGGAGCCAGCAGGCGGCGGCCACGGTTGACCTGCGGCACGCGGCTTTGATCCCAGTCGTTGCCCCACGGATAGGTTCGGCCATCGTTGCCCTGCGCGGCGTACTGCCATTCCCATTCGTGCGGCAGGCGCTTGCCGGCCCATGCGGCGTAGGCGCGCGCATCTTCCAGCGACACCCAGATCACCGGCTTGTTGTCCCAGCCGGCACGCGGTGCGCCATCCACCCAATGGGCGAGGAAGTTGATGTCATCGGCCGGGTGATAGCCGGTGGCATCGATGAAGGCCTTGAACTGCGCATTGGTGACCGGATGGCGATCGATATGGAACGCCTGCATCTGCATCAGCTTGCGGTGATGGCGACGCGGGCAGTCTTCCCACGGGAACTGCACGTCCTGGCCGGCCCAGTTGAAGCCTTCGATCTCGACACCGCCAACGGCGAACACGAACTCGCCAGTCGGAATGGTGACCATGCCCTGCGGCGCGGCAGCCTGCGCGGTGGTGGCAGGAATCTCCCGCAACTGCTGCGGGATTGCCTTCCATGCGCCGGAGAAACTGTTCAGCGGCTGCTCGGCGCGCTTGGCGGCTTCGATCAGGAACGCATCCAGGCCTTCAACGGCAACGCCCGGCTGCACGCTCAGCACCGCACCAAAGCCGCGTGCTTCCATCGGCAGCTCGATGATGGCCAGGCCATCACGCACGGCCGGCGACAGTTCCACGCCGTGCCAGACATCGTAGTAACGGGTGCCGTCCACATGCGGCAGGCCGATCTGCTCACCATTGACCGCGTACTCGTTGCGGTTGATGAAGGTGTGCAGGCACCGGCCGTCGACCGGGAACTTGCTGGCGAAGATGCCGCCCTGGTAGCAGACCTGGTAGGGCTCCCAGTCCATGGCCACGATCAGCGCCGGGAAGTGGCGATAGATGGCGGCGATGCGGCGCAGGGTTTCACCATCACGCGCGGTGAACTGGTTCCATATGCCCCAGATGTTTTCCCAGGCGTTGTAGCCGATGCCGTTGAAGAAGCAGTACTGCAGGTCGTGGTTGCGGTTGCGGCCCCAGCGATTCTCGTAATTGACCATGTGGCGCGGCTCCAGCCACTTCCACTTGGACACCGGCGGCACAGGGCCATCGGGTGCCTTCTTGCCCCAGCTCTGCACGTTCCAGATCAGCTGCTCTTCCGAGCTGATGGTCGATTCGGGCTGCACCACCACCGGGTTGCCGTTGGCATCGCAGGCATCGAAGAACGCGCGCGGCACGCCGTTGAAGGTGTCGCCGTTGATGCCGTCGGCGCCGGTGGCCTTGATGATCTCAGCCAAGCCATCCCAATGCGTCACGCCCGGATCGCGGGTGCCGTGGTCCCACGGCTTGGCCGGCAGGAACACGCGCACGCCACGCTTCTGGAATGCCTTCACCGCAGCGGTCAAACCTTCGAGTCCACCCGGCAGCGTGTGCGCCAGATCGAACTGGTTGCGGTCGTCGATGCCGATGTTCGGGTAGATGTACCAGATCAGTACCGAATCCAGGCCGCCGAAGCGTTCGATCAGATCGTCCAGGTACTTGTCGACGGTGTACTGCGCGGTTTCCACGTCGAAGAAATAACGGTCCTCGACCATCATCTGCGCGTGCACGAAGTTGCGCTGCGCCCACTGCAGTTCCGGGCGACGGTAGTTCACGTCGGTATAGCCGATGCGTACCAGGTGTTCCTGGCGCCAGTCCTTCAGCTCGGTCAGCCAGTCGGCGGCGCTGGCGTTGGCATCGATCATCCAGCTGCCGATGTCGGCGAACGGCCACGCCGGTGCCTTGCCCGGCGTCGGCAGGTAGCGGCCGGTGGTGACGTGCGAGAACTTGTACTCGGTGTGGATCGCCTCACGCCCGTGATCGGGGGAATCGGTGTCGTAATCGGGGGCGGGGTAGGGGGAGGTCATGGCAGTCATCCAACAAAAACGGGGGGAGGCGTAACGGTTACAGCGCGCACCATGCCGCGAGTGCGGCGTGGGCGTCGGTGCCGGGCAGGCGGCTGGCGTCGGCCAGCAATGCCTGTACTTCGGCGTGTTCGGGAATACTGGATTGTGCACCCAGGCGCGTGCAGGTCAGCGCCGATGCGGCACTGGCAGCCAGCAGGGCCTGCTGCAGTGGCTCACCGCGGGCGAGCAGGGCAATCAAGGTGCCGCAGAAGGTGTCGCCCGCAGCGGTTGTATCCAGCGGCGAAATCGAGAACGCAGGCTGCAGCAGGATCTTGCCATCGATGCGGGCCAGACAGCCGCGCGCGCCGAGGGTGACGATCACGCAGGGAACGTCGAGCCGTGCCAAGCCGGTGGCCAGGTCCGGCGGGTTGCCGGCAACCACCGCCAGCTCGCCTTCGTTGACGATCAGCATGTCCAGCTGTGCCAGCAGTTCGGCCGGCAGCACCTGCGCGGGTGCTGCGTTCAAGGCGACTTTCACCCCGGCAGCGCGGGCGGCGGTTGCGTAGGCCTGTACCGAGGCCAGTGGCGATTCCAGCTGCAACAGCAGCCATTGCACGCCATCCAGTGCTGGCAGGTGTTCGGGCAGCAGTGCCATGTTGGCGCCGGGGGCGACGGTGATCGCGTTCTCGGCATCATCGGACAGGCAGATGAAGGCGGTACCGGTCGGCAGCTGCGCATCGCGCACGGCATGCAACAGCACGCCAGCGTCGTTCAACGAGGCTTCAATTGGCTTGGCGAAGTCATCGGCACCCAGGGCAAGCAGCATCTGCGTGGCAGCGCCACCGGCACGCGCGCAGGCCACGGCCTGGTTTGCACCCTTGCCACCGGGGAAGGTACGGAATTCGCGGCCGAGCACGGTTTCACCCGGTGCCGGCACATGCGCCGCGCGCACCACGAAATCGAGATTGGCCGAGCCGGCGACAAGAACGGTGGAACTCATGGAATGGCCTGGTAAACGAGGTTGTAGAAACGGGTGGACGGTGAAGCAAGCGCCTTGTCACCGCTGGGCAGGTATTGCATCAGCAGGATGGCCACCAGCTTCTCCTTGCGGTCGATGGTGAAGTACGTGGACGCCGCACCGGACCAGCCGAACTGGCCGACGCTGCCGAGCTTGCCGCGGTACGCCGGGTTGGTGATGACATAGCCGCCAAGGCCGAAGCCTTCGCCCGCGCCATAGCTGCTGATGGCCGGCTCGAAGCCACCGAGCTGGTCGCTCATCATCAGCTCGATGGTCTTGCGCGAGAGCAGCTGCTGCTTCCCGCTGCGGCCATCATCGAGCAGCATGTGGGCGAACTTCAGGTAGTCGGCAGCGGTGGAATACAGGCCGCCGGCACCGCTGTCGTAGCCCTTCAAACGCACGCCCGGATTGCGCGCGCTGAGCGTGTCGGCCACGCGCAGGCTGCCATCGTCGTTGCTGGTTGGCAGCTCGACCACGCGGCCACGCTGTGCGAGCGGTACTTCAAAGCCGGTGTCGTGCATCGCCAGCGGGCTGAAGATGCGTTGTTGCAGGAACTGCGCGAACGGTTGCCCGCTGACCACTTCGACCACGCGCGCCAGCAACTCGGTATTGCTGCCTTCGTAATGGAAGTGGGTACCGGGGGCATCGGCCAGCGGCAGTGTGGACAGGCGGCGTGCAACGTCCTGCAGCGAGGTCGCGCTGTCGACATCGGCCGCGGTCAGCAGCTTGGTCGCCACCCGGTGCGTATCCGACGCCGCCGCGAAGCCGCTGGTATGGGTGAGCAGATGGCGCAGGGTGATCGCGCGCGGTGCATCTTCGGTCTGCGGATGTTGCAGGTCGCCACCGGTCACCACGGTGCGGTCGGCGAACTCGGGCAGGTAGCGCGCCAGCGGATCGTCCAACGACAGCTTGCCTTCTTCCAGCAACATCAGCACGGCGACCGAGGTCACTGGCTTGGTCATCGAATAGATGCGGAAGATGCTGTCGGCCTGCAGTGGCCGGTGGCCGGCGCTGTCGGCGTGGCCGTAGTGCTGCTGGAACACGATGCGGTCATCGTGCTCCACCAGCGCCACCGCGCCCGGGAACTGGCCCGGTGCGGTGCTGGCCTGCAGGAAACCATCCAGCCGCTGCCAGCGGTCCTCAGCGTGCAGCAGCGGCGCGGACAGGCACAACAGGAGTGCGGCGCCACGGCGCAGCCAGCGGCGGCTGCGCGGTGTTGCGATGGATTGATGCATGGCGTGCACTCCTGCGCTCATCAGCGGAACGTATACGAATAGCTCAGCGACACCACGCGACCGCGACCGGCCCAGTAGTTCTGCCAGCCATCGCCCTGCGAGCCGCTGAGGATGTAGTACTTGTTGAACAGGTTGTCCACGCCCAGCGAGAACGTACCGAAGCGCCCCGAATCATAGTTCACGCCCAGATCCCACAGCGTGTAGCCGTTGATCTTTTCGTCGTAGTCGTACTCTTCGCCGTCGTATTCGCGCACTGCCGAGCCGGTGAGGTGGCGATCGCGCAACATGCTGGCACCGAGCGTTGCGTCGAGGTTGGGCAATGCCTTCCACACCAGCGCGACGTTGATCTTGTCCGGCGTCGCATCGAAGATGCCCAGCGGCTTCTTCATCGGGCCTGCGTCGTAGCGGCCCTGCGGATCGGGGCCCCAGAACGAGGTGTAGCCGCGCAGGTGCGTGTACAGGCCGGTGATCTTGAAGGTGTCGGTGAAGCGGAATTCGCCAGTGAGCTCGATGCCTTTGATGTCGGTGGGCGCGCGGGTCATGATGAAGTCGCTGGTCAGCGGGTCCACTTCCAGTGATGCGCCGAAGTCGGAGGTGGAGTGGTACCAGCTGCCACTCAGCGCACCGCGCGAACCACGCCAGTTGAAGCCGATGTCGATGTTGTCGACGATGATCGCCTGCAGGTCGAGGATGCCGGCCACGGTCTGGCCCGGATAATTCACGTTGCGCAGCGGGATGCCGATGTCAGGCAGGGTGAAGCCCTTGCTATAGGCACTGAACAGGGAGAACTCATCGGTGACGCGCCAGATCGCACCCAGGTTGGGCAGGTTGGCGGTGTAGTCCAGGGTGCCGCCTTCGACGAAGGAATTGTTGCGGTAGGCGACGGTGGTATAGCTGTCGATGTCGAGCTCGCCGTTCTCGCGACGGAAGCCGCCGCTGACCGTGACCGGGCCGATATCCCAGGACAGCTGCGCATACGGGGCAACGCTCCGGTAATCCATCGGCGGCACCCAGACGCGGTCGGTCATCACCAGCCGCTGTTCGGCCACGTCCTGCACGAAGTCCACGCCGGTATGCAGCTCCAATCCGTCCACGCCAAAGATGCTGGGACGCGTCCACGAGGTACGCAGGCCCTTCTTGCGTGACTGGATCTCGGACTGGTCGAAGATGCGGTCGGCATCATCGGCCGGTGCCGGCTTCACCAGCTGGCGGTCGGCGCCGTTCTCCGGCAGGAAGCGCATGCCCTGCTTGGCCTGGTAACCGACCAGGTCGAGCGTGCCGCCGTAGAAATCGCTGTGGGTGTACTGCAGGCTGTACTGGATGAACTTGTTGAGCGCATCGCGCTGGCCGTCGATATGGCCCTTGATCGAGGTATTCGGTACCGGCGTGTCGCAGGGCGGCCAGTCATTCGGGCCCTTGCAGCCGACCAGCTGGATGTAATCGCCGTTGCCGCCGATGTTGAAGTTGCTGTACGTGGCCTGCAGGCGCTGTTCGCCGTCCTCGCCGAAGTTGTAGCCGCCCTTCATGTACAGGTTGCGCGACTGCGAATCGGCCAGCGAACCGCTGGAATTCATGCCGATGCTGCGGTTCTTGGCGTCATAGGCCATGCCGCGCTCCAGCTGCGAGACGCTGGCCAGGAAGTCGTAGTTGTCCTGCTTGATCGCGTGGCTCAGGCCCAGCTTCCAGCCGACGCTGTCGTCGTTGAACTGGGTCTGGTAGCGCGCATTGATGGTGGTCTCGCTGCCGATCTGTTCCGGTACCTTGGAGATGTAGTTGATCACGCCACCGGTAGCGCCGATGCCCTCGGCAGCGGACGGGCCGTTGATGACTTCGATGCGGCCGATCACGCCCATGTCGGTGAAGGTGCCGTTGCGCGTGCCTTCGCGCAGTGGTGAGCCTTGCGGGATGCTGTCGAACAGGCGCAGCGGAATGCGCCCACGCAGCGACTCACCGGAGTTGGTCATTGCCTGTGAGGATTCGGCATAGCCGGGAATGGTGCGTGCCAGTACCGCGGTGTTGTCCTCGGTGATGATCAGCGACTGCTTGATCTCTTCCGGGGTGATGATGGTGATGGCGCCGGGGATCTTGTCCACCGCCTTGGGCGCGCGTACACCGGTGACGATGACCCGATCAAGCTCGGTGGCTTTTTTATCCTGCGCGCGCTTGCCGGCGTTGCGACTGTCTTCTTCGTTTGCTGCCTGCATCTGCTGGGCCTGCACGCTGCTGCTGATCGCAGCGGCCAGGACCAGAACCCCCAACGCTACCGGTACCTTCTTCATGTTGTTTATCTCGTTTTTGTTTTAGATAAGACGTGCATGAACTGCTGCCGCGGACTGCGGCATTCCGATACTTCTGTTGGCTGCTGCATCCCTCCCGACGCAACTCCCCGACAACAGCAGCCTAGGCGTGCACAGGAGGGCGTTGAAGGCGGGGGGCCTTGCTTCAGACGTGAGGTTTTGTTGCTTGAAGCAAGCTGTGGTTTTTTCTTGCGGTGCAACAAGAAAGGTTTTCTTGTTGCCGCAGCCATTGCTTCTGTAGGAGCGGCGTAAGCCGCGAAGCATGCGACCGTTCCGGCGACGAGTTGTCTGCAATTGCGGGATGTGCGGGAGCGGTTGCTTTCTCCAGCTTCGCGGCTGACGCCGCTCCCACAAACAACAAACATCAAACAAAAAAACGGCGCCACAGTTGCCTGTGGCGCCGTCTTCAAACTGCAGTCATCAGAACTTGATGGTGTGCGACAGCGACACCATCCGGCCGCGGCCGGAGAAGTAGTTCTGCCAGCCCGGCAGCTGCGACCAGGTCAACACGTACTGCTTGTCGAACAGGTTCTCGATGCCCAGCGACAGCTGGCCGAAGCGGCCGGTGTCGTAGTTCACGCTGAGGTCCCACAGCGCGTAGCCATAGGTGTTCTCTTCGTTGACGTAGACATCGCCGTTGGCCGGATTGGTGAAGGTCTCACGCAGGTCGCGGCTGAAGGTCTTGCTCACGCCCAGGGTGGCGTTGAGGGTATCGGTCGGGGTCCAGGTCAGCGAGGCATTCACCTTGTCCGGCGAGATGTCCAGGATGCCCATTTCCTTCTTCAGGCCCGAGCCCGGGTAGTACTGGGTCTGGCCACGGATACGCGAGTACAGGAAGGTGGCCTTCCAGTGCTGGTTGAAGGTCCAGGCGCTGTTGAGCTCGAAGCCTTCGATCTCGACCGGCGAACGGGTCAGGATGAAGTCGTCGGTTGCCTTGTCCACGGTCAGGGTGGAGCCGAAGTCCGAGGTGGAGCGGTAAACCGACGCGCCCACCTGGCCCTTGGCACCGCGCCAGTTGAAGCCGATTTCCTTGTTCTCGGTGATCAGCGGCTGCAGGTCGGTGATGCAGGACACGGCCTTGCACGGGCTGCTGGCCTGGATGTTGCGCAGCGGGATGCCGACGTTGGCGATGCCGAAGCCTTCGGAGTACGAAGCGAACACCGACCAGGCATCGTTGATGCGCCAGATCGCGCCGAAGTTGGGCATGGTGGCCTTGTAGTCCAGCTTGCCGCCCTGCACCGGGGTGTGGTCACGGAAGGCGACCGTGGTGTAGCTGTCAATCTCCAGCTCGCCGTCTTCGCGGCGCACGCCGGCGTCCAGCGTCACCGGGCCGATGTCCCAGCTCAGCTGCGCGTACGGCGCCATGCTGGTGTACTTCATCGGCGGCACCCACAGGCGGTTGGTCAGCGCCAGGCGCTGTTCGGCGGTGTCTTCCACCAGGTCCAGGCCGGCACGCAGGCGCAGGCCTTCGACCTTGAACAGGTCGCTGTAGGCGTAGCCGAAGCGCAGGCCCTTCTTCTCGCTGTTGATTTCCGACTGGTCCCAGATGCGGTCGGCATCATCGGTCGGGGCCGGCTTGGTCAACTGGCGGTCGTCGCCGTTCTCCGGCACGTAACGCATGGCCTGCTCTGCCCAATAGGCATCAACGCTCAGGTCGCCGCCGAAGAAATCGGCATTGGTGTACTTCACCGCGAACTGTTCGAAGTCGTTGAACTCGGCCAGCGAGCCGGCGATGGAGCCCTTCTCGGCGGTGTTGGTGGTCGGGTTCGGGCACTCCACTGGATCGAAGCGGCAACCTTCCACCGGGATGTAGTTGTGCTTGCCGCCGATATGGAAGTTGCTGTAGCTGGCCTGGATGCGCTGCATCTGGTCTTCGCCGAAGTTGTAGCCGCCCTTCACGAAGAGGTTCTTGCTGTACGAATCGGACAGCGAACCGGAGGTGTTCAGGCCGACGCGGCGGCCGTCGCCGTCATAGGCGATGCCACGGTCAATGTAAGCGCCGCTGATCACGAAGTCGGTCGCATCGCCACGGAAGGTGTGGGTGACGCCGATCTTGGACTGGTCGCTGTTGTCCTTGAACTGGGTGCCGTAGCGGGTGCTGATGATGGTCTGGTGACCATCGACTTCCGGGTTCTTGGACAGGTAGTTGATCACGCCACCGGCGCCACCAATGCCTTCGGCGGCGGACGGGCCATTGATGACCTCGATGCGGCCGATCACGCCCATGTCGGTGAAGGTGCCGTTGCGGTTGCCTTCGCGCAGCGGCGAGCCCTGCGGCACGCCGTCGAACAGGCGCAGCGCGATGCGACCACGCAGGGTCTCACCGGAGTTGCTCATCGCCTGAGAGGATTCGGAGTAGCCAGGCACCATGCGTGCGAGCACGGCGGTGGCGTCTTCGGTCAGGTTGAGGGTGCGCTGCACCTGCTCCTGGGTCACCAGGGTGACGGCGCCGGGAACCTTCTCGATGGCGACCGGGGTGCGGCTGCCGGTGACGATCACCTGGTCCAGGTTGGTGGCGGCGTCGCCGGCGTCTTGTGCAAAGGCCGGGCTCATCGCGCTGGCGAGCAGCACGGCGCTGATGGCGGCCGAAAGTGGCTTGATCATGTTGTTCTCTCCCCCAGGTTTGAATGTGTGACGCGACCGGCCTGGGAGCCGGCAGAGCCAGAATGCGACGGGGACTAGCGCCCCTTTGATCCTGCCGTTTGCTGTTTTCGGTCCCCGACCAGGCGGGCACCGGACGCAACTCCGACGTTGGGCGAAGCCTAGGCGGCGCCCCGGCGCGATAGAAGCGCACCTGTGTATGTTCAAAGCCTAGGGTTTGTTGCGATTGGCCTTTGCATCGGTAGTGCCGAGCCATGCTCGGCAGGGGCTCTACCGGTAACGCTCCAGCCGAGCATGGCTCGGC
>NZ_JASCOR010000249.1 GCF_029959445.1 Stenotrophomonas sp. PS02298 | reverse complement strand
GGGTAAGCGAAAGCGCACCCGGGGCCGTTCTCGGAGATTTGTCTTCCAAACTCCCGGGTGCGCTTTCGCTTACCCGGGCTACGGGCGGTGCGGGCTTACCCGGCAACGAAAAAGCCCGGGATCGCTCCCGGGCTTCAGTTTCGTTCATCGCTGACAACTCAGCCGTTCCTGGCCTTGTTGGCCGCATTGAGCTTGCTGTGACGCACGCCGTACAGGAAATAGATGATGAAGCCGGTGACGGTCCATACGCCCATCAGCATCCAGTTGTGCAGCGTCATTGCAGTCAGCAACGCGACGCAGCTGAGCACGCCGAGGCTGCAGATCAACCAGGCCATCGGGATGCGGAACGGGCGCGGCAGGTCCGGCTGGGTGCGGCGCAGGACCAGCACGCCGGCGCAGACTGCGGCAAAGGCGATCAGCGTACCCATCGAGGTCAGCTCGCCGAGGATGTCCAGCGGGAACAGAGCGGCCAGCAGGGCAATGCCGATACCGGTGATGACGGTGTTGATGTGCGGGGTGCGGTACTTGGGGTGGATCTTGGTGAACACCGGCGGCAGCAGGCCGTCGCGGCCCATGATCATGAAGATGCGCGGCTGGCCGATCACCATCACCAGTACCACCGAAGCCAAGCCGATCAGTGCGCCGATCTCGACGATGATGCGCAGCCAGTCCAGCTGCGGGTGTGCGGCAACGGCAGTGACCACCGGCTCGGCGGTGCCCAGCAGCTGGTACGGCACCAGTCCGGTCATCACTGCGGCCATGGCGATGTACAGCACGGTGCAGATCACCAGCGAGAGCAGCATGCCGATCGGGAGATCGCGCTGCGGGCGGTGCGATTCCTGCGCCGCCACCGATACCGCTTCAAAACCGATATAGGCGAAGAACACCATAGCGGCGCCACGCAGCACGCCGTCGAAGCCGTACTTGCCCGGGCCTTCATTGGCGGGGATGAACGGGGTCCAGTTGCTGGTGTCCACGTACTTCCAGCCGGCCACGATCACCAGGATGATCAGGCCGGTTTTCAGTACCACCATCGCCATGTTCATCGCCGAGGATTTGCTGATGCCGACGTAGCAGAGCCAGGTCAGCAGCAGCACCAGGATGGCCGCCGGGATGTTGGCGATCGCGCCGGTCGGCTTGAGCTGGGCGTCTAGTGGGGCGCTGACCAGCGCTGCCGGCAGGTGGATGTCGAAATGGGCGAGGAAGCTCAGGAAATAGCCCGTCCAGCTGACAGCCACTGCCGAAGCCGAAACGCCGTACTCAAGCACCAGCATCCAGCCGATGAACCAGGCCGACAGCTCGCCGAAGGTGGCGTAGGTGTAGGTGTAGGCGCTGCCGGATACCGGCACCATCGAGGCGAATTCGGCGTAGGCGAGGGCGCAGAAGGCGCAGCAGATGGCTGCCAGCACGAAGGACAGCATGATTGCCGGGCCGGCGTGGTTGGCCGCGGCCTGGCCGGTGATGACGAAGATGCCGCCGCCGATCACCGCGCCGATGCCCAGCGCGGTCAGCCCCCAGGGGCCGAGGGTTCGGCGCAGGCTCAGGCCATTGGCTTCCTCATGTGCGGCGTGCGGATGTTTGGTGGCCCAGAGTTGCTTGAACATGTTTCGGGTCTTCGCTCATCGGTGCGCGGCGGGCGCGCAAAAGAAAACCGGCGCGCCAGGCGCCGGTCGGGGTGTGGATCAGGCTTGCTTGTTCAGCTTGCTGTTGCGGATGCCGTAGCTGAAGTAGATGAACAGGCCCAGCACGGTCCAGCCAACGAACAGGTGCCAATGCACCACGAAGGCCTGCATGAACAAGGCCAGACAGGCCAGTGCGCCCAGCGGGCAGATCAGCCACGCCGCCGGTACCTTGAACGGACGCACGCTGTCCGGCTTGGTACGGCGCAGCACCAGCACGCCGATACAGACCGTGGCGAACGCCAGCAGGGTACCCATCGACACCAGCTCGCCGAGCACGTTCAGCGGGACCAGACCTGCGAGGGCTGCTGCAAGCACGCCTACCACCAGCGTGCTGACATACGGGGTGCGGAAGCGCGGGTGGACCTTGCCGAACATCTTCGGCAGCAGGCCGTCACGGGAGATGGTGTAGGCGATGCGCGACTGACCCATCATCATCACCAGCACGACCGAGGACAGGCCGGCGATGGCGCCGATTTCGACCGCGGTCTTCAGCCAGGACAGGCTGGGATAGGCTTCCAGCGCGGTGGCCACCGGCTTGTCGGTGCCGAGCAGGTTGTACGGCAGCATGCCGGTCAGCACCGCGCAGACCACGATGTAGACCAGGGTGCAGACGGCCAGTGAACCGAGCAGGCCGATCGGCATGTTCTTCTGCGGGTCCTTGGTTTCACCGGCGGCGGTCGAAACGGCATCGAAGCCGATATAGGCGAAGAACACGATGGTGGCCGCACGGAACACGCCGCTCCAGCCGAACTCGCCGAAGGTGCCGGTGTTTTCGGGGATGAACGGCTGCCAGTTGCCCGGGTCGATGTACTGGATGCCAAAGCCGACGAACAGGCAGATCACGGTGATCTTGATCGCGACGATCACTGCGTTGACGAAGGTGGACTGGGTGACACCGACGTAGAGCAGGCCGGTGATGGCGGCCACGATCAGCACCGCAGGCAGGTTGAACAGCTTGCCGGAGTTGACGAACTCGCTGCCGGTCCAGGCCATTGGTGCCGCTGACAAGGCATCGGGGAAAGGCATGTGCAGCGTGGTGGTGATGAAGCTGATCAGGTAGGCCGACCAACCGACTGCGACCGAGGCCGAGGCGAACAGGTATTCAAGCACCAGGCACCAGCCGATGAACCAGGCCATGCCTTCGCCGAGAGTGGCATAGGAATAGGAGTAGGCGCTGCCGGAGACCGGCATCATCGCCGCGAATTCTGCGTAGCAAAGACCGGCCAGTGCACAGGCAATGCCGGCGAAGACGAAGGACAGCATCACCGCCGGCCCGGCGTGGTTGGCCGCAGCCTGGCCGGTCAGCACGAAGATGCCCGCACCGATCACCGCACCAATGCCGAGCAGGATCAGGTGCTTGGCGGTGAGGGTCCGCTTGAGCGTGGCTTCGCCTTGCAGGCTGCCTTCAATCGGCTCGCCGGCATCGACATGTGCGGCCGGTTCGACAGGTTTGACCCTCAACAGTGTTTTAAGCATTCCGCAAATTCCCGAGCTGTGTATTGGCCCGAACGCGCTGGGGCGACGGGGCCGGTTGTATGGCGACGCAAGCTGAACGGTCGGCAACCGCTCTACCTTGCCAAAGCTGGCGAAACTCGACAAGCGCAACTGCAACATCGACAGCGATAATGGCTGCCGGATTGATTCAATTGGATGTGCTTACAGTCATGCACGGTGAAGATCTACTGCTGCGTCAGGCATTTGTGGAGTATTCCCAGCGCCACCGGGAGCATGAGCAGGTGACGCAGGCGTTCCTGGCCCTGCTTGACGAAGGTGGGGTGGACCCCTTCACCCGCGAGCGACTGGCCGGTCACTTCACCGCCAGCGCCTGGCTGGTCAGCGCCGATGGCAAGCGCGCGCTGCTCACCCACCATCGCAAGCTGCAACGCTGGTTACAGTTGGGTGGGCATGCCGATGGTGACCACGATCTGGCGGCTGTTGCGCTGCGCGAAGCCGAAGAGGAATCCGGGCTCCCGGGCCTGACATTGGCGTCGGCCGATATTTTTGATCTGGACCGGCACTGGATTCCCGAGCGCAAGGATATTCCCGGTCATTGGCATTACGACGTGCGTTATGTGGTCGTCGCCGGTGGCAACGAGGCGTTCGTGGTCAGCGAGGAATCGCTGGAGCTGGCATGGCGGCCGGTAGGCGAGATCGCCAATGACCAGGATGAATCCATGCGGCGGATGGCAAACCGGTGGCTGCAGAGATAGAAGGGGCAAGTAGGAGCGGCGTCAGCCGCGAAGCAGGCAATGCTTGATGGCTGGCAGAGTCTGCAATCTGAACGTCCATCAGCATAGCGGCGGACGCCGCGCCCCCAACAAACCCCCCCCG
>NZ_JASCOR010000248.1 GCF_029959445.1 Stenotrophomonas sp. PS02298 | reverse complement strand
CGTGGCTTCCCGCGACGGTGTCAATGCGGGCCTGGCCGCCCTGCGGGGGCGGCCATGGCCGTATCTGCTGCTGCGCCAGCAGCCGCGGCCGTGGGAGCTGGAGGACTCGGTGCTGACCGGGCTGGCGATGTACGCCGACCTGCAGGACCCGACCAATACCCGCGAACTGGCGATGGCGCGCATCCGCAGCGTGGTGCCACCCGCGCTGTACGCAATGCTTGCCCACGACGGCAGCAGCTGGGATGCCCCCTTGTTCGGCGCGCCCCGTGGTGATGCGGTGTTACCGGATGCGGCAACGCTGGACCTGCGCAAGCAGACTGGCACTGCACCACCTGCGCCGGTCGCGACGGACTCTGAGGTTCTAGGAAGCAATAACTTCGCAGTAGCCGGCGCTCTGACCGAAGACGGTCGCGCCATCATCGCCGACGACATGCATCTGGGCCTGCGTGCACCAAATATCTGGTTCCGCGCACGCCTGCGCTATGCCGACCCGACTGCGCCGGAGGGCAAGGTCGATGTCGCCGGATTCACTCTGCCCGGCCTGCCCGCGGTCATCGTCGGCAGCAATACGCGGGTCGCCTGGGCCTTCACCAACAGCTATATCGACACCGCCGACTACACCGCCCTGCCCGCCAGCACGCCACTGCGCAGCTACAACGAGGCCATTGCCGTTGCCGGTGCCAACCCGGAAATGCTGCTGGTGCGGGAGAGCGATTGGGGCCCGGTCCTGCACGACGAACCCGGTGGGCAGCTGCTCGCACTGCGCTGGGTTGGTCAACAAGCCGGTGCGGTCCGCCTGGATTTCGCCGACATGGCCAAGGCCGCCGATCTGGACTCTGCGTTTGCAGTAGCCGATCGTGCCGGCATCCCCGCACAGAACCTGCTGGTCGCCGACCGCAGCGGCCGCATCGCCTGGCGCCTGATCGGCGCGCGCCCTGCGCGTGACCCAAGCTGCCATGCCGACGCAGCGGCGCAGGTCAACTGCTCGCCGTGGCCGATCCGCACCGACCACGCACCGGCACTGGTCGACCCGCCCGATCACCGCCTGTGGACAGCGAATGGCCGCGTCCTCGACGGTGCCGCCCTGGCCGAAGTCGGCGATGGCGGTTATGACTTCGGTGCGCGCGCCAAGCAGATCCGCGACGGTCTGTTTGCCCACGAAAGCTTCAAGGAAAACGACCTGCTGGCGATCCAACTGGACGACCGCGCCCTGCTGATGGAACGCTGGTGGAAGCTGCTGCGGCAGACCGTCGAGCACAGCGATGATCCTGCGCTGAAGCGGCTGGAAGCCGCCAGCCGCCAATGGCAGGGCCGCGCCTCCACTGATTCGGTCAGTTACCGGATGGCGCGCGGCTTCCGCGGCATCCTGATGGACAACATGGAAGGCGCGCTGCTGGCGCCGGCCAAGGAACACCTTGGCGAGCGCTACATTCCACCCAAGCTTGCACAGTTCGAAGGCGTGCTTTGGCCCCTGCTCAAGGAACGTCCACCGCATCTGCTGCCACCGCCTTATGAGAGCTGGGATGCATTGCTCGCCGATAGCGCCCGCCAACTGGAAAAAGATCTGGCCGAACAGGGCCCGGATCTGGCGCAACGCAGCTGGGGCGAGCGCAACACCGCCGCGATCTGCCATCCGGTCTCGATGGCATTGCCGGGTCTATTCAAACGCTGGCTATGCATGCCGGCCCAGCCCTTGGCCGGTGACGACAACATGCCACGCGTGGTCGGCCCCAGGTTCGGCGCTTCCGAGCGCATGGTGGTGTCGCCCGGTCACGAAGCCGACGGCATCGTGCACATGCCCGGCGGCCAGAGCGGCCATCCACTGTCGCCATTCTGGGGCGCAGGCCACGACGACTGGGTGGAAGGCCGGCCAACGCCGTTCCTGCCAGGCAAGGCAGCGCACACCCTGAGCTTGAGTCCAAGATAGGAGACATCACCGCGCACGCAACCCCGGCTGGCATCCCGGTGTGGGAGCGGCATAAGCCGCGAAGCTGGATTTACTGGAACCCTCGATGCATATGCAATCTGATGGTGTCCCTGCTTCGCGGCTTACGCCGCTCCCACAAACGGCGGGCCTGGTTGTGGTGACTGCAGCTCGGGCAAGCCTTACTTCAGCCGCACCGTCCACTCCACTTCAAGCTTGGCCTCGGCGTCGAACAGGCGACTGATCTGCACCCAGCTCGCGGCTGGATACTTGCCGTCGGCGAAGAAAGCCTTGCGATCGGGAATCGCCTTGATCAAGCCATCCATATCCGTGGTGAACACCGTTTCCTTGACCACCTGACTGCTGTCAGCATCGAACTCCTGCAGGATTTTCGTCAGCTTTCCATAGCAATCTCGTACCGCGAGATGCATGTCCGCACCTCGGCACGGGACGCCGGAGATATGCAGCGTGTCGCCATCGCGCACCACGCCGGTGTAGCCGATATCTGCTTCCCAGCTGCCAAGTTGATGCCGCTCCAACGGTGCCTCGTTCGCGGTGGCGACCATCGGACTGCTCAACAACCCCAGTATCAACAACGGCAATACGCGCATCGGAAATCCTTTTGAATTGAGAGGAACAACACCTGCGGACTGCATTGGCGAAAGCACTCAGCCTGTCCTTCCCTTGCCGCGCGCACTCCAGCTCAGCAATGGGCCCGTCATCGCCGTCGTCACCAAAGCCATGATCACCAATACCGCGAACAGGCGGTCGCCGAGCAAGCCAAGTTCATACCCAAGATTGAGCACGATCAGCTCCATCAAGCCTCGGGTGTTCATCAACACCCCCAGGCGCAGCGAATCGTGGGCCGGCATGCCCGCACTGCGCGCAGCGGCGAACGTACCAAGCAGCTTGCCAGCGCTGGCCACCGCTATCACCAGCAGGCACAGCCACAGATCACTGACCTGCAAGGCATCGGCGCGCAGGCGCAAGCCGGTCATGGCGAAGAACAGCGGCAGCAGCAAGGTCACCGCCAGGGGCTCGACCTTGTTGATGATCAATTCGCGCAACTGCACATTGGAGTTCGCGGCGACACCGGCGGCGAACGCACCGAACAATGCGTGGATGCCCAAGGACTCGGTCAACAAGGCGCTGGCCAGGGTCAGCAACAGCATCCCCAGCAACCATGCCCCTTCGCGGCCGGCGGCAATCTGTTGCCGTGCAAACCATGGCCGCACCACACCCAACATCAATCCGATGAAAACCGTCACACAGGCCAGACTGAAACCCGCAGCGCCCCATCCGGCTGCCTGCGTGGCCGCAACAATCAACGCAAGCATGCACCAGGCCGTGGCGTCGCCCAGCGCTGCACAGGCAATCGCGGTCTGCCCCAACGGACTGTGGGTCATGTCGCGATCTGCAAGAATGCGCAGAAGCACCGGGAAGGCAGTAATGCTCAGTGAGATGCCGATGAACAGCGCAAACGAAGTGAAGCCCACGCCTGCTGGGCCATGGGCGGGATACAACCAGATAGCCAGCAATACGCCACACAGAAATGGCACCGCAATGCCGGCGTGACTCACTGCAATCGCAAAGCGTCGCCGCCCCTGCAGCCGCCCCAGATCCAGCTCCGCGCCGGCCACCAGCAGGAACATCAGCACACCAAGCTGGCTGACCAGTCCAAGCGGCCCCAATGAACTCGCCGGAAACAGCGCGGCCTGCAACTGCGGGAAGACACTGCCAAACAGCAGCGGCCCCATCATCAAACCAGCCGCCATCTCGCCGATCACCGCAGGCTGGCCAAACCAACGCAGCACGCGCCCGGCACCTTTGGCCACCAGCAGCAATACCAGCAGCTGCAGCAGGAACAACCCCAAGGGTGAGCTCGAATGCAGTGCCGCAGAGCCAACCCTGACGGCCTGCTGCACCGGCGCAGGCACGTCCATCCCGGCGTAACGGGCCAATAGCAGCGCGGCCAACAGCGGCAGTGCAGCCCAAAGCAGATAGAGCCAGCCCCAATGCACCCGCGAGCCGGGGCGATGCGTTCCTGCGTCCATGATCTTCCCTTGCGTAAGCCGGCGATGATACGACCCACGGCTGCGCTGCGGCAGCTTGAAACGCGCGGCCCGCATCACTACGGGCCGCGCGTCGTCACTCCGCCGG
>NZ_JASCOR010000247.1 GCF_029959445.1 Stenotrophomonas sp. PS02298 | reverse complement strand
TGTAGTTAGCCAACAAGCTGCTCAGCAACTCGTTGGGTACTTCATGTTTGCGTGAACTCATGGTGTCTCCAGGTCAGATGGCAGTTTCCTGCCGGTGACCCGTTTACACAAAATCTAGGACAGGCCCTTCGCTCAACTAGCGCGCCGGCCCCGCTTTCCGGGGCCGGCCACTCTTGCCAGGCGCCAGATTGCGGCCGAGTTGCGCTTCGATGGCTGCCCGGAAGCGATCGTTGCCCATTGGCTGTTGGCGGTAGAGGTGGTCGCGGAAGCTCGCGGTGTCTTCGTCGCTCACCTGTTGAACGAGTTCGCGGTATGCCGTCTGTCGCTGGGCTTCGCAGGCACCCAGCGCGACGTAGCAGACGTGGGCTTGTAGGGCCGGGTTTGCCACACCGAAGGCATTGTGCCGGTAACTCGACCACGGGTAATCGGCGGGTCGCTGCACCATTCCAGCGCGGACAGGATTCAACTCGATGTAGCGATAACAGCGCAGAAGGTGCTCGTCATTCGCGACAAGGTGAGATTTGTAGCGGCCTTCCCATAGCGTACCGGTGCGCTCGTAGGCGTCGTTGATATAGCGGACATAGCGCCGGCCCAATGCCTGCATCAGGCCGCTGATCGCGCCGGATTCAGCGGGCGTCATCAACAAGTGGACGTGGTTGGTCATCAATACATAGGCATGCACGCGGCATTCGCGCTCGATGCTGAGCGTGTGTAGATCCTGCAGGTAACGCATGCGGTCGATGTCGCGGAAGAAGCATGGTTGCCGGTCGTTGCCGCGTTGAATCACGTGCTGGGTTACTCCAGGCGGATCAATTCGTGGTCGCCTTGCCATGTTGAACTCCGGTGGCCGCTCGTCTGCAACGCTAGGGCGACTGGTGTGGTGGATCGATCCGGGGAGTGGGGCGTTTGCTGTAAGAACCTGACTCTGACCCCGGTTTTGCTCTAACATGCCGGCACCAGCCAGCCATTCCCGTTCGACAACGGCGCAGCGAGCCAGGACACCCTTCGTGCCCTATCAAGGAAGCTCGCAATGTCGAAATCCCCCCTGTTCCGATCCGCTGCGCTCGCGCTGGCGGTCTCTCTTGCGGTAGTTGCGCCGGCTGCTTCGGCGACCTCGCCGGTTGCTGCAACCAGTAGCGCTACCGCCAATGTGCAGCGTCAGGCCGTCGCCAAGGGCCTGTATGAATTGGCTTACAGCCCCGCGCAGAACGCTGTTTTCGTCGCTTCGTCCGGTGGTTTTGGCGATGCCGCCGGTCCGGCTCAAGTGCTGCGCCTGGACCCCACCACGCTCGCCGTACAGCAGCGCATTCCGCTGGAGCGCAAGGGCTTCGGTGTGGTACTGGATGACGCCAGCAATCGCCTCTACGTCGGCAACACCGTCGATACCTCGGTGACCGTGGTCGATACCGCGCAGAACAAGGCCATCGGCACCGTGCAGCTGATGGAGAAGGTCACTGGCAAGGACGGCAAGTCCTATTACAGCCATGACCTTCGCGAGCTGGTGGTGGATGCGCCCAACCATCGCCTGTATGTCACCGGTCATTCGCAGGAAGGCAGTGTGCTGTTCGTGGTCGATACGCAGTCGTTGCAGCTGATCGACACCATTGAAGGGTTGGGCAAGGCCAAGGCGCCAGGCCTCGCACTGGATGCGGCCGGCAAGCGCGTCTACACCAGCAATCTGCTGGGCGAAGTGGTCACCGTGGGCACTGACAGTGGCAAGGTCGAGCAGCGCTTCCAGGTCAGCGCCGAGCAGCCGATGAACATCGCGCTGGATCCTGCGGGCACGCGCTTGTTCGTCACCGACCAAGGCCTGGAGATGATCCGGAAGTACCAGGGCAGCAGCATCGACGGTTTCGTCTCGCGTCATCCGGGCAAGCGCGTGCTGGTACTGGACCGCAGCAGTGGTGCAGAGCTGGCGAGCATCCCCACCGATGCCGGCCCGCTCGGCATCCTGTTGGATGCACCGCGCAAGCGCCTGTACGTGACCAACCGCGAAGCCGGCAGCGTCACCGCCTACGACAGCGACAGCTACCAGCAGGTGGCCAGCTGGTCGGTGCCGACCCACCCGAACAGCCTGGCACTGGATGCGAAGAACAACGTGCTGTACGTCAGCATCAAGAACGGCGAAAGCGACCCGAAAGGTGCTGAGGAAGCCGTTGCCCGCATCGAACTGGGCAGCTGACGCAGCAACTTTTGCAGCGCGGGTATGCTGCGGGGCCAAGGTCGGCATGCGTGCCACCTTGGCCTTTCTTTCATGGTTGCTGGCATCATCGGCCCATGACGCTCAGCCTCGACCACCTGCGCCGCTACGCGGTCGCCCGCACGCTGTTCAAGCCGACAACGCTGATGCGGGCGATTGCCAAGCTGGGTTTCGTGCAGGCTGATCCGATCCGTGCGCCCGCAAGGGCGCAGGACCTGACGCTGCGGCACCGGGTCCTGGGATACCGGGCCGGGGACCTGGAGCGGCGCTATCCACGACTTCCCATCGAGGAAGATTTCTTCGTCAACTATGGCTTCCTGCCACGCGGCCACCAGGCGCTGATGCACCCGCGACAGGCTCGGATGGAGTGGACGCCGGCACGTTGGAAGCAGGCGCAGGCGGTGCAGTCCTTCATCGCCGAGCGTGGTGCGGTGCATCCGCGTGAGGTGGATGCGCACTTTGCACACGGCAAGACCACCAACTGGTTTGGCGGCTCGTCCAATGCCAGTACCCAGTTGCTCGATGGCATGCATTACCGCGGCATGCTGCGGGTGGCGCGACGCGATGGTGGCACGCGCGTCTATGCAGTTCGCGAAGCGGCGCTGGCGGTAACTGCTGCCGAGATCGATGCGCGCATGGACGCATTGATCGATCTGATTGTTGGCAAGTACGCACCGCTTCCCGATGCAAGTCTCGGTCAGCTGGTGGCCTATCTGGGGAATGGTGTCCCGCAATGGAAGGATGCGCGCAAAGCGGCGTTGGCGCGTGCGCGCCTGCGTCTGCAGCGGGCGAGGGTGGATGGCGTTGATTGGGTATGGCCTGCCGATGAGCGTGCGGAAAGCCGACGCTGGAAGCCGGACACCCAGGTGCGCCTGCTGACTCCGTTCGATCCGGTGGTCTGGGATCGCCGTCGCTTTGAGCTGCTGTGGGGTTGGGCGTACCGCTTCGAGGCCTACACTCCGCCGGCAAAGCGCAAATTGGGCTACTACGCGTTGCCGCTGCTGTGGGGCGATCGGGTCATTGGTTGGGGCAATCTATCGGTGGCTGCTGGCGCGTTGGATGCGCAACTGCAGTACGTCGAAGGACGGGCGCCGCGTGACGCGGGGTTTGTCGACGGGCTGGACGTGGAGCTGGGTCGCATGCGGGCATTTCTTGGGCTGGTTGAGTGAGTTGAGGTCTGGGCTGGGGGCGGTAACCGGACGTAGTGCAGTTGAAAGGATGCGCTTGCACCTCTGGCCGCCGTTCTGATCGGTTGCAGGTGCCGTTGAGAAAGCCGATCGCTTGCGGGCGGAATACCGGCTTACTCGTTCGCGAGCGACGGATACCTTGGCGGGTCGAGGTTGATTGCCAGCTGGCGCATCGGTCATGCTGCGCTGCCACGCCACAACAAGCCCGCAGGACCATCACGTGCCGAGAACCACCACAGCCACCACCCGCAACAGCGCCGTGCATATGGCCGTGGCGTTCATTGCGATGGGTAGCTGGGCCACGTTCGCGAATCTTGCGCACCCAATGCCGCGGCCGTTGATCGCAGGCGTAGTGCAGGGCACCTTGTCGGCGCTGATCACTCTGTTCCTGAAGCGCATGATCGAGACGCTGTCCGCGCGTTTGCCCGGAAGCGCCGGCTATTGGGTACCGCCGGTGGTTGCTGTTGCGGTTTCGCTGAGCTTGCTCAGCAGCATCCATTGGATCGCTGGTACGCCTGAGATCCTGCGCACGATCGTGGTGCCGCTCTCGGTAACCGCGATCTATGCGACGAGCTACAACCTGACGCTACGGCGGATGGCGGCGTAGGAGCAAAGTAGGAGCGATGTGGGAGCGGCGTAAGCCGCGAAGCTCGCAACGCCTGCAACCCGTAGTGGGGGGGGGGGGGGGGGGGGGGGGGGGGGGGGGGGGGGGGGGGGGGGGGGGGGGGGGGGGGGGGGGGGGGGGGGGGGGGGGGGGGGGGGGCGGGGGGGG
>NZ_JASCOR010000246.1 GCF_029959445.1 Stenotrophomonas sp. PS02298 | reverse complement strand
GGGCGCCCAATACGGCTTCTACTCCCACCATTTTGCGAACCAATGGGGTGGGTTGGGGAGGGGTCGGCTCTTTCCGCCTTTCGAGCAATCCTGGCTTCGCGGCTTACGCCGCTCCCACAGGCGCGACCAGCGCATCATCCAGTTGCCCCGCCCGCACCGACGCCGGTCGTTGCAGATGCACAGCGCAGTAGTCGGTGAACACCGGCTTGGCCTCAAGCTCACCCACGCGGATGTAGTAGCTCAGGAACGACGCCATATACAGGTCGGCAACGGTAAAGCTGTCCCCGACCAGATAGCGCTTGCCGGCAACCGCTGCTTCCAGCGTATGCAGCAGATCCTCGGCGGTACCGTAGCCCGCCTCCATCGGCGGCGCCAGGCCACCATGACGACGATCAGTGACGAAGGCTTCCAGCGGCCCGGCCGCGAACAATACCCAGCGGTAGCATTCGCCGCGCTCGGCGCTGCCTACTGGCGGCAACAAGGCCTTGGCCGGGGCCAGATCGGCCAGGTGCAGGCAGATCGCGGCGTTCTCGGTGATTGCCGTTGTTCCCTGCACCAAGGCCGGCACCTTGCCCATCGGGTTGATCGCCAGATACTGCGCCGACTTCATGCTGGTGCCGTACTCCAGCATCACCGCGTCATAGCGCAGGCCGGTTTCTTCCAGCATCCAGCGGGTGATGCGGCCACGCGAATGTGGATGGCTGTAGAAGGTAAGCGTATCGGTCATGTCAGGCACCTGCGTTGTAAGGAGCCGACAGTGTGCGCAGGGGCTACTGACAGCCGCTGTCAGTAGTGATGCATCAGTTGTCCGTCATGCACTGCGCGCGCCAACGCTTCAACAACTGATGACGTTGCGCTGGATAGCGCTGCGCGCTGTCCTCCAGTGCCAGTAATCGATCAGCGCGGAAGTGACGAAAATCACCACGCATTTCGCACCATGCAGCCAACATGCGTACGTCGGCCATGAACGCCATCGCGAACGGCCAGATCATGCGCTCGCTGACCCTGCCCTCGACGTCGCGGTACTGGATGCGCACGGCATTGCCGTCGCGGATGGCACGGCGCAAGGCCGGCAGCCACGGCTCCGGTGGCACCGCGTGCCAGTGCGGTGCGAACAGCCCGCTGGTTTCGACCTGCAGGCGCAGCGTTTCGGGCAGTACGCCAATGACACGCTGCAATGCGGTGTCGGCTGCGGCCGCGAGTTCCGGGTCGCCATGCGAGGCCACCCAGCGCGCGCCCAGCAGCACCGCTTCGAGTTCTTCGGCGGAAAACATCATCGGTGGCAGCAGGAAACCCGGCCGCAACTGGTAGCCGATGCCCGGATCACCGGCAATATCGGCGCCCTGCGCGCGCAAGGCATCGATGTCCCGGTACACGGTGCGCAGGCTCACCTCCAGGCGCTGCGCCAGTTCGGCACCGCGCACCGGCGTGCGGCGGCGCCGCAATTCATCCAGCAGGTGCAGCAATCGGGCAGCGCGTTGGCTCATTGGGGGTTCCGGCACAGGCAGCTGCCCAGCATAACGGCTGACGGCCAGCGCATTGAGCCTGCGGCATCAACAGAGCGCATTTATCCCGGCTAGCCGAGCAATAGGTAAGCCCTATCAGAGCGAGCAGTTCATTTGATTATTCATTTAACACGTCGGTGGTTACAGTCCCTGCAAGAACTACCCCAACGCCAGCAGGAGCCAGCCATGAGCAATGACACCAAGCCGACCTGTCCGTACCACAGCGCCCCCTCCCCCGAGCAGGCCGCGCAGTCGCAGCGTGACACCAGCACCACACCCAAGCAGCAGCATGGCGACGCACCGGTGACGCCGCTGACCACCGCCTTTGGCGCGCCGGTGGTGGACAACCAGAACAGCAAGACCGCAGGCCCGCGCGGCCCGTTGCTGATGGAAGATGTATGGCTGCTTGAAAAGCTCGCCAACCTCAATCGCGAGATCATTCCCGAGCGCCGCATGCATGCCAAGGGCTCGGGCGCATTCGGCACGTTCACCGTCACCCATGACATCAGCAAGTACACCCGCGCCAAGCTCTTCTCGGCCGTGGGCAAGCAGACCGAGATGTTCGCCCGCTTCACCACCGTGGCCGGTGAGCGCGGCGCAGCCGATGCCGAACGCGACATCCGTGGCTTCGCACTGAAGTTCTACACCGAGGAAGGCAACTGGGACCTGGTCGGCAACAACACGCCGGTGTTCTTCCTGCGCGACCCGCGCAAGTTCGGCGACCTCAACAAGGCGGTCAAGCGCGACCCGCACACCAACCTGCGCAGCGCCCGCAACAACTGGGACTTCTGGACCCTGCTGCCGGAAGCGCTGATGCAGGTCACCGTGGTGATGAGCGACCGTGGCATCCCGCGCAGCTTCCGCCACATGAACGGCTTCGGTTCGCACACCTACAGCTTCACCAATGAGGGCGGCGAGCGCTTCTGGGTGAAGTTCCATTTCGTCACCCAGCAGGGCGTGCAGGCGCTGACCGATGCCCAGGCCGAAGTGCTGGTCGGCAAGGACCGCGAAAGCCACGGCCGTGACCTGTTCCAGGCGATCGAGCGCGGTGAGTTCCCGAAATGGAAGCTGTTCGTGCAGGTCATGCCGGAACTTGAAGCGGAGACCTATCGCGTGCATCCGTTCGACCTGACCAAAGTCTGGCCGAAGAGCGATTACCCGCTGATCGAAGTCGGCGAGTTCGAACTCAACCGCAACCCGGTCAACTGGTACCAGGACGTGGAGCAGTCGGCATTCGCACCGAGCAACCTGGTACCGGGTATTGGTCCGTCGCCGGACAAGATGTTGCAGGCCCGCCTGTTCGCCTACACCGATGCGCAGCGTTACCGGCTGGGTGTCAACCACCACCAGATCCCGGTCAACGCCGCCCGCTGCCCGGTCTTCAGCAACCACCGCGATGGCGCCATGCGTGTGGACGGCAACTACGGCGGCCTGCCGCATTACGAGCCCAACAGCTACGGCCAATGGCAGGAGCAGCCGCAGTACCGCGAGCCGGCACTGAAGATCCGTGGCGATGCCGACTTCTGGAACTTCCGCGAAGACGACAACGACTACTTCAGCCAGCCCGGTGCCCTGTTCCGCAGCTACAACGCCGCTCAGCAGCAGCGTCTGTTCGAGAACACCGCCCGCGCCCTGGGTGATGCCCCCGACTTCATCAAGCAGCGCCACATCGACAACTGCAACAAGGCCGATCCAGCCTACGGCGCAGGCATCGCCGCCGCCCTGCAGAAGCTGGCTGCGGCAGCCGCCCCGGCTGATCCGTTCGCACCGCCGCCGCACCCGGGCAGCGATTTCCCGACCGCCACCCCAGGCGCCGAGGACATCGAGCTGTAAGCCAAGCTGACAGTTCCAACGATGAAACAGCACCGCCCGCCCTGCGCGGGCGGTGCTGTTTCTGCCCACAACCCAACACGTCTTTGGCCTCTTCACTTACGCCCCCGTGCGGGAGTTACCATGCCGCTGGACAACCCACCTTCAAGGATTCCCCGATGAGCCTGACCGACGACCTTCTCTCCCAGCTGCAGGGCGCACCGTTGCAGCAGGTTTCGCAGCAGTTGGGCATCGACAGCCAGCAGGCCTCGGGCGCGATCAGTGCCGCGTTGCCGTTGCTGATGGGCGCACTGGGCAACAACGCGGCCAAGCCGCAGGGCGCCGAAGCCCTGTTCGGTGCACTGCAGAACAACCACAGCGGCTTGGACATCGGCAGCGTGCTGGGTGCGGTGATGGGCGGCGGCAACAGCCCGGCAGCCAACGGCGCTGGCATCCTCGGCCACATCTTCGGCGGCAGCCAGGACCGTGCAGAGACCGGCCTGGCCCAGGCCACCGGGCTGAGCCCGAGCAGCTCCAGCCAACTGCTGAAGATCCTCGCCCCGATCGTGATGGCCTTCATTGCCCAGCGCATGAGCAGCGGCGGCCAAGCCGACCCCAATGGTCTGGCGCAGATCCTGGGCCAGGAAAAGCAGCAGGTTTCCCAGGCCGGCGGTATCGGCGGCGGCCTGCTCGGCAGCGTGCTGGACCAGGACGGCGACGGCCAGTTCGGCGTCAGCGACCTGATCAGGCTAGGCAGCGGCTTGCTCGGTAGCGGCAAGCGCTGAGCCGGTTGAAGTAGACCAAAGACGCCACCGCAAGGTGGCGTTTTTGTTCTGGTAGTGCCGAGCCATGCTCGGCAGAGGCTTTACTGGTAATGCCCAATGCCGAGCATGGC